>JAHFHK010000001.1:36550-58909 GCA_023246955.1 Candidatus Uhrbacteria bacterium
ACGGGTGGGTAGATTATGTCACTGGGACGGCGGTAGTATTTTTTGATACGTTCTTGTACGGTCTTTGAATTTGCGACGAATTTATCAACTCTGTCTGCGGCGAGACGATCCCATACGCGCAAACCAGTGAGGAAAGAAGGGACGATTTTTCTTGCGAGACTCCCCCATTGGAGCTCTTTGACATAGCTATGGGTATCCATCCAGAGGTAGCGTGTTGGGGTGTGGCAGTAGCAGATGTGGAGTGTTGTTGAACGTGTAATTACTCCCTTGGAAAATGCCGAGCTGCTGGAGAGGATGACATCATATTCCGAGAGGTCGTGTCGCTCGGTGGCGTTGGGCATGAGGGGGAGGTAGAACTGGTAGTGATTTTGTGCGAGGGGGAGGTTTTGGATGAAGGATGTGTGTACGTTATCGATGGGGAAGATCTGTTCGAATTTTTTCTCATCGTAAAGGAGCGTAAAAATCGGTGCTTCGGGAAATATCTCACGAAACACCTCAAGAACGCGTTCTGCTCCTCCCTCTTGCATGAGATGGTCGTGGACGAGGGCGATTTTCATACCGTATATGTGCTATATTGCTGATTTTCTCGTGAGGACGGACCATGGGGTCTTTATGAGGATAGCAAGGTCGAGGAGGGGTGACCAGTTTTCCATGTAATATACGTCGAGTTTGACCTCGTCGTCAAAGTCGAGATCGCTGCGGCCGGAGATTTGAGCGAGGCCGGTGACGCCTGGTTTGATGCCAAATACTTTGTGATGGTGCTTTTCATATCCTGCTACCTCGATCGGCATATGTGGGCGTGGGCCTACGAGGCTCATATTTCCCACCAGCACATTGAAGAGTTGTGGAAGCTCGTCGATACTTGTTTTTTCGATGAATGCGCCTATTTTTGTGCGTCGTGGATCTTTGAGTACCTTGAGTACTGGTCCCTGCCGCTCACTTTTTTCTTCTGCAAGTTTGAGAAAGTATTCTTCGGACTTTCCTGTACCATCGTATAGAGAGGGGTCGTTTGATGGACCTACACAGTACTGCGTGTACATGGATCGGAGTTTGTATACTAAGAAATTTCCTTTGGGGCCGACGCGTTCGTTTTTGTAGATGGCTGGTCCTTTTGATTCCAGCTTTACTGCGAGTGCGGCTATGAGCATGATCGGCGAAAGGATGACGATAAGGACGAATGATACGATCGCGTCAAACATTCGCTTCCAGATTCTCCCCCATCCATCGAGCTGTGTGCGTTTTATTTCTACGATAGGGATGCCGCCGAGTGTGGTGATCTCGAGATTCTTTGCGCCGATAGCGTCGGCAGTGTAGCGCACGTTCACATGAGCGACGTCCGCGAATGCAAGGATCGCGAGGAGTGTTTCGTGAGAGATATGTGAATCTGCGATGATGAGTTCATCGATGGCGTTGGATTGAATGTTTTTGAGGAGCTCTTCGCTTTTTTCAGGGGTGAAGTGTGAGATCGTACTTGCTACCAGGAATCCGAGTCCTGGGCGGTTACGGAGAGTTTTTATGATGGTAGAGGCTTCATGTCCTGTGCCGATGACGATGACGCGGTGTGCTCCTATCCCCTGCTTCAAGAGACGGTAGCGTACGACACGGATGAGGACACGCGCGGCTGATACAAATATGATGCTCAGAAGCCAGAATGCGAGAACGATGAAGCGTGATGTGAAGAGTTCTTGTCGGAAAAAGATAAGTACAATGATTGCCATGATACTCGCTGATGAGGCGGCAATGATTTTGGGGATTTCGAATTTGATGCGGTAGGCACCGATGGCATAGAGCCCAGAGAGTCCGAATACGATGATATAGATCGCGCTCACAACAATAAGGTATTGGAGGTATTGTTCAAAGGGGATTTCGTAAAAAATGGGGCGGATGTCGGCGAAGGTTTGGAAACGTAGGAAATATGAAACCAACCCTGCCATGATAACCATGGCAAAGTCTACGGGTATGAGTGCTGATGCGAAAAATAAGTCGGAACGTTTCATAAGTCTTTATGCGTCTTTGTAAAATCGCGTGTTTTTTATATAGCGTGCGTCTTTACTAGCATTCCCCCTTGCTCCGTTGCGCAGGGCCGCAAAAGTCGCTGCGGGGGAACACTAGTAAAGACTCTGATTCCATCTTAATTCACTACTATTACCATACAATCCGATAAGCCGAATTCTGTGCTCACGGTTTTCCGCCAGTGGGCGGAGCGTGAGTGGCAACCATCTCTCTAGCCCTATTATTGCTAATAGGGTCATGCGAGCGTTCGCTCTTGCACCTGGTAGGTGTTTGCCCAAGCTATGCCCTCACGGGACATACTGGTGCGCTCTTACCCCCTTCTCTTCGAGAGAGAAGACGTCGGCCATTCTTTGGCTTCCACACCATTTCACCCTTACCCTTCCGCCGGTGGGCGGATCGGGCGGTATCTTATCGAGAAGTTTTTAGTCTCCTCGACCTCTCTGTAAAGAGAGCGTTTCTGTTGCTCTGGCTCTCTTCCTCGCGGATGAAAGTCGGAACCATCGTTCGATGGCACTGTCCCGCACGTTACTTCCTCGAGAGGCATATCAACTATGCATACAAAGAATTCTGTGGGTCGCCGTTAGCGACTACCTCTTCCTTGAATTGCTTCAAGGGGTGTTCGGACTTTCCTCCCCTGCCCTTCTCAAAAATGAGAAGAAAGGGCGATTGCCTAGATTGCATAGTAATAGCAAGGAACAAAATCGATCGAGATATGGGCAAAAATTCCCTCTTCTCCGTCGTTTTTCTGCTTACAACATAGCAGAAAGCGTCGAAAAAGTCAAGGAGAGTGGCTCTAGCTTTCGGCGTACTAAAAGAAAAAAACTCCAGGTGCCGATCGTGGCCTGGAGCTGGTGCTGCAATGGTTATTCGATGGTAATTTTTTCGATTGTTACGAGATCGCCTATTTCCTTGATTTTTTTATCAGGAAACTCAGTCTTATTGAGATATTCTCGAAGACCATTTGTGAATCGATCCTGCTCTTCCTGAACTTCTTGTTTCATAGTCTCCTCTCCAAGGCCCCCGACAAGAAGTTCTTCCTTCTTGATCTTCAGCTCTATCTTTTTTTCGGTTTTTGATTCCTCTGAGTATCGTTTTATGAACTCTTCGGAGCTTGCAGTGAGAATTTCTGGAATTTTGCTTCCCGGTACCTCTCTCCAACGATATTTGATCTTTCCGAGTGGGACAGTGTACGAAATTACAATAGTTTTTTTCCTTAAAGGAATCCTTATGGTGTCTCGGGTTGGGAATCCCTGCACTACTTCATTATCCAGGAACGATGCTCTGCGTCTTCCTGCGATTTGGCATATACTAATGCGATCACTAGGGCAGGTATCGAATCGAAGGACGTCGATGATGACGCCGCTTTTTTTCTCGGTGAGGAAGTATGTTCCTTTATCGAAATCACCAATTTGGTAGGCTATACCCCATGCTGACATGCATAATGCCACTCCAGCCAAATGGGAAATGAAGAAAAACCCGGGGTCTCCTTTACCTATGCCTGGAAAATATATAAAGAACAGGCACCAGCATAAAACCTCTATCATCATAAGACCCACTAGCATCATGCCGCCGCTACCGAGCGATGAAGAGAGCCATGGGAGCGTCAGTGGTACAATGAGATAGCAGAGATATATCGCGTAATTCAAGGTAACGAGTCCGTAATGGAATATATTTCCCGGTAATTGCTTTAGGGTATTTTTGAGATTACCCCATTGCTTTGCTTTCTCACTCCTCTGTTCTTTGCTTTCGGCACATTGACCTTTTATAAGATCGAGTGCTTGGCAGATGCTTCCTATATCTTCTGTGGCTCCCCCAGTCAGTATTGTATTGAGAAAAATTCCGAAATGCTTTTGCAGTTCTTTTTCTTCAATAAATAAAGGATCTCTTGCAATACTAAAGCGTTGTTGTGTTCTTTGAGAGAGGTCTGAAAGTTCTACCCACGCTTCGTTCTTCTCTTTTTTTGCGGAGCGTATATCCTGTAAGGATATCCAGAATTCATGGACGATCACCGGTATATCTTCTGGGGTCTTTTCTGATTCTTCGGTTGCAACTTCCCCTTTCTTTTCGAGGAGTGCTCTCATCTTCTCTTCGGTCGTATCATCTTTCTTTCGCCATAGATGCATCGTTTCTCTCCCTTTTGTTGCTATTTTCCTTATATTTTCAACGTTCGTGTATACCACGAGGCTATCATATATGCCTCTTTTTGTCAAGATTCCTTCGTTTGTGGCAGTACTGATGTATTTATGTTCTACTATGCCTGTCTAATACCTCATTCACGACGGCGTCGGCTTCCTTGTTCTTTTCGCGGCGGACGTGGTGGATGGAGAATTTTTTGAATTTCTTTGAAAGTTCTTTGATTGCTTCAAAATGGACACGCAGTCCTGCGTCTTTGACTTTGTATTCCCCTTTCATTTGCTTTACCACGAGTTCGCTGTCGAGATAGCAGGTCACTTCGTGGGCGCCGAGGCTATGGGCTTTTTCGAGGGCGACGACGAGTGCTTGGTATTCTGCTTGGTTGTTCGTGGTGTGACCGAGGTATTTGCCGATACGATATTCTTTGCCTGAATCGAGATCGCGCATATAGACACCCAAAGCAGCAGGTCCTGGGTTGCCTCTGGATCCTCCATCGGTAAAGAGTTCGATGCGTTCGTGGGTCATAGTGTGGTGCTTTTACGGATATCGATCAGGCGGATTTGTATTTCGCGTCGTCCTTGCCATTCATTCTCCTCTATTTCACAGGCGAGGTCAACGAGGTCTCCGGGGTTGAATTCGGTGCTGCGCTTTCCCATCGAAAACCCTATCGCTTTGCGCGAGGTGCCGTTCTTGTCGACGGTCATGCGAAGGTGCTTGTTGTTGATCCCCATGGTTTGTAGTCCGGTGATGCGTACTTCGGGTACCGAAAACATGGGTTTGGCATTGCCGTGTCCATGGGGTTCGAAGCGTGCGAGGTGTTCGAGGAACTCCCAGTGTATATCAGGAAGTTGCATGGATGCATCGAGAAGGAGGGTGGGCGTGATATCAAATTTTTCGAGGAGCTTTGTGCCTGCCTCTATGGCTGCTATCTTGAACTCTTCAAAACTTACGGTGCTCTTCATGGCGAGTCCTGCCGCTGCTTTGTGTCCTCCGTATCGTTCAAGGAGGGGTGCCGTGGCGTGGAGAACGTCGATGATACTAAATCCTTCGATACTGCGGGATGTACCTTCGACGAGGTGGCGTTTGTCGGAACGTGTGAGAAGAATAACGGGGCGACTAAATGCGTTGGCGATTTTTCCTGCGACGAGCCCGAGGATGCCCATGGGCCATTCTTCGCCTTGTGCGATGATGATCTTGGCTCCATTGTCGTATTCTTCCTGTGCCATCGCAAAGACTTCTTTGTAGACGCGTTCGGTGAGTTTTTGTCGTGCGGTATTTATTTCTTCGAGACGCTGCGCGAGCGAGGATGCATGCCCGTCGGTTCGGGAGGTCATGAGCTCGAATGCAATACTGGCGTGCTCCATTCTTCCTGCTGCATTGATGCGAGGTCCGATCGTGAATCCTATAGTGCGCGTGTCTACTGTTTTGCCTTCTACCCCGGCGGTGCGGAGAAGCCATTGAAGACCGGTGCGGCGCGTTTTGTTGAGGACGAGAAGGCCATATTTTACGAAGGCGCGATTTTCTCCCATGAGGGGCATGCAGTCGGTGATGGTTGCGGTACAGACGAGATCGAGGAGCCATTTTTGGTAGGCTTCCCAGTGGATGGGATTTCCTTCGTTGTCGGTGAGTGACGCGCGAAGGGTGGCGAATTCTGGATCGAATTCTGCCTGGATCATTCCTTGTACGAGCTTGAACGCGGAGCCGACTCCTGCGAGGTGCTTAAAGGGATAGCGGTCTGCGTGGACGCGGGGGTGGATGATGGCGTAGGCTTTCGGGATGCGATCGGGGTCTTCGGAGAATTGATGATGGTCGGTGATGATGACGTCGATGCCGAGAGTATTTGCATGTGCCGTTTCGTCGGTGTTGGCGATACCGCAATCGACGGTGATGATGACTTTGGTTCCTTGTGCTGCGAGCTCGTCTATGGCGGTATTGTGCATGCCGTATCCTTCGGTCTCTCGGTGGGGCAAATATACCCCTACGTTGCCTCCGAAGAGCGTGAGGGTGTCATAGAGTACAGTGGAGCCCGAAACGCCATCAACGTCGTAGTCACCATGGATGGTGATGCGCTCCCCTGCTCTGATCGCGGTGATGAGACGTCGCACCGCTTTTTCCATATCGTCAAAGAGAAATGGATCGTGTACGTCGCGTTCATAATCGGGTGCAAAAAAAACAGCCGCGGCGTCCGATGTGGTGATGCCGCGCTGTGCGAGGAGAGAAGCAATGACGGGTGGGTATATCGTGAGCTCTTCGTAATTTTCATCTGACGCCTCTCGTATGCGCCATTGCTTTTGGATTGCTATTTCTTCTTGTTCTTTGATTTGCGCCATACGAGCGTACCCACGATAACAGTAAAGAGGAGTAAGAGTACGGTAATGCCGAGCATTTGGAAATACGGATCAATTTTGGGGAATGTGAAAAATGGCTCTTTGGGCTTATTGAATTCTGTGAGCGGGACGATGGCGGACACTGATGCACCAGGGATAGATGAACCCTGTGTTTCAGGTGCTGCCGCATTCTGTTGCGCCTGTGTCTCGGTGGGGTGTGTGGTTTGTTTTTGTGTGGGCGGCATACTCGGTAACGCCGGTATATCTTTTGGTACTTCAAGACGAGGAGAATATATGTCGGTAAACATAGGAGGAGATGTATTTACATGAAACCTGAGGCAAGTGGCCCCATGATGCTCAGTATCAAAGAAAGCGCCATGAGAATGGCGATAACGGTGAGCGCTCTTTTTTGGTTACGGGAAGAAAAACGCATAGGGGTGGTGTAGTTATTTGTGAGACCTCTGAAAAATTGATGGATTTTCATTGAATGGGCTGTCGAATCCAGGAAATGTAGATGTAGCTACATTGAGTGGATTTGACGGGTGCCCATGAAATGAAAAGGCGCGATTTTGCAGGGGTCTCCTATCCACGCTTGAGCACGGAAAGGTATGCTTCCGGCGGTATATCGACTCTGCCTTGGGACATCATGCGCTTCTTTCCTTTCTTTTGCTTTGCGAGGAGTTTTTGCTTTCGTGACACGTCTCCTCCGTAGAGTCCGCTTGTGACATCTTTGCGGAATGCGGTGATGCGTTCTGAGGCGATGATCTTACTCCCAATGGCTGCTTGTAATTTTATCTCAAATTGCTGTCTTGGTAAAATATCTTTCAATGTTGCTACTACTTTTCTTCCTACGTGGTATGCCTGATCTTCATATACGATGCTCGAAAGTGCCTCAACAATGTCTTCTGCGACTAATATATCGAGGCGTACGACGTCTGCTTTTCGATAGTCGAGGAATTCGTAATTCAGTGATGCGTATCCAGAGGTGACGCTTTTGAGGTTGTCGTAAAAATCAACGAGCACTGACGCGAGGGGCATTTCAAAATGAAGGAGGACTCTTCGGTCGGTTCCTGATCCTTCCCCAGAAAGGTATTCGGTGTTTTTGTAGACTCCTCTTTTTTCGGCAACGAGAGACATGACGTTTCCGATGGTGGAATCAGGGGTTACTACATCGACACGCATCCATGGTTCTTCGATATACAAGATACTTCCTTGATCTGGGAGTTCTTGAGGGCTGCGTATGGTGATGATTTCTTTTGCGGTGGCTACTTTGTATGCAACGGAAGGTACGGTGATGATGAGATCGAGGTTGTATTCTCGTCGGAGACGCTCCTGGATGATTTCTAGATGGAGTAGGCCGAGGAATCCACAGCGAAAGCCAAATCCGAGTGCCGTCGAATGTTCTGGTTCAAAGGTAAATGCGGAGTCATTGAGGTTCAGCTTTTCTACTGCATCTCGGAGGCGTTGAAACTGATCCCCTTCTTTACAAAAAATGCCTGCGAAGACCATAGGCTTCACCTCTTTATATCCTTCGAGTGCGGGAACATTCATAGTGTTGGCATGCGTAACGGTATCCCCTACTTTTACTTGCTTTACATCTCGCAATCCGGTCACAAAATATCCTATCTCTCCCTCGGATAGGTCTTTTGCGGGTACGGGCTTTGGTTTGAAGTGTCCTGTTTCTAGGAGTTCCATGGTTGCTCGGGTGTTGGCAAAGCCTATATCTTCATGGGCTTTGAACCTGCCATCAAACACGCGTACGTATGCAAGTACTCCGCGATATTCATCGTAGACCGAGTCAAAGATCAGCCCGCGTGCGGCCGACTGGCTGCTATGTGGCGGTGGGGGTATACGTTTGACGATTTCTTCGAGGAGTATATCTACTCCCTGCCCTGTTTTTCCCGAGACGAGACAGATTTCCTCTCGCGTGCATCCGAGGAGGTTCATGACTTCTTCGCTTACTTGCTCGATGCGTGCACTCGGGAGGTCAATTTTGTTCAGTGCGGGGATAATCGTGAGATTTTGGGCCATGGCGAGATAGAGGTTGGCGAGGGTTTGTGCTTGAATGCCTTGTGTTGCATCAACGAGAAGGATCGCTCCCTCTACGGCGGCCAGACTGCGCGATACTTCATAGGAAAAGTCGACGTGCCCGGGAGTGTCGATGAGGTTGAGGATGTACGGCTTTCCGCCAGAGATATAGTCCATGCGGACGGGCTGAAGTTTGATGGTGATTCCTCGTTCACGCTCGAGATCCATCTGATCGAGAAGCTGATGTTTCATCTCACGTTGTGATACTGTGGCGGTGACTTCAAGCAATCGATCCGCGAGGGTCGATTTTCCGTGATCGATGTGGGCGATGATGCAGAAGTTACGAATATCCATAGGCTATGGGACGAGTACCGATACGAAGGTAATAGCATCGTAGTGGATAAGGGGGCTGATTTGGGCGGATTGAAAGAGGTCGGAGGGTTTGCTTTTGATATTGGATAGCGCACCGATGAGTAGTCCTGGGGGGATGAACTCGTTTCCGGGCGCTGTGGTGACAAGATCGTTTTCGTTGATTTTCTCGGTGATGGGGATGAAGTGAAGTTCGATACCGAGCCCAAACTGTCCTTCAGCGACTCCGTTGAGCTTTTCTTGTCCTGAAACACTTGCGAGAACTTTGCTCTGTGCGTCCGAGAGAAAGAGCACGATTGCCGTGGTGGGGTGGGTCTCTGATACGGTGCCGATCAATGTTCCCTCTCCGGCAATCACTGCGTATCCTTTATGAATACCATTTTCCTCACCTTTGTCAATGACGATCCCCTTTCGTCCTACGGTATTTACGCGTCCGATGACTGCCGCAGAGGTGATTGATTTTTTTTGACTCTGTACGTAGGAGAGTTGTTTTTTGAGTGTTTCATTTTCTTGTTGTGCAAATTCTAAAGAAGCAACTCGTGCGCTTGCTTCCTCTAGCCGTTTTTCGAGAGATCCGGAATCACTTTGTGTGCTGCAGAAGAGTGTTTGTGCGGTGGTATTGATAGTGTTCCCTCCTCGGTATAGGTTGCCGGACACTGCGCTTATTATGGAGCCCCCTAATGCGTCGAGTGGACGGAGCACTCCTGCACTCCAGAGCACCATCAGGAGTATACCTCCCCCGATTATTGCACCAATACCAGGAATAACAATCTTTGCCCGCATAGATCGTTATCGTTGTCCCGTGGGTGACACATTAATTTGCTGTAGGAGCGCTTCATCCTCAAGCAAGGCAGCGGTACCGCGCACCACGCCCGTGAGTGGGTCTTCGGCGATCGTTACGGGTACACCGGTCGCTTCAGCGATGAGCTGGTCAAAGTCTTTGAGAAGCGCTCCCCCTCCCGTCAGAAGCATCCCTCTCTCGTAGATATCTGCGACGACTTCTGGGGGTGTCTTTTCGATGGTTGATTTTACGTTGTCGATGATGGTGATGAGGGTGCGCATGATTGCATCACGTATTTGAGAATCGTTTACGATGATTTCTTTTGGGAGGCCCGAAAGGAGATCTCGTCCGCGTACTTTCATGGCGAGTGGTTGTGCGGGGGGTTTGGCGGATCCAATATGGATTTTTATTTCCTCAGCGGTGCGTTCTCCGATGAGCAGGTTAAAAAAGTCACGGATATATCGTGTAATATCCTCATTCAGTTCATTTCCAGCGATCTTGAGTGATTTTTGGGATACGATTCCTCCGAGAGCTATTATAGCGATGTCGGTTGTTCCTCCTCCCATATCGACCACCATGATGCCTTGAGGGCTTTCTATGGGGAGATGGGCGCCGATTGCTGCGGCGACGGGTTGCTCGATCAAGAATACTTGGCGTGCTCCGGCGGAAAGTGCTGCATCTTCTACTGCCTTGCGCTCTACTTCGGTTACCTCGAGAGGAACGCCGATGATGACGCGGGGGCGTGCAAAGAACGCGCCCGATCCTTTTTGTGTTTTGTCGATAAAATACTTCAGCATCTTTTCGGTGACTTCAAAATCTGAAATAACGCCATCGACGAGGGGGCGGGTTGCGGTGATATGCGACGGTGTTTTGCCTACCATCTTGTTTGCTTCACTCCCTACCGCGAGGATCTGGTCGGTGCGTGTGTTGACGGCAACCACCGATGGTTCATTGATCGTGATGCCCTTTTCTTTGACGTACACAAGCGTATTCGCGGTACCGAGGTCGATACCGAGATCTTTTGAGAATGCGCCAAAAAATCGGTCCAGGAGTTTCATGCGTGTAGCTGATTATGCAGTGAGGGATTCAAGAGATGGTATGGTTGTAGTGCCATCATGGCGGTTTGTGACTTCTGCCCCTCCTTTTTCGAGGGATTTTTCACTGATGACGATACGTGTGGGGATACCGATCAGTTCTGCGTCGGTGAAGCGTGCTCCTGCGGACATATCGGTTCGGTCGTCAAAGAGCACACCGTTTTCTTTGCGATCGAGTGTGGCGATGAGCGTGTCGACTTCTTTCATGATACGTGCATTCACATCTGCATCCTTGCCGAGGAGTGGGAGTACATGGAAAGAATAGGGCGCAAGTTCTGTTGGCCATACGAGTCCTTTTTCATCCGAGAGTGCTTCTGCGACTACTCCCATGAGGCGGGTTACACCGATGCCAAAACATCCCATGATAGGATAGTGCTTTTCTCCTTTTTCGTCCGTGTACATGAATTCAAACGCCTTTGCATATTTTTGTCCCAAATCGAACACGTTTCCTACTTCTGATGCCTTGCCGCTTTTGAGTGAAGATTTTGCACATTTGGGGCATGCGTCCCCTTCTTTGATTTTTGCGATTTCTTCGTTGATGCAGTAGTCGCAGGTTTCGCAGTAGAGAATCATATCTTCTCCTGCATCAGTGAGCACCATAAATTCGTAGGAAATCTTTGTTGAAAAACTTCCCCCGGATGCTTCGGTTACCTTTGCTGTCAGCCCGCACCGTTCATAGATCGTGATGTAGCTTTTTTTGACGACTTCATAGAATGTATCGAAATCTTCTTGGCTGGTATGAAAGCTGTACATATCTTTCATTCCGAATTCTCGTCCGCGCATGATGCCTGATTTTGCGCGAAGCTCGTCACGATATTTTTGTCCTATCTGGTACAGGGCTATGGGGAGATCTTTGTAGGAGAATGCGTATTCTTGTGCGATGGGGGCGACGATTTCCTCTTCGCTTTGGCCGAGGGCGTATTCGTTGTCGGTGCGGCTCTTGAGCTTGAAGAGCACATCAATGGCGTCCCAGCCTCCGGTTTTTTTCCATGGGTCTGCGGGGTGGAGCGTTGCCATGCGGATTTCTTGTCCACCGATCGCGTCCATCTCTTCGCGGATGATTCGTTCGACGTGTGTGAGTACGCGCAGGCCTAGCGGAAGATAGCTGTATACCCCTGCCATTTCTTTGTGGACGAATCCGGCGCGGATGAGAAGTTGGGCGTTTTTGCTTACTTCGTCCTTTGGGGCTTCTTTTTTGGTATGAGTAAAGAGATGTGATTGTTTGAGCATAGAAAAAAGCTTTAGGATAGGTTCAAAAGGTCACTTCCGGTCATTTCGGGGGCTTTGGGGATATCCATAAGGGCAAGTACTGTAGGGGCGACGTCAGAAAGGATACCACTCGGTTCCAATACACTCAAATCATTACCGGGGATGTCTACTGATCCTACTGAGTGCCCTTCGAGGTCCTTGGCGATGATCATCAGGGGGACGGGATTGTTGGTGTGGTTCTTGTCTATCTCCCCTGTTTGGAGATCGTACATGCGCTCTGCATTTCCATGGTCGGCGGTGATGACGAGCGCGCCGTTTTTGGCCAGTACTGCTTTCATGATGATGCCAATGCATTGGTCGAGGGTTTCGATGGCACGAATCGTTTCTTTAAGCTTTCCTGTATGTCCCACCATGTCTGCATTTGCAAAGTTTACGGCATAGAAGTCGAATTCCTCGTTTTGAATTTTTTTTGCGACCGTATCGGCGATTTCGCGTGCGCTCATTTCTGGTTTTTCGGCGTATGATTCTACCGATGGTGACGGAACGAGGATGCGCGTTTCTCCGAGGAGGGGCTGTTCTTTTCCGTTATTAAGGAAGTAGGTAATGTGCGCATATTTTTCTGTTTCTGCGATATGGAGTTGCGTGAGTCCTTGTTTGCTGATTACTTCTCCGAGACTGTCGGGGGTGGCAATGGGTGGATATGCCACTACCACGGGGGTTTTTGATTCGTACTGGGTCATGGTGACGATATGGAGTCCTTCGATACTAGTCCGTTCAAAGCGTGAAAATTCCGGCACAGAGAGTGCCTGGGTGAGCTGTCGTGCACGATCGGCGCGAAAGTTAAAAAATATCACCGCATCATTGGATGCGAAGGGGGCAAGGGGTTTGTTTTTTTTCGTGATCACCGTCGGGACGAACTCTTCGTCGTACATGCTGTTGTGATATCCTTCATCGATTGCTTTGGTTGCTGAATCGAAGAGGCGTTCGCTTTTTCCTTCTACTATTGCACGATATGCTTTTTCTTCTCGATCCCAATGATTATCGCGATCCATTGCATAGAATCGTCCTGATATGCTCGCGATTTGTCCTACTCCCAGTTCGAGCATCTTTGCTTCGAGCTTTTCTATATATGCGAGTCCACTTGCATACGGTGCGTCACGTCCATCGAGTATGACATGGATGGCGACGTTCGTGAACTCTTTTTGTTTGCAAAGTTCGAGAAGCGCGAAGCAGTGATCGATGTGGCTGTGGACTCCTCCAGAGCTCACGATGCCCAGAAGATGGAGACGGGAGTTGTGTTCTTTTGCGTACGTAATCGAATCAACGAATGCGAGGTTCTCAAAAAAACGACCGTTGCTGATTTCTTGATTGATGCGCGTGAGCTCCTGGGACACGATGCGGCCAGCGCCGATATTCATGTGTCCGACTTCGGAGTTGCCTGATTCCCCCCATGGGAGACCCGTTGCTTCTCCGGATGCCTGGAGGGTGAGGGTCGGATAGGTCGCGATAATATGATCAAAGTTGGGCGTCTTTGCCTCGGATATCGCATTTGCGGGTGAATGATTGGCTACCCCGAATCCATCGAGTATCACAAGAACGGTGGGACGGTGAGGCAATGTGTGGGGAGTGACTTCTTCCATACGAGTGTTCTATAGAAAAAACGACGGAACGTTTCGTATATAACGAAGTGCTCCGTCGTGTCAAATGAGACCTCGGTCTCAGGGTGTAAAAAACCTTAGAGCTCCGCCTCGATCGCCATAAGTCGATTGTATTTTTCGACTCTCTCTGATCGGGACAGGCTTCCGGTCTTGATGTACTCGGCATTCACCGCTACGGCAAGGTCGGCAATCGTGGTATCGGCAGTCTCTCCAGAGCGATGAGAGATGATAACCTTGTAATTATGGCGTTTTGCGAGGGCGATACAGTCGATCGTCTCGGTCAGTGTGCCTATTTGGTTGAGCTTTATAAGGATAGCATTTGCGCATGCTAAGTCAATCCCCTTCTGGAGCCTCTTTGTATTCGTCACAAAGAAGTCATCCCCGACGATTTGGACGTTTTTGCCTTGTTTTGCCGTGAAGGTTTGCCATTCATCCCATTGATCTTCTGCAAAAGGATCTTCGATGGAGATGAGTGGATATTTTTTCATCCAGCTGGTGTAGAGCGCGGCGGTTTGTTCGAAAGAACGGATGCGTGTTCCCTTGGATTTTTGCTTGAAATCAAAATCGTAGCCCTTTCCTTCTTCAAAAAACTCCGATGCTGCGACGTCGACGCCGAGTGAAATATCTTTGCCGGGGGTGTATCCTGCGGCGGTGATTGCTTGCACTATGAGTCCGAGCGCGAGTTCGTCTTCTTCTTCGACAGGGTTTTCTTTGGTGGCGAATACATCGATTTGTGGCGCATATCCCCCTTCGTCACCGACGAGGGGTACTTGGTGTGCGTCTTTGAGGATTTTTTTGAGAGTATGAAATACTTCCGCTCCCATGCGTACGCGTTCCGAAAATTTCTTTGCGCGTGGGATGATCATACATTCCTGCATCGAGAGGCTGTTGTCGGCGTGGCGTCCTCCGTTGATGATGTTCATCATAGGGAGAGGCAGGATGTATTTTGTCTCTTTGATGCGGAATGTTTTACGCAGGTATACGTAGAGTGGTTTTTTCGAAGCGGTGGCGGCTGCGTGTGCTACGGCAAGGGATACGCCGAGGATTGCGTTGGCGCCGAGCTTGGTTTTGTTCTCGGTTCCGTCGAGGGCGAGCATTGCTTCGTCGATGGCGCGCTGCTTGAGCGCATCCATGCCTTTGAGATGGGGTGCGATCTTTGTGTTGACGTTCTTGATTGCTTTGAGGACGCCTTGTCCCCCATAGCGCTTTGGATCGCCATCGCGGAGTTCGAGTGCCTCGTGGGAGCCGGTGGACGCGCCGCTGGGGACGGACGCGGTGCCGGTGATGCCGTTTTTCAGGGTGACGGTTACGGAAACAGTGGGGTTGCCGCGTGAATCGAGGATTTCGCGAGCGAGGATGGTTTTGATGGGGAATGGCATAGGTATATGTGGGGAGAAGATTACTATTCTGAGTATAGCGGTTTTGCGGGGGTTTGTCTTTTTCGGGTAAAAAAAGAAAGACCCGATTGCGGATCTTTCTGTGGATTTGAATTTGATTGCTATCAATCCTGCTCAGGGCCGTCTTTTATTAGAATACCCAGGAAACATCCTGTCGCATAGCCGCATAGCCATCCTAGCATCTCTATAACTACTGTATATTCCCACTTAAGATCTGGTTGTGCATGGGTCATTAATGCTGCTACGACGACACAGAACATACCCCCAACTATACCGTATAATTTTTCCATCCTTATTTCTTCCTTCCTGTGCCATTTTATTCAATAGTGATGACGTTCCCCGCGATCGTTGCGGCTGGGGCGTTTGCTGAGGCTGATGATATCTGGCCTTCTACGTTGTCCGACTCCGATACGAGCGCTACCTGGACGGTGTTGCCTGCATAGAGATCTGTTGCGTCTGCTGCAACGAATACGGATTTCGTTCCTCCCATTGCTACAATGAGGCTATTGCCTACGTTGAACGTTACGTCATTTACATCTGCGACATTCGATGTGATCGACTGTACTGCAGAGCTTTTCATAAAGGGAATGGTGGTACCGATTTGTCTTCCGTTGAGCAGTAGCTTTACGTTTTTCAGCGTTTTTTCCGTGATGAACGTATTGATTACTGCACGAAACCGTAGCCGCGATACTTTTTCATTTTCACCTGCGCCTGCGCTCAGATCCCATTGCCCTAGGTACGTGTTGGCACTCGCGGTAATGGTTCCCGACGGCGAAGCACTTCCTTTGCTTACTGTGATGACGCCTGCGTCGCTTTTTGCCTCCGGAAGTGGCTTTAATTCGGCCATCGCGTTTTTGATTTTTTCTTGGTCTTGCATCGTTAGGCTTGGGTCTGAGACGACCGTGGCTCTTTCAATGTTTTTGTGCGTTGGTGTGTACCCCTCCCCTACCGCACTTAATGGTGGAGCGGGTATCTGGCATCCACATAACAATGCAATAACGACCAAAATCGAAGCTTTTTTTGTTTTCATCTTTTTTCTTCCTTTTTCCTTTGTATTTTCAATGAAACTAGTGGGAGTATACCTTATTTTTGCTATTTTGTCAACCCCCTTTGGGTCAAATTTCTATTTTATGCGATTATCTTAAAACTGCGTTTTATGCCTTTCCGATCATTCTGATATAATCCTTCATGTTTTCGAGGGTTATTTCTTGGAAGAATTTGATGAATGCAGCCTCGGTGTTCGAGGAATGGAGGGCGGCGAGGTATTTTTGGCGGGTTACGAGCGGGATGATGACAAGTGGGTATCCTTTGCGCATGAGGATGAGGTTGGAAAGTACTCGGGCGAGCCTACCGTTGCCGTCGGTGAAGGGGTGGATTTTTACGAAACGGTACTGTGCTTTTGCGGCGAAGAGAACGGGATCGGGATTTTTTTGCGAGGCGAACCATGCCCAGTATTCTTTCATAAGTGCGGGGACTTTGCTCGCGGGTGGTGGGAGAACTTCTTCTCCGGTGACGTATACCTGAATCTTGCGGTACTTTCCGGCAGTTTCGTTATCGATTTCTTTGATGAGGGTTTTGTGAAGTTTCTTGATGAGTTGTTCTGTGACGGGATTTTTTTTCTGGACTGTTGCGATGAGATCCTGAATTACTTCCTTGTGATTTTTTGCTTCTAGGATTTCACTGATAGGATGCCCCTCTACCGTGAGTCCATCTTCTACCACGAGCTTGGTTTCTCCGAGAGAGAGCGTGTTTCCTTCAAGCGCGTTTGAGTGGTAGGTATAGGTAACCTCGTACCATTTATGCAATTCCAAAAGTTCCGATTTTGATAGCGGGCGGAGGGTGTCGATCTTTTTTTTGAGCTTTTTTATGTCTTCGGAAAGGGTCATATATGGTTGATATGTATACGAATTATAGCATTTATGGGTAAAAAAAGAAAGACCCGATTGATGGGTCTTTCTGTTATGATTATGGGGGCTTAGGTTTAGAAACTAGATTGCGAAATGACAAAGGCAAAACCGTGTCCTGTACCCCATATGCTATGAGGAGTGTCGATATGAGTGCTTAATACGGTATTATCTTTTTCGCGCTCACCATTCACTTTAAGGAGCATGTGATAACTCATGATTTTTACGGGCTCATGCATTACTACAATGTCCCAAAGACCCATAGCTTCTATGTCCCTTATTGTAAACTTCTCATAGATGAGACATGCAACTTCATGATTTGGTGTAAACATACTTTCATGTCTCGTTTTGAAACTAATTCCCTTCGTAGTGCGTTCAAAATTTGAGAAGAACGTACCTGGGAAAACAGCGATCTCTGTTGTGACACCAGAAGATGGTTGAAAGTCCTTATGGTTGAGAACTGCTTTAGCGTCGTCATCCAACTCCCGACCCCTCTTAGCCTCCAAGCGTGCAATCCATTCCTCGCCGGTCGTACCATCGCTCGTGACCGAGAAATAGATGATACGATCTTTCATGCGCCAATGAAACGGCTCAGAAACTACCAGTTCACGACGTAGAAGTCGTTCGGGTCCATCTTCCCCACATTGTCTCTTAATTAACTTGATCATTGCATTCAACTGACCAACAGTGTAAGCGGCCGCAGCGAATTCTTTACTCATGATTACTCCTGGCCCTTATTTGGGCGTTTTATTTTTCCTCTTATCCGAGGAGGAACCATAACCAGGCATGGTTATAGCCAACAAAAGCCTATTATTAAGCCTCTCTTGGCTATGACCAGATGTTTATTATTTCAAGAAACTTTTTTTGTCGCCTTGAATGTAACAAAAAGTTACTATTTTGTCAAGTATGGGAGGACGGGGAGGGTGCGGTGGGCTAGGTATTCTAGGGATGCTCCTCCGCCGGTGGATACGTGGTCGAAGGATTTTTCTTGGTGAAGATCGTGGACGATCGTGGCAGTGTCCCCTCCTCCGATGATGGATTGGCCTTTGCTTGTAGCGATTGCGGTTATGATTGTTTTTGTGCCGTGGGCGAACTCTGGGATTTCGTTCATGCCCATGGGACCATTCCAGAAGATTGTTTTTGCTTCGAGGAGGATTTTTTTGTAGAGTTTGGCTGTCTCGGGACCTATATCGAGGAATTGCCAGAGGGGTGGGATTTCCTCGTGTTTTGCGATATTGATGACGCGTGCTTGCTTTGGTTTTTTGGACGAGGGGGCGGCTAGAAGGTCGTGAGGGAGGATGATTTTGGGGACTTTGAGGTGAGGGGTTATTGTGACGAGCTTATGTCCGTAGGCGAGGAGGAGTTTCCGTGCGAGGGCGACGGGGTCAGAGGAGGACGATTCAAGGTAGGATGCGCCTACGGGAATATTTTGTGCTTTCAAAAATGCGTGCGCCATCGCTCCCCCTACGAGGAGGACGTCGGCTTTTTTTAGAATTGCTTGGAGGGTTTCGATTTTATCGGAAATTTTGGCGCCTCCCATGACTGCTATGAATGGATGTGCGGGTTTGGTGAGGAGTGAGTTGAACGTATTGATTTCTGTCATGAAGCTCTCTCCTGCTGCGATACAGGGAATACGGGAGAGGAGGCCGGTGACGGAAGGGACGGCGCGGTGGCTCTGTGCGAAGGCATCGAATACGAGACAGTCACCGAGGCGGGATAGGGCGTCGAGGAAGGCAGGGTCGTCGTTGATTTCCCCTTTTTCAAAACGAACATTTTCGAGAAGGAGTATCTCCCCTTCTTTGAGATTCGCGATGAGCTTTTCTGTCTTGGGTCCGATGCATTGGGGTGCAAAGGCAACGGGTTTTTTGAGGAGTCGTGAAAGTTCTTTTGCGATGGGTCTGAGGGAAAGACTGGGGGTCGGTTTTCCCTCGGGGCGACCGAGCCAGGAGAGGATGACGATGCGCGCTTTCTTTTTTATGAGAGCTTTGATTGTCGGGATGCTTGCTTTGATGCGGCTGTTATCAGTGATGTGAATGGTTTTGCCTTTTTTGGCAAGGGGTACGTCAAAAGCAACGCGAAGAATCACGCGTCTCGCATTGAGGTCGAGATCGTCGATGGTTTTGAAGTGTAAGGCCATGGATATAGTATAGCACGGAGGGTTTTTATAAATGGGAAAATATGGGAAAGAAAAAAGACCCAACGTTACCTATTCGGCATTGTTGGGTCTGTGACTATTTTAGCTTAGTGTTTTTTACACCCCCATTCTTTCTGCCCAGGCGAGAAAGAGCTCGGCGAGTGAATTGGAGCCACTCTTTTCCGCTAGCTTTTGCAGTTGAGGCATGAGTGGTTCTTGCTTTAGGAAATATTGCATGATGGCGTTTTGAATCATTAGTGAGTCAAAGTTTTCACCACCAAAAAGCAATTCTCCATGGTCGGCAGAGAGTTTGATTTTGTCGTCTATTCGATACTTATACACTACGAATCCATCTGATCCTCCTGCTATAAGCTCAAGTTTACGATCCAGCTCTGCCGAACGTCCAGTGTAAGGCTTGATGTCGCACAGTCTTGAGACCACCTCTTGTAGCGTATTATACATGGTTAGCTGGTTGTCATGTCCTAGCCATTTATTACGGTCTAAGACACGATGTGGGCGCTCAGTTTCTATTGCTACCGCCTTGAGAACCTCGTACGCTTCGCGTGGTCCAATAAGCGGTAATCCACTTTGGACCAAGGCGCTCACTGCTTCTTCGTAGATTGCGGCGCCATGATGTGAACCGATAACACAGGACTCAACGTCGATAGTAATAAAGATAACTGGCACTCCGTCTGCTTCCGCTATTTTGAGTTGATTCTCTATACTTGCAACGATGTTGTGTGGAGTTTTTTTTGCTTCCGCATTTCCTTCGCGCCAGCGCTGAAAGCCGAACCAGCCTTCATTGATTATGGGTGTCATATACTTGGAGTATGTTCTGAGATAGAGCACTCCTCCATTTTTTATGGCGTGAACACCATTCAGCTCTACGAACCGTTGCGCAAGTGCTGGCACTATTCCATCACTTTGATTGTCGGAGTAGATGGCAGTATTTGTATCAACCGCATAGACTGCCGGCATTTCCTTGGCACTATCGGCGATTTTTTGCGCCAGTGGTTGCGGGTAGGTGTTATACTCCGCTATAAAGCGTACAGGATGGTCACTGCCGTTCCCTATTCCAACGTTTAGGTTGGCTAGCTTTCTATCGTTTGTGTGCAACCAGTTCGGGAATGCGTGTGCATACTCGCCGCCGATCACTTCTGCTTTTCCTGGGTTCTGGGCAAATGCCGCGAGTTCAGGATAGAGCTCCATGTCGACTCCTTCGATAGAGATAGAGCACGGGATCTGTGACAGCGCGTTGAGACAACGCACGAGATGCCCTCCTTTTACGAAGCGAGCAAAGCGATCTTTACTCAATTCTCCATGAAAGAGGTTTGTTGAAAAAACAAAACATATTTTCGTATTCTTAGGCACTTTTTCGGTTCTCCTTGTTATTCTGAAAATCAAGTGGTGCAATACCCCTCGATTGAACGTTAAAGATAGATATCGACCTGTTTTCAATGTTCTAAGTCTCCTTGGGGCGTATAGTAACAGAAGTATGGTAGATGTCAAGGGGTTTTGGGAAATTTTGCAACAAAAAAGGAGACATGTGTCTCCGTGCTCATTCTTGAGTTTTTTCTATTTTCCTAGTGATAGGAGGAGTACGCTCCCGAGCCCCATGAACATACCCGCTATTTGTAGTAGCGTGAGCGTGTCTTTGAAAATTACGAGCGACGCAATGGCAATAAGAGTAGATTGGAAGCTGATTACTGCAAACGGGAGCCCTGCGTTGGGTGCTATCTTTGCGGCTTCGAACTGTCCGATGTTGCCGATGATGCTGAGTATTGATGCGACTATAAGTATGGCGACACTTCCTTTGCTGATAGTTCCTCCCATTTTTAGATTCTGATAGGCCATTATGGCAAAATAGCTGACGGGAATGATGCCCAAAACCGTCATTACGAGACCGATATTAGTTCCTCTTCTCATTACTATGGTGATGAGAATAATCATTGTCGCAAACGAGAATAGTGCAGCACAGGAATATGTGAACCATCCGATTTTCATATACCTCTCCTCCTTGTTGTTAATGTTCTAGAGGTGCACTATATCATAGAATCAGGATATATCAAGATCCTGCGCTCTTGACGAGTGGTGTCTTTCGTGGGAGTGTGGGAGTGGAATTAAAAAGAAGGGGGGTGCTCGGGTGAGTGATAGTCCAGAGAAAGGTCATCGGGTTTCGGTGTCCCGTATAGAGCGTGATATTATCTTTTCTTCGCCTGCGGGGACCTTGATTGTGACGATAGGGGTTGATTCTAGGGGGAAATTTACCGATTCGCTTGCTCTTCGGGCGCTGGATCGTTTTGGCGAGCCTTTGTCGACGCGAGGATCAGACATTGAGCTCTTGGCGGCGAGCATAGGGTCGGAGGTTTTGAGGATTTTCTATGATTCGAAGGAGGTGGGAGATGTCGTAGCACAGCTCGTGAAGGCACAGGTAATCCATATCCATGCGCTGCAAAGAATCACTCCGTATCATGCGAAGAATAGGACGAACGTTGATCTCAATCTTTTTAAGCGGTCGATTCAGCGAGGGCACAACGATACGTTGAAACTGCTTACGCAAAAAATATATTGCGGGGAGTCTGCTTCAAAAGATGACAAAATAATCACCACTACATTGATTCTGGCGATGTGTCGGCATGAAACAGTGTAGTCAAAAAACCGAGATATTCTCAATTGAGCATCTCGGTTTTTATTTTTTGCGAGGGTTCTGTTCGGGTTATTTTCCCGTAATCCCCTTTCCTACTTTGACGGCCATTTCGGCGAGGCGGCAGGAGTAGCCCCATTCGTTGTCGTACCAGGCGACGACTTTGACGAGGTCACCGTCGACGACTTGCGTGAGGGAGAGGTCGACGATTGCGGAGTATGAGCTTCCAATAAAATCAGAAGAGACGAGTTGTTCATCGGTGACGCCGAGGATTCCTTTGAAGCGAGGTTCTTTGCTAGCGGCTACCAGAAGAGCGTTGATTTCTTCTTTTGACGTTTTGCGTTTCAGGAGGAACGTGAAGTCTGCCATCGATACGGTAGGAATAGGGACGCGGATTGAGAGTCCATCGAAGAGTCCTTTGAGCTCAGGGATGGTTTCGGTGGTGGCGATAGCGGCACCGGTAGAAGTCGGGATCATGTTCTGGTAGGCGTTGCGTGCGCGGCGGAGGTCTCCCCCTTTCATTCCTGGTGGGGGTGCATCGACGAGATTCTGTTCAGCGGTGACGGCGTGAATCGTGGTCATGAGGGCTTTGGCGACGCCGATCTTTTCATGCATGATGGCGGCGACTGGCGAGATACAGTTCGTGGTGCAGGAGGCGTTGTTGATGA
>JAHFHK010000001.1:58919-68638 GCA_023246955.1 Candidatus Uhrbacteria bacterium
TTATATTTGTCCGAGTTGACTCCCAGAACATATGTGGGTACTGCTCCGCCTTTGACGGGGGCAGATACGATGACGCGTTGTGCGCCTGCGGTGATATGCTTTGTCGCGTCTTCGGCTTTTGTGAAGCGTCCCGTACATTCCAGCACTACATCAACGTTGAGGGATTTCCATGGAAGTTTCTCTGGTTCTTTTTCAGCGACGATGGTGATTTTTTTGCCATCGACGATGAGGGTGGTACCTTCGACGGATACGGTTTTGCCGAAGGGGCCGTACACCGAGTCATATTTGAGAAGGTGTGCGAGCGTGATGGGATCGGTGAGGTCGTTGACGGCGACGAACTCTAGGTCAGGATTATCGAATCCTGCTTTGAAGGTATTGCGGCCGATACGACCAAAACCATTGATGGCGACGCGGATGGGCATAGAGGGGAAATTTATGCAGTGGCACGGATATATTCCAGGCCTTCTGATTTTGAAATGATACCTTTCTCTCTCAAGAGTGGAGCGGTGGTGCGTTTGACGTCTGCGAGGCCGGTATCAATATGGTCTTTGAGGCGGTGTTCGAGAGATGCCATGTCGCTTTTGAGATCTGTACGTAGGCTACCTATATCGCCTTTTAGTTCTGTTCGCACTTCTCTTATTTCTGCTCTTAGTGTAGCAGTGGTCTCGTCAGCCTCGCTTCTTAAGACCATGTTTTCTACCAAAAACACAAGAACTTCTTCCATATTATCAAAATGCATGTCTTGCCCGTCGCGTTTTGCTTTGATCATAGTGTTTGTGAGTGATATAGGGTTTGATAGCTATAGTATATCGCCAAAGAGGGTTTCGGGCAATTGCGGGGTTTTTGGGTAAAAAAATAGCCCACCACGATAATTTCGTAGTGGGCGTAAGTATTGTATTAGTCGTAGTCCATTAAGTAGTACTCTTGCATATATAGTTTTGCTTTGCTGAACGCTTTTCCGCGGTGAGAGATTCTGTTTTCTTCCTCGACGGTCATTTCTGCCCAAACGTGGTTGCTTTGGTTGGGCATAAAGATAGGGCTGTACGGCATCTTGGGCTGCGGCCTTGTTCTGGGTGCTTCGAGAAAATGTCCTTGTGCTACGCCGCTGAAAAAGCGATGTCTTCCATCTGGAGCTATGAGCGCTACCACTGTTTCAAAGTGTGCGTCTCGATTGTGTGCACCTTCGAGTTTTTTCAGGGTGAACTGCATAATCTCATCGGTCGTTGCGTTTTCTCCCGCCCACCGCGTTGCTCGGATACCTGGTTGTCCAACGAGCGCATGAATGAATACTCCTGTGTCGTCTGCTAGTATCCATGTACCTTCCGGAAGACGCTCTTTCGCATACAGCGCTTTTTTCAGTGCGTTTTCTTGAAGGGTTTCTCCGTCTTCGATCGCTTCTCCTTGTACTCCTGCCTCGGCGGCGGTGAGGATGCGGAAACGTGTGTTTTTGAAGACATCTCTGATTTGCTCGATTTTACTGGGGTTAGTGGTGGCGAGAATGATTTTTGTTCTCTTTTCAAATGCCTCTTTTTTCTGATTTTCTTTCAAGGATCGAGTGAGCGCGGTGATATCGGCGACGAGCTCGGGAAATTTCTTTCCGTTCATATGTCCCCTGTCGCTGAATATTCTTCCTTTTATCGCCGGCAGCTTTTCTTTGTACTGCTTATAGCTCGAGAAAGGAACCACTTCGTCATCTTGGCTGTGGTAGAAAAAGAGATTGTCGCACTGCGCAGAGATTTTTTCAAGATTGTCTCCTAGGACAAAATCTGCAAGAGGATGTATCTCTTTGGTGTTGTAGGGAGCCGCGACGAAGAATGCTGCGGTGATCTTTTTCGGATACCTTTCTTCGGACAGATATTTTGCGAGAAATATTCCCCCGAGTGAGTGTCCTATGAAGATCACTTCTTGGTCGAGGTGCGGTATACACCTTTCAAAAAAGATTTTCCAATCGGCGTACTTGGCATTACTACTATTGGGCATGCGTGGTGTGAGGACATCGTATTTCTTCCCTAGGGATTTTTGGAGTCTCATCTTCCAATCAGGCTTTCGCATGCGATCGAGATCTATGTCACGTTTCTTGAGTGCGCTTCTATACTCCTCGTCACTATTGTATGCGCTCCCTCCGTGGATTACGAAGATTTGCTGTTTTTTGGTCGTTTGATGATTTTTCAAAGTCCTATTCTCCTGGTTTATAATGTATTTACGATGCCAGTATACGGTATTTTCAAGGGGGTGTCAATAGTCTTTTTTTCGAATAAAAAACAAGGACGAGCCATTATGGTTTTGTCCTTATTTATTTGTGTTATACGGCTTGCTGCGTGCCGACGTGCATCATCTGTGCTTCTAGCCCGAGGATTGACTCGCTGAGCCCCGAGGGAAGTGCGAGGGCGTCTTCGTTTCGCAATGTGAGTAATGTGCTTTCCATCTTGCGAAGGTCGAGGGAAAGTTTCCCTAAACTTTCGATGAGCAGATTGTTTGCCTCTGAGCGGAGATCGTCGACTCCTTCCAATACTTTTTGTGCATCGTGGAGTGCGACGAGGAGACCGTCTTCTTGTACGTAGTCTCCGAGGAATGCGTAGATACCCGCTATTTTGCCGCGGTAGTCTTTGGTTTCTGTTAGCGTTGCGTTGATCTTCTTTCTCGCATCGCGGAGCTCTTGAACGGTCTTGTCTACCACTTCTGTTTGCTCGTCCCCTATCGCGGGGGTTTGCTTGCGTGAATGTTTTAGAGTTTTCTCATGTGCCATGAGTCTCTTTTCATTCTCGTCGAGATTGTTCTGCTTCTTTTCTAGTCTCGTGGTGAGATCGTCGAGAATACCGAGCATGTGCGTCTTCTTGATATCGATGGCTTTTGCATACTGTTCGCGGAAGCGCGCGAAGGTCGGTGGGACGATGATTTTTTTCCGGTAGAGGGGATACTTATCATTATTAATGGATCTTATTATATTCGGTTCTATGTAACAAGCAAGTGAAAGCCAAACCCCAGGAGAGAATACTCCGCCTATAGCAAGGACTACGAATCGAAGAAATCCGAAGGCGCCCACAGCGTCATCTTCTTTATTATCTTTACCCTGCATAATGTTCGTTTGAACAAAGAGTATTCGCAGTAGCCAAAATACAGAATAGGATATAGAGAATAGTGCGGTTCCTAATTTTTCTGGCATAGGATACAGATAGAGAGATGTTCCGACTGTAACTGCTTCAATTATTAGTGCGCTTCCTCTAAATGCCCATCCTGGTATGGTCACAAAACCATGTTCCACTTCCCCCTCTATCAGCGCCAGCAATTCCTTCTCACTCACCGCTACACTTGCATTTTCAATGAACGTTTCTGCCCATTGGACTTCTGTGGGCAATGATGTGTCCTTTTTCGGAAATCTTTGTCGCCAAAGCCCAATCAGTCTTTGAAGAATAGTCATTCGTGTATATCCCCCTTTTGTTGTGTCTCAAAAACTATGCTGATCCTAGCATGCTAGTGAGGTTTGTCAAGACTCGCGATTCTCTCTTTTTTTGGGGATAGCGGAACCAGAAATAATGATCTGTAGGCTTTGGTTTGACCTGTATTTTACCAAAGAAAAAAGCGACCGTTTTGTGGCCGCTGTTGTGTATTGTGTGCTTCTCTAGTGCGCCGTAGAAATCAAATCTTCCAGGGCGACTCCGAATGTCATCATGTTTATCATAAATTCTTTCAGCTCTTGCTCTGCGTTCTTCAATCTATCTTGCGCCGAAGCTACTTTTTGGCTCAGGCTGTGCGCCTCCGTTCGTTGGTTATTGATAACTAGCATGCGAAATTCAGCATCAGTGAGCCCTATATCTCCTAGTTGGAACCCTTCCTTTTCCAGGAAGGAAATCACTGCTTTTATTGATGAAAGATTGCCTTCGCGTATTTTTGCCATCAATTCATTTGCTTGCCTGACGACTATGGTCTTTTTTCGCTCTTGGTATTCTTCTGTTATGTCTTTCAATTGTTCGGGTGATGAGAGACCAAGATCGTTGGGGGAAAATTTTCCTGATTTGATTTCCTGAATCGTATTATTCATATTTCCCTCACCGGAATTCATGTCAGAAATAAGTTTCAGTGCCTTTTTCTTCTTATGAAGCGCTTCTTGCCACTGCGGTATCTTGTCGATACTAAAATGGACTGCATATTGAAGGTCTCTCTTACTATCTTCTAGTCGTGACAGTATGTAAAGTGCTTCACTTGCCATTTCTACTGTTGTGTCTTGTGCATATGCTGATTCAATCCATTTTTCCAGAATTTTGTAATACTCCATTGCGAGTGCTTCGAATCTTCCTTCCTCTAGACCAAAATCAGCGGGGCTTATTTCCGGCGTTCGAGAAAAACATAGCTCATGGAGTTCTTCCGGTTGGAGCCCGAGAATATCTCCTTCTATGCTCGCTCCATTTGTGTCTATAAAATCTTGCAATGCCTGAAGACGTATGGAGCCATAAAGCATACGATAGCGAACGGACACTACGTTGATCTCCCCCTCGGTAATACCTATATCTTTCGTCACGAGACCGGCGCTATGAAGTATTTCTTCCCACACGTTGTATCGCTTGCGGAAGTCTTCATTCCAGACTTTCATGGGGATTAATTCGTCGAGCAATTCTTCGAATTTTCCTTTCAAGTGTGTTTTTAAGAATGGCAGGAGCGGTTCTCGGTCTTTCTTGAATAGTTCTGTCCCTGTTTCCTGTTCGTATTTTTCAAGTTTTAGGAACAGTTTCTCCAGGAGAGTTCCATTTTCTTGAAGGGGTTTTTCTAGTAGATCACTCAGAAGAGCACCGATATCCATTTGTTGAATGTGACGATCGCGTTGTTCCCAGTATTCATCTCCGCATGCATCGAGACCCATAGGGTATATTCCTCTTTTCGGTTTAGTTTTTAATGTTCGATACGCATAGGGTATCAGATTAATGGTGGTGTGTCAACGGTGTAGGTAAAAAAATAAGGACGAGCCATTATGGTTGCGTCCTTATTGTATTTTTTTACCTTGCGAGTATGCGTCCGGTATTATGCGCTTTTCCGTATTCTGGAATCGCGGAGTGAATTTTTAGACCCCCTAAACTGCTCACTCCCATATATACGTTTTCGTTTGAGCTCTCACATACTGCTTGGTCAAACTCATCCAGAAGTATCTTTGCATTTCTTGAGCTGAGAGCCACGAAGTATGCGTAGAGGATATCGAGTGGTTTTCGTGTTCTTACTAGTGACGGGTTTAGGCCGTTTTGTATTGCATAGCTTTTGAGAGTCCTTTCCTGTTTATCGGTATCCTTTTTGTATGTTTCGTCGATGCAGCGTTTTGTCAGTAGATCCCATCTGTAGTTGGATATTTTTTCTGATCGATAGAAATATCGGCTCTGTGCCCATCGGGAGTCTTTTGTAAGTAGCTTTCCTTTGCCATTTTTATATAAGCTTTTGTCCATGGTGTTTACTGTATATTCCATGGTAATCGGATGTCTTGTTCCGTGGTTAATGAGGTGCGGTATATGGAGAATCATCATCCATTCATCTGCTGGGGATGTTCCTCGTGCTATGTTTTCAAGAAAGAATGCCATATCCGGCTCATTGCACTTTATGTGTAGCATTTTTTTTATCTTGCGTGCTTCTTTTTCTGCAGCGATATGTGCAGCAAATGATGCTTTGCTCGGTATAGTAAATGCTCTCACTACTTCCTCAATTCCGAAGAAATTTTCTCCGAATAGTTTTTGCATCGTAGTATATGTTACCTCGAAGTCTTTTTGCGTGTCATTTTTCTTCACTTCATGCTTTGCCATACTACAAAGAAATTCCCGTATTGCCGGTATTTTCTTGGGATCAGTCAGTATTCGACGTTCATCGGGGGTTAGTGTCTCGAAGAGTTCTTCTAGTGACAGTGACGGCTTCGTGTTCATTACAGTGCTTTGCATCTGGTAAAAAAACCTCTCATATTGTTAAAGATCGTTCAGTTGTTATACCGTATCTGGATTGTATGTCAATACATTAGTCATCAATTCGGATCCCAATTGCAACTTTCTTTAAACAAAAGGACATACGATAGCAGTATGTGGTACAAAAAACCGATCCTTTCGAATCGGTTTTTTGTAGCGGTGTGTCGTTGTGGTCTTAGAGCGCAAAGCGGGCGAAGCGTTTGATCTGGATGTTTTCGCCGGTTTTTGCGATTTGTTCTTCGATTACTTGTTCGATGGTCATCGTGTCGTCTTTGATGAAGGCTTGCTTCATGAGACAGACGTCGCCATAGTATTTAGCGAACTTACCGTCGATGATCTTTGCTTTGATCTCATCGGGTTTGTTCTCCCCTGCCATCTGTTCGAGGTAGATGTCCTTTTCGCGAGCTATCACTTCCTCGGGGACATCTTCGATGCGGAGGTAGAGAGGATTTGCGGCGGCGATGTGGAGTGCGATGTCGTGGCAAAAGTTTTGAAACTGTTCGTTACGCGCGACGAAGTCTGTTTCGCAGAGTACTTCGATCATTGCGCCTGTTTTTCCATTGCTGTGGATGTATGCGTGAACGAGCCCTTCGTTCGTTTCGCGGGATGATTTTGCAGCAGCGACTTTTTGTCCTCTTTTGCGGAGGGCATCTACTGCTTTTTCAAAATCACCATTGGTTTCTTCGAGTGCTTTGCGGCAATCCATGATGCCTGCGCCGGTTTGTGCACGGAGTTGTGCGACTGACTGTGCGTCTATCATAAAGGTACGGAGATGTTACGAGTTATTTTGTCTTGGGGGTGTGTTCTTTGACGCGCGCTTCTTCTTTTTCTTTATGGATTGCTTTCTTTACTTCCTTTACTTCTTTTTCTTCCTTGTCTTTGATGATTTCTTTTACCGCTTTGTTGATGAGCTTGTCTTCTGTCTTGAGTTCATCAATCACTTCTTCTTCGGTTACGACAACAGGAATGTCCGCCTCTTCCACTGCTACTTCTGCGGGTTTTGCCATTTCTTTTACGTAGGGGTTTGCTTTGCCTTCGTTGATTGCATCGGTCATACATCCGAGAAGAAGGGTAATTGCCTTTACTGCGTCATCGTTTGCGGGGATAGGATAGGTGATCTCGTTCGGGTTCACGTTCGTGTCGGAGAGCGAGATGATGGGAATCTGCTTACGGATTGATTCCTGAAGCGCGGTTTTGTCACGCTTTGGGTCGATGATAAATACTACGTCAGGGAGACGGGTGAGGTTCTGGATACCGCCGATGGTGTCTTCGAGCTCCTTGATGGTACGAGAGAGTTCGAGCTGTTCTTTCTTTGTATACTTCGCAAAGTCTCCACTATCCATCTTTGCTTTCATATCCTTGAGCTTCTTGATCATCTTTGAGATGACGGCAAAGTTTGTGAGAGTTCCACCGATCCAACGTACGTTGACGTAGGGCATGCCACACGCATCAGCATACTGCTTAACGAGTGCTTGTGCCTGACGTTTTGTGCTCACAAAGAGGATCATTTTCCCTTCGGAGGCGGCCTTTTTTGCGAAGGCGACTGCTTTTTCGAGATATTCGACCGTTTTTTCGAGGTCGATGATGCTCATCTCGTTCTTCGTCGTGAAGATAAATGGCTCCATTTTCGGGTGCCGGCGTGATTTTTTGTGGCCGAGATGTACTCCGGCCTGAAGCATCTCAATGATGCTGGGAAGTCTAGACATACTTATATGTGCTCCTTTACGTCCTCTGCCTCGCGAATCGACATTGGGCTCCGTGCGGATCCAATGCCAAGGAGTGTAAAACGAGGCATGAGTGATTAAAATTAATACGACTGGGATTTTACCACTTTGTTTGTGGAAATGCAAGACTTATATAAAAAACCACGTGATCGAGGGATTATCCTCAAAAACGTGGGTGTAATAGCTGTTTTTTTATAGAAAACAGTTTCTACATGCAAACAATAAGGAATATAGCATGTTTGGGGAGATGGTCAATAAAAAAGACCCACGGATCAAGGCATTATGCTTGAGACGTGGGTATGGGCTTATTTTGTCGTTATTCTGCGCGTAGGGACGCTAACAAGTCGGGGTCGTGGAAGAGATCTCCTAGGAGTCCATCGGGGACGATTTCGCAGAGGAGGTATTCTGTCTCTTCGGCGATTTCTTTTGAAAACATCTTAGGTGTTTCGGTGTCAATCTGGGTGAGTAACTCTTTTCCTTCCGGGGTTTCTGCAATTTTTTGGAGAAAATCTAGGATTGCTCCATTCATGCGTTGCCCTAGGTCGATGGCGGCTGATTCTTCAATGGTAAGGACTGCTGTGGTAGCTATCTTTACCGCAATTTCTTCGATGATATCCCCTGGGAATGTGTTATTGAACCTTTCCCGCAATACTTCTGGGAGTACTTTTGTTACTGCTGCGTATATTCGGTTTACATTGCATGTTTGGAGGAGAATGTTGTATTCCGCGGGGAATAGCCTTCCCACTATCTCCCCCATATAGAGGGCTTCAACGAACTTTACGCTCTGCTCCTTTGAGAGTTTTTTGAGACGTTTTTGTTCTTCATATGCGAGAGTTCTGTCATGATCTGACAGTTCTCGGTCTTCAGGGGGCATGTCAAGGGTCGTGGTAAATGCTGCACCAAGAGATGCTCCCCTCATGTCATTCATCATGTGTTCCGTGGGCCCAATGTGCCCTTCTAGATTTTCCACTTTGTTCGGGTTTCCTTTCAAAATTGTCAAAGATTACCTGTTACACTACCCCAAATCTCTTATCTTGTCAAGGGCTTTGTGGCTAAAATACGCCCCCTCTTGCAATTATTCCCGAAATATGGCATACTTCACGCACTATTGAATTTCCGTCTATTTATTGTATGCAAACGTCTATCCACCCTGATTATTTCGAAAAAGCGACGATTACCTGTGCTTGTGGGGTTGTTCGTACTGTTGGTTCTACTCGAGAGGCTATCTCTCTGGAGCTTTGTTCGGCATGTCATCCGTTCTATACTGGTAAGCAAAAGCTGGTTGATACCGCGGGTCGTGTTGAGCTCTTTAAGGCTCGTTTTGCAAAGCAGGAGTCTACTGCCAAGGAACGTAAGACAAAGCGGGTCAAAAATGAAGTTCGCAAAGACGCTAAAGCGGCAACAGAAGCACCATCCGTACCAGAAGAAAAGGAAGCCTAAAAACTTCCTTCTCTTTTTGTTTGGTTATAGTATATGCACTCACAGTACCTTTTTTTGAAAGAAAAACTTTCTGCGCTCGAAACCTCCCTCTCTTCTTCCGAGGTTTTTTCTGATTCCCAAAAACGCACTGAGCTGTCTCGTGAATATGCTGAGGTGAAGAATATTCTTGAGGTAATGGGGCATGAGGATGTTCTGTCAAAGCAAAAGGTGCAGGCGGAGGAACTGCTTGCGTCGGAAGATGAAGATCTTCGTGGTATGGCGGAGGCGGATATGGCGACGTTGCCCGAACAGATCGCTGCGCTCAATGATCGTATTGATGAATACTTCACTCCTCGCGATCCGTATGACAAGAAAGATGTTGTGATTGAAATTCGTGCTGGGACGGGTGGTGATGAAGCGGCATTGTTCGCGGGCGAACTCTTTCGTATGTATAGCCTCTATGCTGAGCAGATGGGATGGAAGGTGGCGTTGGTAGATCTCAACAAGACGGAGATTGGTGGCGTCAAAGAAGTCATCGCAGAAATTCACGGAACCGATGTGTATCGTCATCTCAAATTTGATGGAGGCGTTCATCGCGTACAGCGTGTTCCGGAGACGGAAAAGGCGGGGCGTATTCATACATCTG
>JAHFHK010000052.1 GCA_023246955.1 Candidatus Uhrbacteria bacterium
CAATCTCGGTGGTGACGACTTTGACCAGCGTATCGTCGAGTGGATTATCGCCGAATTCAAAAAAGAGCAGGGGATTGATATTTCCAAAGACGTCCTCCCACTTCAGCGTCTCCGAGAAGCAGCGGAAAAAGCAAAGCAAGAACTTTCCACGTCTTCCGAAACAGAAATAAACCAACCGTTCATCACCTCAGATTCCGCAGGTCCAAAGCATCTCTCTCTTCGTATGACCCGTGCAAAGCTCGAGGAATTAACGCTCGAACTCGTCGAAAAAACCCTCATCCCGTGTAAAAAAGCATTACAGGACGCAGGACTCTCCGTCGGCGACATCAATGAAGTGATTCTCGTAGGAGGTATGACCCGTATGCCTCTCGTGCGAAAGAAGGTAGAAGAATTCTTCGGTAAAAAGCCCAACGCGTCCGTCAACCCCGATGAAGTAGTAGCAATCGGTGCAGCAGTACAGGCAGGGGTACTTCAGGGCGAAGTACGTGACGTGCTCCTCCTCGATGTATCACCACTCTCATTGGGTCTCGAGACCATGGGAAGCGTAATGACAAAGCTCATCGAGCGTAACACCACCATCCCTACGGCAAAGAGCCAAGTATTTTCCACCGCAGCAGATAATCAGACATCGGTAGAAATCCACGTGCTCCAGGGAGAGCGTGAAATGGCATCGGATAACAAAACGCTCGGTCGCTTTATCCTCGATGGCATTCCTCCGTCACCGCGCGGCGTTCCGCAGGTAGAAGTAACGTTCGATATCGACGCAAACGGAATTCTGAACGTATCAGCAAAAGATAAGGCGAGCGGCAAGGAACAAAAGATCACCATCACCGCATCGACCAGCCTCAGCAAAGAAGAAGTCGAGCGTATGCAAAAAGAGGCAGAGCTCCACGCAGATGAAGATAAGAAAAAGCGTGATGCAATCGACACAAAGAACACCGCAGAGAGCATGATCTATCAAACCGAGAAGTCGATGAAAGATTTTGGTGACAAAGCACCAGAAGAAGTAAAGAAAGAAATTGAAGAAAAGCTCAGTGCGCTCAAAACCGCAAAAGACGCAGATGATATAGAAGCGATAAAACGTGCCAGCGAAGAGCTCAACCAATCAGTGACAAAAATAGGTACCGCAATGCATCAAAACCAGGGTGCTACAGGTGCTCCAGCAGAAGGACAGCCAGCAGACGGAGCAGAAGAAAAGAAGGAAGAAGGCCCCGTCGACGCCGAGTTCGAGAAGAAAGACTAATCTCAAAAAATAAAAGAGACCTCTGAAAAATTGATGGATTTTTGTTGAACGGGCGGCTCGAATCCAGGAAACGTATGGATAATACGTTGAGTGGATTCGGCGGGTGCCCGTGAAGCAAAAAGACGCGATTTTGCGGGGGTCTCCTAATACGAGACATGAAAGACTATTACGAACTCCTCGGAATCCAAAAAAACGCTTCCGCTGATGAGATAAAAAAAGGTTTCCGCAAACTCGCTCACGAATATCATCCCGATAAAGCCACGGGAGATGAGAAGAAGTTCAAGGAAATAAACGAGGCATACCAGGTGCTTTCTGATACCCAGAAAAAAGCACAGTACGATCAATTCGGGCATAGTGCGTATACGCAACAAGGACAGGGTGGCGGAGGCCCTTCATGGCAAGATTTTGCAGGACAAGGAGGATTTGGTGGTCAGGGAGGGGGCATTGAGTTCGACTTTGGGGATATTGGTGATATGTTCGGATTCGGCGGGGGACGAGGACGACAGAACGAAGAAGCGAACCGTCAAGGTGCCGATATGGAGCTCGGTATCCAGCTTGCATTTCACGAAGCAGTATTTGGCGTGCAAAAAGAAATCCATATTAGCCGCAAGAGCAAGTGTGATCACTGTACAGGCAATGGCGCAGAGCCAGGGACCAAGATCGTGACCTGTACGCAGTGTAATGGTTCTGGACAGGTGGTGTACGTGCGCCAGACCTTTATCGGGAATATTCAAATGGCGCAAAGCTGCCCTCAATGTCACGGCGAGGGAAGCAAAGCAGAAAAACCCTGCAAAGAATGCAAAGGTGAAGGAGTGCGTCGCAAAGAAGAACGCCTCATGGTGTCTATCCCTGCGGGCGTTGACGAAGGATCGACGGTACGTCTCGCAGGACAGGGAGAAGCAGGAAAGCGTGGCGGGCACGCCGGTGATCTTTTTATCCATATTCGCGTAACACCCGACAAGCGATTTCAGCGCAAAGGCGATGACTTGGTCCGCACACTGCCTATAACATTCTCCCAGGCAGCCCTCGGTGACAAAGTCACGATAGAAACCCTCGACGGCAACGAAACAATCGCAGTACCTCCAGGAGCAATTCATGGTCAAACCGTGACTATTCGTGAAAAAGGCGTCCCCCATGTCCGCGGCAAAGGCCGAGGTAACTTCATCGTCCTCCTCCATCTCGATACCCCCAAACACCTCTCCAAAAAAGCCCGCGAACTCCTCGAAGAGCTCAAACGCGAGGGGGTGTAGAGCAAAAAGTCACAACCAAGACAGCGCTTGACAAAGGCGCTGTTTTTGATATACTCACGAGCGAATACGTACATTAAAAAGAGGTAAGAAGTGGACAAAGTTTTAAGCAAAGACCTATCAGACCTTGAATTTATAGCAGAGCTTGCCGGAGCACTTGCTCGAAATCCAGAACTGAAAGACATCCTAGTGGGTTTTATGTGTGAAAGATTAGAAGCACCAAGGCCAGATCCAGATTATATCGTTTCTCCCATGGAACTCATCTCTGCCGTCGCCTTCAGTATTGACATACACCCAGAAGTGAAAACGGAATATATCGACGTAGTAAATACGGTACTTTCAGAATTCTGCGATGGAGATACGGGTAGAGAAGAGAAAGAAGAGGCGGCAACCTCCGCATCCCTCTCCGAAAGCCCCACCCCTCTTTGGCTCCGCTCAAAAGCTGAACTGGAAGACTATATCAAGGAGAGTTTCAATGCAAAGCAATTAAGGGAGGGCTTCGTCGCTAAAGAGGTGGAGATCATGTCCGGGCTCGACACAGACGTACCATGTATTAGTTCACCAACAGACTTCAGCGAAGAGCTTCTTGACGTTCATCTCAAGAGCGACTCCAGGTTCCTACTGCTGGATGAGAAGTGTAGGCGCGCCAAAGAAGCGGGGAGCTGTTTCGGGTGGAGAGAATTTTTTCTTTGCCTAGAAAAGCCCGAGGAGATTTATCTTAATTGGCGCAGCGGTTTTCAGTACTTCTCTCAGGCATTGGTAAAAATTGACGACGTTATGTATACACCGAGCCTCCTGCCACATGTAGGAGCAGGAGATCTTGGCTGTAGCTTTAACTTCCGTCAGCTCAGTGACGGATCAAGCTATGACGGTCGCTTCCCCCTCCTCAAAGCAAAATAGCTTTATAATTTAGACCCACGGATCATCCCCATCTCCTGTAATAGGAAATGACGGACTGATCCTCGGGTCTTTTTGTTTTCGCAAAAATAGAGCGCCCGCGAGAACCGCGAACGAAAGCCCACTCCTTCTTCGAAACCCCAATTCGGTGTACAATAATAGGGTATGCAACCGAATTTTCTCCCCCCTACCGATCCCACTTCGCCAAGCCAAACACCCTCGCCCAAGGAAGTCCCCAGCGAGAGTACCTCGCCGAATCTTTTGAAGAAAAAGGAGGTCCCGGTGTGGATCAGGCGCGCACCGCTACTCGGAGGCGTACTTCTTGTTGTGGCCACACTTATCTGGCTAGGTGGACAGATATTTCAACACCGAGACATGATCCCTTTCGTCAAAGAGCAACCCCTTCCCGATATCGTCGTGGACGCATCGCATGGAGAGGACAACTTTGACCTCCGTCCTTCACGGTGGGAGAGTCTCGGAATGCGCCGCGACAGCGAGATTATCATCACCAGCCAGACCGACGTCGACGCGGAGTTAGTGGCAAAGCATGTCCACACCGAGCCACCGATGGATTTTGATATTGTCAAAAAAACAAACCGCACGCTCATCCTGAAGCCCAAAAAAGAATACGACGAACAGACCGTATACAAGATGTCTCTCGCAACCGTATATTTTCCGACTAAAACCGACAAAAAAATCCGTGAATACAACTGGGCGTACCAAACAAAGCGCCCCTTTACGCTAGAGGCCACACTCCCTCGCGATACCGCAACAGGGGTACCCCGCGATACCGGCATCGAGATGGCGTTCTCCTCCATGGAGCTCGACGTACAATCTTTACAATCAGCAGTGCATATCACCCCCGCAACAGAAGGATCATTCCGTATACAAGGCGCAGTCGTAACATTTGTCCCAAAGAAAAATCTCCTCCCCGACACCCTCTATACCGTCACCATCGACAGAGATTTACACCCGAAAGGCGACACCATAACACTTTCGGATACCGCCATATTCCGTTTTCAAACCACATTTGAAAGCACCATGGCCAAAGAATCACTCGCAATCCTCCGTGACAACCTCGCCTTCGCCAAAGGGGAAGAGGTCGCCATCCCCGTATACACGACAGGCGCCCCCGTCGAAGAGCGCGCCATAGCAGGGAAGAAAGTCGGCGTTGATGTCTATCATTTTCCTACGCGTGATGCATATCTCGATTCACAAAAAAAGCTTTTCGAGCGACCACTCTGGGCCTCAAGTCGTGACTATACGCGCAGCGACCTCGCGCAAGCGGTAAAATTAGACACCCGCGAAGGAATTATCCGTCCAGGAGATAACGGGCTTACCGTGGTCATTCCTGCTATGAAGGACAACGGATGGTACGCAGCGGTAATGACGTACAACGAAAAAGAAACCACCGTAGGATTTCAGACAACTCCTCTTTCGGTGTATGCGGCGCGTGCCGGCGACTCCCTGGTCGTGTGGGCATCCGACCAAGAGACGCATAAGAATATAAATGGCGCGAGTCTGAGTATTTGGCACACCTCTATGAAGGGGGAGACCGACAAAGACGGAACGGTGCGAATACCTCTTCCACGAGAAGTCACTGACGCAAAAGAGGGCCGCTCCCTTCCTTTGGTCATCGAAAAAGACGGGAAAAGCGTGGTGATTCCTTTGCCAATAGGAGGAGGCGCATCCAAAACACAATCAGCGTTCATATATATGAATTCCGATCGTCCCGTATACCATGTAGGCGATACTGCGACCATATCAGGAGTAATTAAGCCCAAAGATAAAAGTAATTTTGCAAAAAAAACCATAACGCTCGCGCTGTCTGCGTATGCATTGA
>JAHFHK010000019.1 GCA_023246955.1 Candidatus Uhrbacteria bacterium
AGGAATATTCTCTTCATAGCTTTTTTGAGCCCTTGACGGGAAAGGGGCGATGCGGTACACTCGTGTTCGTTCTTTTCATAGTGTCTACGCAGCGTCCAAATGCCGCCACAAGCTCCTCCCATGAGGCTTCGATGGTAGGCATTTTCCCTTGCATTGTGATATCACAGTGGAGAGGGATGAGCTGCGTCTCATATGCACGTACCATTTCTCGAAGGCGACGCTTAATGCGATTACGCACGACTGCTTTTTTTGAAATCTTGTTCGGAACTATCACGGCAAAGCGAAATCCGGAGGTAGGGGAGGGGTTGCGAAGAAATTTTATGGAAAAAAAAGGAGAGGCACATGAACTGCCCCTTTGAAACACACGACGAATGTCGAGCGTCTTCGAAAGACGAAATTCACGTGCCAACATGAAAGCTTCCTTTTATACGGTAAGGCGTGCGCGACCCTTAGCACGGCGACGTTTTAACACGTTACGACCGTTCTTTGTGGCCATACGAGAACGAAACCCGTGGGTTCTTGCTCGTTTGCGCTTTTTGGGTTGATAGGTGCGTTTCGGCATACAAAAACAAAGTCAACTGAAAATCAATAGTGTCAGTATAGGGGATTACCCACATGAAAGTCAAGAGGTTCTCCGTATATTTTATTAGATATACACAGACTATCCCCAGTTATACACACCTTATTCACAAATATCCCCCTATATCTCTCTTTGTCTATCCACAGCTCGCTGATATACTGGAGACACTTTTACTCCCTTTAGTCGCCTTGGCCTTATGACACCGCAACAACTCTGGCAAGCATCCCTCGGAGAGCTCGAAATCCTGCTTTCTAAGCCCAATTTCAATACTTGGTTCAAAGAGACTTTTATTGTTTCCCATGAAAACAATCGTATTATCGTTGCGGTTCCTAATGCATTCACCAAGAACTGGCTTGAGAAGAAATACCACCCCATGATCCTCAAAGCGCTCCGCAATATCAGTGCTGAGCCTATAAAAGAGGTTATTTATAAGGTAGAGACTGCTCGTCAGGCGGCTCAATATGGCCATGCAGCGTTTCCTATGCCTGAGGTTGAGAAGACGCCCATGCCTATTACCCCTATACCCCTTCCTTCTACCCCTGAAACCTATCTTTCTAGCCTCAACCCTCAATATACCTTCGAAAAGTTCATTGCCGGTAAGTACTGTGAGCTCGCAAATGCTGCTGCTCTTGCTGTAGCCGCTCAGCCGGGTGAGGTATATAACCCTCTCTTTATTTATGGAGGGGTGGGTTTGGGTAAAACCCACCTTCTTCATGCTATTGGCCACGAGGTTCTCCGTCATTCACCAGGAAAGAAGATCCTTTTTGTTACCTGTGAAAAGTTTACTAATGACTATATTCAGGCGGTTCGATCCGGAAAAGCTAAGGAGTTTAAGGAAGTATATCGTAATGTTGATGTTCTCCTTATCGATGATATTCAGTTTCTTTCTAGTAAAGAAGGTACTCAGGAAGAGTTTTTCCATACCTTCAACACCCTCCATCAAACTAATCGCCAAGTGGTTATCACCTCTGATCGTCCTCCAAAAGCGATTCCTGCTATCGAAAACCGACTTCTTTCTCGTCTTGAATGGGGAATGATTGCTGACGTTGCAGCTCCCGATCTTGAAACCCGTATTGCGATCGTTGAAACCCGTGCCAAGGATAAGAATATGACCCTGTCACCGGAAATCCTTAACTATATTGCTACTATTGTTCATAGTAATATCCGTGAGCTTGAAGGGGCACTCAACCGTGTTAACGCACATTTTCAGCTTTCAAAAGGAGGTATTTCTCTTGAACAGGTCAAACAGATCCTTTCTTCCATCACCGCAACCCATGCAAAGAAATCCATTTCCGCAAAGCAGCTCATTAATATTGTTGCTGAGTTCTTTAATGTGGATATTGCTGATCTCTTAGGGGAGTGCCGTAAGAAGGAATTATCGTTGCCTCGTCAGATCACTATGTATCTCATGCGCGAAGAACTTAAGTCTTCCTATCCTATGATCGGAAGTGAATTAGGAGGACGTGATCATACTACTGCTATCCATGCATATAATAAGATCGCAAAAGAAGTGGAGGCGTCACAGAAAATAAAACAGGATATCGACCTCATCAGACAGCGCATTTATAACATCTAGACAGGTGAGGAAAAACTGGGTACAACTATAGGGAAAACATGGGGATGAGTTGGGATATACAGGGGATTACTCATTTTATCCTCAAACCATTCGGCAGATATACCCAGCACTTATCACAGCTCAAATACCGTAATAATACTTATAGAGAAAAGAAAATAATGAGTTATTCACTGTTTCCACAGGCTTATTATTACTAGTATTAGTACATATATATTAACTATATAAATTCCCTCTGTGTGAAAATCTCTTGTACCCAAGAAAATCTCTATCGAGGACTCCAAGTAACGAGTCATATTGCAGGGAAGGAGTCTGGACTTCCTATTCTTACCAATGTACTTCTTAAAGCAGAAGGCGGGCTTATAACTCTTTGTTCAACAAATCTTGAAATTGGTATTCAGTGTCGAGTACGTGGAAAAGCAGAGCATGATGGTTCAGTAGCACTCGATGCACGTATCACATCTGAGTACGTGAGTCTCCTTCCTAAAGATCGTATTGATATTGAGGTGAGCGCTGAGTCAGTAGCTTCAGTGCAATGCGGGACATTTTCAACGAAAATGAAAGGAGTAGTCGCTGATGACTTCCCTATTATTCCGACGATTGAAAAAAAGGAGCAAACCGTAGTAAAAATTGCAGACATAAAACGGGCCATACAGAACGTTCTCTTTGCGGTTAAGTACGATGAGTCCCGTCCAGAGCTCAGTGGGGTTTATATGGCCATTCAGGAGGCAAATACACTAGTGCTGGCGGGGACTGATGCCTACCGTTTAGCTGAGTTGACGGTTCCGGTCACAAAAAACTTCGCCGGAACCAAGGAAGTGATCGTTCCTTTGCGTACTCTTCAGGAGCTTGCGCGTATCTTGCCGGATGTATCGGAGACGGTAGAGATTTATATTCATGATAACCAGATTCTCTTCTGTACTGATGAGATTGATCTGATTTCAAAGACGATTGCCGGACAGTATCCTGATTACAAACAGATTATTCCTCAGAACCACAATACAAAGGCGGTTATTGATATCCAGGAACTGACAAAAGCGGTGAAATCGTCGAGTATTTTTTCACGAGCGGGGTTGAATGATGTGACATTGCAGTTTGCATCCGTGAGTGAAGGAAAAGGATCATTGACCATCAGTGCTTCGAATACGACGGTCGGCGAACATACCGTCGTGATCCCGGTGAAGATGGAGGGGGGCGAGAATAGCGTAGTTCTTAATCATCGCTATCTTCTCGACGGGCTTTCCCGTATGCAAGGCGATCAGATTTCTTTTGCGGCGATTGATAGTAATAGTCCCTGCGTCATTAAGTCGCTTGAGGATGAGAGTTATTTGTATCTCGTGATGCCGATTCGGCAGTAAAGGGGTTTAGGATTTTAGGAAAAGAAAAAAGACTCAGGGGTATTACCTGAGTCTTTTTGGATTATTGGCAAGGCTATTGGTTCTAAATTATGTCCTAAAACAATAAAATATTAGTGAATTAGAGTAGAAAATAGTCTCTATTCACTAAATGTTGACAAAAAGGCGTGAATATGCTATAGTATTGGTATACTATTCACTAGTTTTTATATGGCAATAACTAAACCAATCAGGGATCGTATTAAGAATTTGAGAGCTGAGTTTGATATCCTCCGTAAAGGAAAGGACTCACTTTTGGCTATTATTGACGATGCTGAAGTGCCCGAAAGTGTATATAACTCGAACGCTATCGAAAACTCGACTCTTACACTTAGGGAGACTGAAAAGATTCTTCTGGATATGGAGGTTTCTCGCAATGTTTCGCTTCGAGAGGTGTATGAGGCAAAAAATCTTGCACGAGTTATTGATTATATTCGTCACAAATCAAAAGAGTCCAATTTGAATCAAGAGCTTATTTTGCTTCTCCATCAGATGCTTATCGTAGGAATCGATGATGCTATTGCGGGTCGTTTTCGTGTTGCCGGGGAGTTTGTTCGGGTAGGGACTCATGTAGCGCCCGCCCCTGAAAAGGTTGAGCGAATGATTGAAGTTCTTATCACTGATTACACGAGTAATTTTTCCGACTATTTTCTCGATACAATTGCTTTGTTCCATTTAGATTTTGAGACTATTCATCCGTTTTGTGATGGAAATGGTCGTATTGGTCGTATTTTGATTTCTTTTCAGCTTCAGCGCCTTGGCTTTCCTATGATTATTATTCGGGATAAAGAGAAGGGTGAATACTATAAATCTTTTGGTGACTATCGTACTAATGGGAATACAAAAAGACTTGAGAAGATTCTTGCTCTTGGATTAATGGAGTCACTTCATAAGCGGATTACCTACCTAAAAGGAGACACTATCATTACCTTGTCTGAATTTATAAAAGTACGCAGTCTTTCTGCTTCGGCGGTAACGAATGCTGCTCGCCGTCAAAATATCCCTGCATTCAGAGAGAAGGGTGTTTGGAAAATTAGTGAACATTTTGAATATAAGGGTGGGGAAAAAGTAGAGAAAAAATAAACGTAGTATGTACTATTGTGCTCATAACCGTGAATGAGTGCGTATTTTTTATTGTTTTTCACGGTTATGCTCTCAAAAACGTGAACAGAGAGTATCAAAAGAAAAAAGACTCAGGGGTATTGCCTGGGTCTTTTTTGATATTAATTGAACTCTGGAGAGGGATCTGGAAGAGATTCAGACATTACGAACGATATAGTTCTAATGTGCTGAAACTCTTCGTTATGGCGAATGCGGTCGGCGATGATTTCAAAAGCCAGTGCTTTCACGTATGCTATTGCTTCGTCTTTATTGGCTCCACTACTTCCATAGACCACTACTCCAGGAATACTTGGGATATCTGCTATCCATCGATTTGATTCTTGCTCTAATTCTGTTTCGATTTCCAATGTCCAGCTATCTTGGATAGTATTTTCTTGATGTTCCCTGAATGCTTCGATAAGATTTTCATTAGGGGGAGGATTTTCAATCGGTTTCATTTTTTAACCTCTTTCTTTTGGATTTTTTATAGTCGTGCAGCAATGCGCTTAAGGATACCGTGTTGGAGTACATGTTCTAGGGTCTGCCATTTTCCGTCTTTGCCATTGAGATTATATCCTATGTTAATGAACCTCTTTTCCTTTAAACTTGTCTTGTTTATACCATGAATTATTTATTTTGTCAATGTTTCTTAGTGTAAAATCCTTTTATAGAAACAAAAAACCGTCGCTCCGTAAGGGTAGATGACGGTCTTTTGTTGGTGCTGCCGGGATTTACTTTTTGATGATGAAGTTGAGGGTTATGGTGGCTTGGGCCATGTTTCCTACATCATCATAGCTTTTGACGGTGAGGGTACGGAAGCCGTTTTCATTTCCGGTGAGGGGGTAATGAAGATCGAAGAATGGGGCGGTGGTGACGGTGGCGAGAGGTGCGCCATCGAGAAGGTACTCTACACGTGTTATACCGCGCTGTGCGGAGGTTTGGACCGCGACATCAAGGTTGGGTCCTGTGATGATGTCTCCTTCCGTTGGTGAGGTTATAGAGAGCGTAGGGACATTAAAGGGAGTGTAGATATCATCGTACTCGGTAGGGGGCTGTTCGTTTGTGATGATATTGTTGCGTTTTGCCCAATCCTGTATTGCATTTTCCCAACCCCAATATTGTGGATCGTCCATAGGGTTTGCGGGGTAGTCTCCTTTTGGATCATCTTTGTTGATGTAGTGGAGGATGGTGTGAATAGTGTGGTAAGTTCGTTCTTCTACTAACTCAGCAGGGGTAAAATCTGTGGCGATCTTTCCGGTCTGTTTGTTTATCTTTATTTTCTTCTCTTCTCCTACTTTCCCATCGAGCATGTCTTTGCCGGTGTAGGAAATCTCGGGTTGTTTAAATACTTCGATAGGGGTTGATCCAAGAACACGGCGCATGTATTCATTCCAAATAGGGGCAGCTACTTGGGAACCGTCTGCGCGTTTCATCGGCTTGTTATTGTTATTTCCTACCCATACTCCTGTGACGATCGAAGGAGTATACCCGATTGTCCATGCATCATGGTAGTCGTTGGTGGTACCGGTTTTGGCTGCTACCGGGCGAGAGCCGAGCGTAAGAAAGTTGTTTGCGCCAAATACATATGAGCGAGCGTTGTTATCTGAGAGAATATCGTTGATTTGGCGGGCTACATTAGGATCAAATACGTCGGTTGTTGTTGGGTCTTTGAATTCGGAGAGTGTCTGTCCATTGCGATCTTCTACTTTGAGGATAGCAACAGGTTCTACACGCTTTCCTTCGCGGGCAAATGCGGTATAGGCAGCGGTGTGTTCTAGGAGGGTAACCTCTCCCCCTCCGAGAACAAGGGTGAGGCCGTACCGATCAGGATCGGTGAGGGTTGTATACCCCAACTTCTTTGCAGTTTCGAGTGTGTTTTTTAGCCCGGCAAGATAAAGAACTTTTACGGCAGCAATATTGAGAGACCCTGCGAGCGCCTGTTTGAGACTGACGGGACCATATTCTTTTCCCGTGTAGTTTTTGGGGATATAGGCAGGGCCCGATGCAGCAAAGTTTGTAAGAACATCATAGACGATCGTGCGTTCGGAATATCCTTTTGCGAATGCTGTTGCGTAGGCGATAGGCTTAAAGGAGGATCCTGGTTGGCGAGCAGCAAGGACGACGTTGACATTGCCATCAATCGATTCATCAAAGTAGTCTTTTGATCCCACCATCGAGAGAATTTCTCCCGTCTTTGTATCGAGCGATACGAGTGCGGCATTCGATGCGCCGAGACCCGCTGCACGAGCGGCACCTTTTTTAATTGCATCCTCGGCGATGACTTGTCGATCATAATCGAGAGAGGTGGTGACTTTGAGTCCTCCTTGTTCGATGGTTTTTTGGTCGTATTGCTTGGAGAGTTGTTCTTTGACGTAAAAAACAAAATGGGGTGCAGTGATATTCCCTCGCTGTTCTGCGAAGGTTATTTTTTCTTGCTTTGCTTTTTCGGCCTGTTCTTTTGTTATGTACCCTTGTTGGGTCATGAGATCGAGGATGAGGTGCTGACGTGCCATAAGCTCGTCGCGATGATTCCCCCACGGTGAATAACGCGTAGGAGCCTGCGGAAGGGCTGCGAGTATTGCTGCTTCACCCATCGTTACGTCTTTGATATCTTTGTTAAAATAGGTACGTGCCGCAGACTCTATTCCATAGGCTGTTGAACCATAGGGAATCTCATTAAAATAGAGCTGGAGGATTTGATCTTTGCTAAAGTTTTGTTCGAGTTGATAGGAAAGCACCAGCTCTTTTATTTTGCGGATGTAGGTTTTTTCGTTGGTGAGGAGGGCGTTTTTGATGAACTGTTGGGTGATTGTTGAGCCGCCTTGCGCTTTGCCTCCTTTGAGGAGATTGATGAGGATGGAGCGGACAATTCCTTTGAGATCGAATCCGTTATGGGTGTAGAAATTCTTATCCTCAACGGCAATCGTTGCTTTGCGGGCATATTCGGGGATGTCGTCGAGTTTGATGAGAGTGCGCTGTTGATCACCATGGATCTCATACAGAATATGGGTACCAGTGCGATCATAAATTTTGGTACTCAAAGGAACAGTGCGTTCAATGAGTTTGTTTGGGTTCGGAAGTTCTCGAGAAAACCATGCAAACATTCCTACTCCGACGATGCCAAGACTCAAAAAGCCTACGAGAAGGAGTACTCCTAATTTAATAAAAAGTTTTTTCTTATTGAAATGAAAACGAGGAATATGAAAACGAAGGCGCTTCTTTTTTGGCGGAGGAGGCGGTGGTGGTGTGTGAGCAGGAGCGTGGTGTGGGGTAGGCGACGAATGGAGGAAAGAGTCGTCGAATTGCATAGAAGAATGTTAGAGGGGCTAAATACGATGTTGAGAGGAACATATCGCTAATGCGAGTGCATCGGCTGCGTCGTCAGGCTTGGGGATTTCTGTAAGAGCGAGAATGCTTTTGACCATACGTTGTACCTGTCCTTTGTCGGCTTTTCCAAATCCCGTTACCGACTGCTTAACTTGCAAAGGAGTGTACTCTACTAAGGCGATATTGTGAAGGGTTGCGGAGAGGAGAATGACTCCACGTGCCTGACTGACGTCGATGGCGGTTTTGACGTTTTTTTCAAAATAGAGCTTTTCTACTCCCATAAGGTCTGGTGAGTATTCTTCAAACAGCTTGACCAGTTCTGTATATATTGTACGCAGCCTTTCTGGGAAAGGGAATGATGCGGGGGTGGTAATAGTGCCATGAGCACGATAGCGGAGAGTGGATTGGTGCTGATCTATGATGCCCCATCCGACGATGCCATATCCTGGGTCGATGCCCAGAATGCGTCGTGAAGATGAGGCGTTCATGCTCGGTTGGTATAAAAATCTTCGACGTCTTCGCACTCATCGAGGAGCTCGAGGATTCTATCAAGATTTGTGGCAGCATCTTCGCTTAATGAGACGGTAGTGGCGGATATGTAATCGTATTCGGCAAATTCTGGGGTGATTTTTTGGGATTCAAGTATGTTTTTGAGATCGTTGAGGTATTCTGGGGCTGCCGTGATGAGTGTGAGGTCGCCATCGCGTGCGATATCCTCTGCACCCTCTTCAATAAGGGCGAGTTCAAGTTCGTCGGTGAATACTGTTGTGGGTATACCGAGAGAGCTTTTTTTTGTAAACATTCGTTGCACGCAGTTGGGTGCGCCCAGATTTCCTCCATTTTTACCGAGGATATGCTTGATTGCGTTGACGGCACGATTACTGTTGTCGGTGAGGGAATGTATAAGAATAGCAACTCCTTCGGGCCCATACCCCTCGTACGTTATCGCTTCGATTGCTGCACCTTCGATCTCTCCTGTCCCGCGTTTAATCGCTCGATCGATGTTATCTTTGGGCATATTCGCTCCTCGTGCTTTGTCTATTGCGAGGCGAAGAGAGAAGTTTGTCTCCGGGTCACCCCCTTTATCGCGTGCGGCAATCGTAACGGCTTTGGCGAGGCGCGTGAATATAGCTCCCCGCTTTGCGTCGGTTACGGCTTTTTGACGGTGGGTTGTTGCCCATTTTGAATGCCCTGACATAGCGTTTTTTCTTATGGTTACAAAGAAAATGTAGTTTTAATGGTTGACAAAAAGGAGAGAATGTTCTAGAATATCTGAGCGTTACGTTCCTTATGCTTTTTTCTCGTCTCTTTATGATGGGCAGTATAGGAAATATATACGTTTTTTTCAAGATACCCTATGATATTCAATAGTCTTTTTGTAATGTTCCGCGCTGCAAATTTTCGTGTAATAAAGAATATTATTACTGGAAAGGTTGCAAAACGGATCAAAAAAGGAGAATCTATCAAAACTAAGAAAGCGAGCGTGTAATTATTGTATTTGTTGGTATGGCACTCAAAATCGGTATCGTTGGGCTTCCTAATGTCGGAAAGTCGACGCTGTTTAAAGCATTGACGAAAAAGGCAGTAGATATTGCAAACTACCCTTTTTGTACCATTGAACCTAATACCGGCATCGTCAAAGTTCCTGACTCACGCCTTGAATCACTGGCGACATTTTCCCATTCTGCTGATATAATCCCTGCCGTTATAGAATTTGTGGATATCGCAGGGCTTGTGAAGGGGGCATCTACTGGTGAGGGACTCGGAAATAAATTTCTTTCTCATATTCGTCTCGTAGACGCTATCGCGCATGTCACGCGCGCATTTCAGGATTCAAACATTACCCACGTTGCTGACAAAGTAGATCCGTTTGATGATATTGAAGTGATTCATCTTGAGCTTATCTTTGCGGATCTTGCTACGTTAGAAAAACGCGCTGCAACACTTGCTTCTCAGCTCAAAGCGGGGAGTGATGCAAAGGTAGTTGCTGCGCTTGAGACGGTGAATCGTCTTCGTGCTCACCTGGAAGTAGGGAAGCTTGCGAATACCTGCGAGCTTAGTGAAGAGGAGGAGATATCGATTCGTGATATGGCACTGCTTACGATAAAGCCCTTTGTTCTCGTTATCAATACTGACGAGGGAGAGGTGGTTCCCGAAAGTGTGCAGCAGCAATTCAGAGAGCGAACGGGGATTCAGAATATTATTACTCTTTGCGCAAAGCAGGAGGCGGATATGGCGGAGCTTTCCGTAGAGGAACTCACAGAACTAGGAATGACATCCACTGGACTTGATCGGTTTATTCGTACTGCGTACGAGACGGTAGGGCTGATTACTTATTTTACGACTGGTCCTCAGGAGACTCGTGCATGGACAGTACCGATGGGGGCAAAGGCACCACAAGCAGCCGGCGTTATTCATACTGATTTTGAAAAAAACTTTATCCGCGCTGAGGTGGTGAATTGGCAAAGTCTTTGTGAAGCCGGAAGTGAAGTGGCAGCAAAGGAAAAAGGCTTGATCCGCATTGAAGGGAAAGATTATGTTGCGCAAGATGGCGATGTGATGGTATTTCGCCACGGGGCGTAGGTAAAAAGGGTCTAAAAATAAAAGAAATTCGTATTACTACGAATTTCTTTTTACGTCTTGCCTGATGGCAACAAGCTCCGTGTTAGCACTTTGTATAATAGCAGATTGTAGAAAAAAGTCAAATTATGGTGGTGGACCCACGGGGAGTCGAACCCCGAAGATTCCGGTGCTAACACGGAGTTTGCCACCCGGCCAGGCCCACCACACAGTAAGTATAGCACGATATATAGGTGCTTTTGGGGGTTGACAAATAGGCGAAAACGTGCTATTATGCCTTTATATTCGGGCAAAAAGCTCGTTTTAAGAAAGTAGGACATTGAAATGATTAAGACGTTTTTCGCCAGATTAGCTAGCATTGTTGTTTTTGGATCTTTGGTCGGCTGTAGTGCTGCAGATGTTGCTGGGTTTGCGAATGCAGTGAAAGCTGCTTCGACGCCTGTGCCAGTGATTGCGAAGGAGCATACGATTCTTAGTGCTGGTGTTCGTCTTTCCAGCGAAAGAGTGCCCCGCAACACTGACGGGAGTCGTCATTGGAAAGATCTGGACGTATATGTAGGTTTTACTGAGGCCGTGAAAAATGTTGATCTTGTCGTTCGACAAGCAAACGGTAGAGTCTATGAACAATATAAGTATCCAGAAGATCTACGTATGGCAGGACAAGAAGAGTTTTCTCTTAGTATTCATAATCTGGAATACGAAACTAGTTATACCGCCGAAGTTACCGCTGTTACCGTTGTGGGCGATAGGCCTACTGACAAAATGACGTTTCGTTTTGAGACTACCCCGGCGCCAGTTCCCGAATTAGTTTTGCCACAAAAAAATGATACATCGATTGTGTACTATTTTGAAAAAAAATCGGAGGAAAAACTTACAAAGTTAGAAGTACAATTCATGTATCATGATGGTTTCCCGAGAGACTATAACAGTGATGTCCGTCGGATAATTGATCTTTTTACTGAAGGGGGATATGTCTCCACGGGCGAAGGGAATGGGCCACCCAATATTGGATTTGTTCCTCCGAAAGATGCGCTCTACAGGTCAAGCGTTCTTCCTGTGAGGGATGGGGTGCAAAATGTTGTTGTTTTTGTAGATCTTTCCGTGGATGGGCGTTCATCTCTCAATTTGCGCCTAGACTCGATTCGTGAGCGTATTCAAAAAGATGATCTGTAAAAACTCATACTATTAAGTGTGTATCAAAGAGCTTTAATCGAGCTCTTTTTTTGTACCCCTTGACATATGCAACTAAGTTGCATATAGTGATGCGTATGAGACCTACCTCTGTTAAAGAAACACTTCTTTCGCTTCTCGAAAAGGAGCATCAGCCACTTTCGGCGCCTGCTATAGTGGAATGGTTTTCGCGTGCGGGCAAGGGAGTGAATAAGACATCTATATATCGTGCCATTGAGTACGGTATTGCTTCAGGGGTTATTACTGAAGTGTTGATTGATGGCACTTGTCGTTATTTTGAGCTTGCTGATCGGGCGCATCATCACCATGCAATATGTACTCAGTGTGGGGCGGTGGAAGATATTTCTTTTGATGATGAGTCTATTATTGAATCGGTTAAAAAACAAAAAGCGCTCAAGGGGTTTGTTATACAGCGACACAGTATGGACTTTTTTGGTCTTTGTATGAAGTGTAATGTCTAATATATGAAGATTGCGGTGGTCGGAAAAGGAGGTAGTGGGAAGTCGACGGTTAGCTGGCTGTTGTCTGAGTTTCTTGCTGCGCAAGGAAAGGAAGCGCTCGCTATCGATGCCGATCACAATATGGATCTCACTTCTAATGTGGGGCATGTTTTTCATGAGACTGATCCTACGATCCATCATGCTCACGAACAGTTCATGAATCTCTTTGGGCTTGCTGAAGGACAACGCTGGCATGAGATATTTTCTCGTGATACCCCGCTTCCTGTTTTTTCTTTTGTACCCCATGATCCATGTACTGCGAGTTTAATTGTTTCTGTGAAACCAGGAATTTCATTAATGAACGTCGGGCTAGGTAGTGATGATATTTTGACGAGTGATCGATGTGCTCATGGGCATTCTAATCCTTTGAAATATTACCTCGCGCTTGTGCAGACAGGGGGCAATGCGCATATTATTGCTGATAGTGTTGCAGGGATCGATATGATGAACTTTGGATTGTATAACGGAATGGATATGATCGTCGGTGTCGTCGAGGGACATGTGAACAGCATTAAAGTGTTTGAGCAAATTTCCGGTATTGCGAAGGCGAGCGGTATTCCTATGTATGCGATTCTCAATCGTGCTGCGGAAACTGAGATGATGCGAGATTTTGTTGCTCGACATACCACGGAGGTTATCGGGAGTATTCCTTTGGATTCGGGGGTCGCTGCGTATGATTTTTCCCTTGTATCATCGGGCACACTTCAAGCTCTTCAAAGTATCTGGAATGCAATGAATAAAAAATATGTACCGGTTGATTACTATGAGCGGTTGCGTAGTTTTGAGACAAAGAAACATCCGGAGATAGCGGCGATGGGCATAGAGTAGCTTGGTGCTGGTGGATATTCGCTACGAGTATATATACATATGTATATTGGTAGTGAGTATTTAATTGCTCATAAAAAACTAGAGGAGTACGCTATGTCATTGAGTGCGGTTAAAGAAGCTTTGGTTGAAAAGGCACTTATGGAGGGAGCGGTAACGCTTACGGATTTTATATCTTGTATGCGAGAATCGCTTCCTGAAGGATGGGGTGTTTTTGAAAAAGTGGCACAAGAAAAGGAGGGTGGCGGAAGAGGAATATTTTCTCCTCCTACCCTCGATGATGTTACGAGGGGGCAACTCCTGCGTATTATGGCGAGTGATGCTATGCGAAATGCAATTACGGGATGGTTTGGGATGAATTTTGCTTTCCAGAATTGTCACACCGTCGGAGCATTTTTTGAGGGAGAGAAGAAAGAGTATGCTTTATTTGTTTCTATGGAGGCACAAATATTGAACCAGTCTCCAGAATTGCGAGATTGTTAATGCCATAGAGTATGGTAGGCCCGGGGTGAAAATACACTCTGGGCTTTTTATGTGATTGTCTCTATACTTCTGTATATATCTCATATTTTTATGCGACAATATAATTTTAGAAAATATAGTTCAGTAATAGGGAGGTGGATGGCTGTGGGTATCCTATGTTTGATTTTTGTTGTGCCCTTTGCTGCTTATGCACAAAGTGAAGCGCCCCAGACGGTTGCCCCTGACGCTGCGACTCAACTAGAGCATCCTTCACCACAGGATGCGACCTCGTCTCCTGATGCGGCACCCACCGATCCATCGCTATCGCCCGATGCCAGTCTCACATATCCTGAAGATACCTCGCAGGTGAAAGCGGATTTTTTTCGTGGTACTGTTTCTTCTATCAAGCAAGAAGGGGACGAGAAGGTAGCCGATATCACGCAGCACTTTCAACTTTTGGAGATTACAAAAGCGGGGACGAGTGAGGCGATAGAGATCAAAAACGTTACAAATCAGAACGGGGTGCAAACTCATGTATACAAAAAGGGAGAGCAGGTGGTGGTGGGTGCGACGAGTTATGGGACTATGACAACCTATTATATTGCAGACCCCTATCGAACATGGTGGATGATCGGGATAATGCTGTTCTTTTTTATTGTTGTGGTTGTGTTGACTAAGTGGCAGGGGGTACGATCAGTGATCGGATTGGTGGCGAGTATATGGGTGGTGCTTTATGTCATCACTCCGGGAATCCTCAAAGGATATGACCCATTTCTTGTCAGTGTTGCCGGAGCGTTACTCGTTGTTGTGCTCTCGGTGTTTGTCGCGCATGGGTTCCATCGGAGAACGTTCATAGCGGTGTTCAGTACTTTGATCACGCTTTTGTTTGCGGCGGGGTTTGCGGTCTTTGCGACATGGGTTATGCAGCTTTCTGGATCAGGGGATGAGCAGGCACTCCTCCTCCAATATGGAGCGTCTTCCACTCTTAACCTCAGAGGGATACTGCTTGGCGGTATTATCATCGGTACTCTGGGGGTGCTCGATGATATCACGACAGGACAAGCGGCGGTGGTGCAGGCTCTCAAGGAAGCAAACCCTTCGTTGAAGGTACGTGAATTGTATAACGCCGCTATCGGGGTGGGGCGAGAACATATTAGCTCTCTTGTTAATACGCTCGTGCTCGCCTATGCGGGTACGTCGATGCCGCTATTTCTCCTGTTTCATGTCGATAATATGTATCCGTTGTGGGTGGTTTTGAATAGCGAATTTGTTGCGCAAGAATTAGTGCGTACGATTGTTGGAAGTACCGCATTGGTACTGGCGGTGCCCATCACTACTGGACTTGCGGCGGCATATTTTGGAAGATCGTCCTACCTTGTATCATCGGAAAAAGGAACGTCGTCTTCGAACATACATATGGGACATTCGCACGGATATCACGAAGCAGTACGGTCGAAAGAAACTATACAGAGGTCTCCGCTTTAGGACTTTTTCTTGAGTACAAAGATTTCTCGGCCTACCATTTGTTGGGGGCGTTTGTAGAGAAAAGAAGGGCGATTGTGCGTGAAGGCTTTTTCGTGGAGTGATTCAGGAATGAGATCGGTAGTGATAGGGGAGAAATATTTTTCTATCGCTTCGGTTACTTCTAGAAATGTTGATTCGGGTTTTGTGTCCCAAAAAGGAATTGCAATTACTACGATTCCGCTCTCTGATAGTACAGAAGCGAGAGAAGGGAATACATCTTTATAGAGTGTCTCGAGCGATTTCTTTGCGGACGCGATACGATGGAGGGGGGTTGCAGCGGTAGTGATGGGGCCGAGGAGCCCTTCAGTGACGATGCGGTCAAAGCGATAATCAAAATGCCCCAAAAGATGTCGGGCGTCACAGACAGAACAATCGGCGAGAGGGGTGGGGGCTGGGTTCTGTGTGTTGAGCCATTCTAGATTCTTTTCGGTTTGTTGTATCGCCACCTTGTCATTGTCGGTGCCGGTCAAGGAGGTGATGCCGAGAAGTGATGCTTCTTGGAGAATAACACCGGTTCCACAAAACGGGTCGAGCAGCGCGTGGTGGGATTGTGTGCCGGAGAGGTTTACGAGGATGCGGGCGAGCTTAGGCGGGAGCATACCTCGTTCCATTGAGCGGGCGGGGCGATTGCGGTCGCGTTCTCGGAATGCATCTATGGGCTGTACGGCGACAGTGCGTCCCATGAGGTACCCTGTTTCTGTTTCGAGAAAAACGAGGTCGGTTCCTTTTTCGATGAGTTTGAGATTGTACACCTGTGCAGAGCTGAGGGAGAGCGCGTTGTCTGGTGGAGCGATATATCGCGTAGGGATTTCTTCTTCTTTGAGGAGTGTCTTGACGGTGAGGCCGATTTTTTGAATATCCCCTGCGCTATGTTTTTGGGAGGCGCCATAGATACTGACACCAAATGTGATACGGCTTTCTGTGCCGTTTTTCTTTTTTAAAAACTCGCCAATTTCTGCTTTGTGCGCTAGGATATCGTACGAGATGGGTGGGGTTTCGGCGAGCTGTACCAGCTTAACAGTGCCTCCGAGTATACTCATGAGTTCGGGGATATTGATAGGCGTCGATGTCTGAAATAACGCCCATGATTCATTTGTCTGTTCCCATGAAAAATTACGTCCTTGCGTTGTGAGGACTTGATGAAGCTCTCCGTACGAGAGGTAGGGGTGTGATCCGGGGATACAGGCGATATACATATTCTATGGAAATATTTTTAGTAGTTCTCTTTATCGGTTTATTTGGGTATGGTGCATGGCGAAATATTCGTCTTGCGGTTTTTGGTATTATCGCATTCTTGCCTACCTACGGTATACGGTTTTTTGTCGGCCAGGTTCCATTTACGGTTCTTGAGGTGATGATACTTGTTGTTAGTGGGGTTACTGCATTTCGCAATCGTCATGCCATTGCTGTATGTACTGCGCCTTCTTTTTGGAAAAAGCTTCCTCGTAAAGCGCTATTTCGTAATCGACTTTTTCTTATAGGGATGCTCGTGGCTGTAGGGTTCTTGTTGAGTGCTACCATTTCTGTATTTACTGCTCCATCGCTCAGTACTGCGCTCGGGGTATGGCGGGCATATTTTATCGAACCGGCTCTGTTTGCCGTAGTGCTCTACTCGGTGATGAAAAACGTCAATGACACAAAGGCGGTTCTCTGGGCGTGTGCTTTGTCTGCGCTAGGAGTCGCATTGGTCGCAGTGTATCAGAAAATCACCGGATGGCAAATACCTTCCCCTTGGGATATCGAGCGTCGCGTAACGAGTATTTATCCGTATCCGAACGCAATAGGGCTCTATATTGCGCCTATTATTATGACGACCTTTGGGCTACTTCTTTCTTATACATCGAAGTGGGTCGCAAAATGGCATCGTTTTGCTCTTGTTCCGTTATTGGGGGGTTTAGTCGCTTTGGTGGGTCTTTCGATTGTTTTTTCAAAAACTGAAGCGGCGATCGTTGCCCTGGTTGTGGGATTCGCAGTGTGGGGAATTTTCTGGGGGAGGAGGATTCGTATGGTCACACTGTATGGTATCGGCGTTGGGCTCTTTTTGATTATTGCCGTGAATCCTCTTTATAGTCTGGTTCACGAGAAACTTCTTTTGCAGGACTGGTCCGGCTATGTACGACGCACGGTCTGGAGCGAAAGTATTCCTATGCTGCGTGATCATTGGCTGGCAGGCGCAGGGTTAGGGGGGTACAAGGCGGTGTTTGCGCCGTATCACCACATCTCGTTTATTGAAATATTTATGTACCCCCATAATGTCATTTTGAACTTTTGGAGCGAGACGGGGTTGTATGGGGTATTCTTCTTTGTGTTGTTGTGCGGGGCGGTAGGGGCGATGGGGGTTATGACGCTGAGACGGGTGCGCGCACTGGATACCGAAGATGCGTTTCAGATGCGGTGTTTTCTCTTTGGAACACTTATGGCGCTCTTGGTATTGACGATTCATGGACTCGTAGACGTACCGTATTTCAAAAATGATTTAGCGGTGCAATGGTGGGTTTTTGTCACGCTTATAGCGGTGTGGTATCGTATGAGTATTACGCTACCCCATGCGAATACTCACTCTCAAAAAGTTCCTAATTATTAGTGCTTTTGGACTCCTTCTTCTTATACCAGGAACGAGTGGATTTTCTTTTGCGGCAACGAGTGCTGGAAATGCGAATATTGAGCTTTTGCCAAAGAACTTTTTTTGCTTTCTGAAGGAATGTATTTCTCAGGAAATGTCTTTTAAAAATTCAGCGAGTATGGTGGTGGTAGAGTGGCCGACAGGGGTGGGCGCATCGGTGCGGTTTTTTGAAAAAAAAGGATGGTCGCCGTGGATAGCTCTTGATGGAGAGGCGGATACTCCTGACGAAGAAATGGACACACGACCATATCAGGTGTTTGCGAGAAACAAGGCGACGAGGGTACAAGTGAAGACTGATGGTGTGTTTCAGGGGGTTGTTACCATCAGCACTGCGTCGGTGCCGGCGGGGAAGCCGTTAGTTATGTCTTCGCGCTATTCTATTGCTGCGCTTACGACCAGGAGAGGTGTTTCTTATATTCCTCGGAGTCAGTGGCTGGATGGGGGAGTAGAGCTTGCGAGTACGAGTCGGGAGAAACTTTGGAAGACGCAGTATGACGAACCGAAGAAGATTATTATTCATCACACCGCTTCCTCGTTGAGCGATACGAACGGTGATGGCGTAGTAGACCAGCAGGATTATCTCTCAACAGTTCGCGCTATCTATT
>JAHFHK010000020.1 GCA_023246955.1 Candidatus Uhrbacteria bacterium
ATTTCATCCCCTATCTGAAAAAGAGCTAAAGAAGTATGTTTTCGACGTGGTCGAGGATCCTTCTCTGGCGGAAAGTCGCGCCACAGAACTCAGTGGCGGCAATAAAGAAAAGCTCACTGTTATAGCCAATATATACGAAAAGTTTCCTGGATGGAAACAAGAACTCGCGTCAGGAATGGAATCTTTTTCGAGTACTTTTTGCTTTGCTGCCGCTGCACTTGCTGGCTTCATCCACCCCTATTGGTATGCGCGGAATGGAGCGGTGAGTTTTCTTTGCGAAAAGGATAAAAAATTCTGCTCATACCTTCAAAGTATTATTTCATTCTCGCTAAAAACTTTTAGCGGCATCGAAGATGACGCCAAAGGCATGATCGTCAATAATTACTCTGGGGGTGGATATATTTCCTATGAAAAACTCAAGGATTTTAAAAAAATCCTCGATGATAGCACATACGAAGATGTCCTCTTGATGATCTTCGGAGAGGATGGGATCAATGATCTTATCGATGCGGTAGACTACGCCCTTGAGCACAAGACCGGACTCTTGGAGGCGACGGATATTGTGGTTCCTATGAGTGGCTCAGGATACTCAGATCAAACAAACCTGCGTGCATCATTTTTAAAATCTCCATCAACACACACTAGAAAGCACTACACCCCCGCAAAGATACGCGCACTCGAAGAACAGAGATATTCAGAGGAAGAAAACCAACGCCGAGAACTTACCGCAGAACTTTCGATCAAAAAGCCACAAATATATACCTTTGTCGCTGGTCTTGCCATCAGTTTTGTGGCGATTATATTCCGTGTCTCATTCATGAATATGAGTGTAGGGCCGTCCCTAACGAATTCACTCATCCGCTGGGTTCAGTGGGGAATCATTTTCGTGGGGTTTGGCTCGTTACTCGGACTCGTGCGCTACCGCCACCTTACACCAAGTGAGCTCAGCGTCTTTTCGCGGTGGGTATGGTGGATCTGCGCTCTCGCCGCTCTTACCCTTGTCACACTCATCATCTCAGGATTTGACGCATAACACACACCGGGGGGCTGCCTCATTCTGGGGCAGTTTTTTTGTTTTCAAACCGTATACTGTTGACAATTCATCCCTTGTCAGTTTTTCCTTCGCCTGGTACAGTGTACTTTCGCACATTAACAACCGAAGGAGAATATGAACTCATGACTACAACAATAATGGCAGACCAGGCGATTTCAGGAGGGGCGGTGATATCTGAGATATTTCATGCTCTCAAAGGCGCTCTTGTTCATCGTGGTGCGCAGCTCATCAGAATAGGAGAGATTGTTCGATCGTGGGAGGATCGATACCCCACTGCACCCATTCTCTCCTCAGGAGGAGGTCTGGTGGGATATGTTAGTTATCGATTTGCGTATATAGTGCGTTTTGAAAACCGTGGCTATATTATCGCTCATGGCAATACTCATTGTCCCTCCTGCATCGTTGATCTCTGCATTCGCACGATCCCCAGGATTGAGAAGGGATCATCGTTTGATGACACCTTACGAATGGCTCTTGAAACGAACCGTTCTTTTGCATATTCGCCTCTCATTGCTCGCAACAATGGATTGCTCGCAGCGCGTAGCCCCTATGCCGAAGAGTGGGCGGCCAAGTCTCGCCCCGTGCAGATCCCCGTCGATCGCTTTGTGAGTGCCCAGGAGCAACACCACCGGTATCCTGTGCGCGACAATACCTCTGTCCATGCATACTGTAGTGATATTATCGGTAGTCTCTGCACTATGATCGCCATCGCACTCGAAGCGTTTCGGGAACCGGAGATACTCTCATATATCTCCTGATGCGTCACAATAGTCCGAAACCAGGTTAATCCCCCTGGTTTCTTTTTTTACCCGTAGCCGCATGATACACTATAGATATGCCTACCTCACTTCTCATTATCATCGCGGTTCTCGCTGGGTCGTTCAGTAATGTCCTCATCAAGATCGGAACGGGACAGATTCCTGCGGTTTCTGTGTCGCTACGATCACTCCTCGGGATCGCTACGAACCCGTATATCGTCGTAGGGGTTTTTCTCACGGTCGTCACCTTCCCAACCTATACGGCGATCTATCAGCGGATGACCCTCGGGCAGGCGTTTCCTCTTATAACGAGCTCAATGTTTGTGGTCGCGACCCTCGCTTCTGCCCTCTTTCTCAAAGAGGCATTGACGCCTGTCAATTATTTGGGTATAGTAGTGGTCGTCCTGGGTATTTGGCTCATGACGCGGTAAGTTCCTTTTAGCAGAAATATATATGGTGGCCATGGTGTAGTGATAACACTAGAGGTTGTGGTCCTCTCGTCACGGGTTTGATCCCCGTTGGCCACCCCATGAGCGAAAAGCGAGGTTCAAAGCCTCGTTTTTGCTTTTAGTAGAAACAAAAGCCTCTGGTTCCAACGTAGCTGCTGCTTTTACGATTCCATTTCTGTGGTTGGAAATAGGATTAATCCATTCAGAGCGCTCAAATGTCACTACTTTATCTTTCAAAACAAAACTCTGTCCTAAAGTTTGAAGTATGATTCTTTTTTCCTTCAACCCTCCTTTAATAAACCGTTCTCGTGCATGTGTCACGAAATCAAAAGCTTGCTCCATTTTCTTCAACCATTCTTCCGCACTATTGTGATTTTCATCTAATCTCTCCTTTGCAATGATAAGCTCCTTTTGGAGGATAATTTTTCTCGAGGCGTATTCAACATCAGTAAGAAGGTCTTTTAATCTCAAATCCGTTAGCGTATCAATTTTTTGCTGTATTTCAACATATCTTTTTTCATTTACATAACGTGACCCATTTCGCAAAGCGACTTCAGCTTCATGCTGCTCTCGCATCTCGGAAAGCGCCCAGTCCTTGAATTCTTCGGGAATGGTGAACCTCTCTATTTCACCAAGAATCTGCTTTTCGAGGAGAGGAAGGGTTATGGAAGGTTCTTTACACTTTATTCCCTGCTTTCTTCGTGTACAGCGATAATAAACGTATTTAGCTTGTTTACCTGTGGATTTAATGAGCTTCTGTTTTTCTTGAGCAGTCACCATACAACCACAGTCTCCACAACGTATAAGCCCTGTAAATGCAAATTCGTGCGTCTTGGGACGTATTTGGTTCTTATTGCCAAGTATCGCTTGTACTTGCTCATATTCTTCCATGGTAATCATTGGTACATGGTTGCCCTTATAGGTCTTTCCGTCGTACTGGAATAATCCTGTATAAAAAGGATTGTGAAAAATCCGATACCAGGTAGCCTGACCAATAGGGTTCCCGCCCCTCCTCTTTCTTTTTGGAGTAGTAAGTGCAAACTTTGTATGAGCAATCTCCATAATCTCTGAAACAGTGTGACCTCCTTCCAGCAACATATCCCAGCATTTCCTCATCACCATAAAACGCTCTGCATCTTTAACAATTGTTTTATTGATTACGTCATTCTTGTATCCGAGGGGTGGAACACCAGGAAATCCACCACGTTCTATTTTGCCCCTTATCCCTCGCTTCGTATTTTTGCGAAGGTCGATAATAAACTGATTCGCACTACCACTTTCAATATTGAGAAGCAATACGTTATCGCTTGGCAGATAAGTTCTGTCTATAGTACGAACCTCCTTCAAGACTTCTCTTTGCAAGAACCATGATATTTGTGCGCTATCTATAGGGTTTCGAGATAGTCTATTGTATTGCCAACACAGAATAGCGTCTGCATCCCCCTTATCAATCCTCAACATCATCTCATTGAATACTGGTCTTATTTTTGGTTCTTTTGCAGATTTTGATTCAGTAAGAACATCTATAATATCCAGTCCAAGATGATTTGCCATTTCTTGGAGCCTATTTATCTGGTCATCTATAGATTGCACTTGCCTATCATCCGCCTCTGAAGACTTACGCGCATATAGAAAATATCGAGGTTTTACGACTGCATTTTCTGATTGATACATAGTGGCAATATTATTTGTAATTATAAATCGTTTTAACACCTCCCGCCATACTCCCTAATGAGAAGGTTGCAGACAATCTTCGCCATACTCGTTTTACTAACTGATTTTTGTTTCCGTAAAATCTTGTAGACCTCTTTTGTTACCCCTACTCTCTTATAGATGGTCAAACCTTCTTCCTTTTTATACATAAACTCTATGTATTATGAGTAATATATTGCCTTATAACTGGGCTCTCCCTCAAATCTATCCCTAAGAATCAATATCGCGTGTACTCCCTTTAAGGTTGTCCTTTATTTATGTTCCAGGATTTCCCTTGGTGGCACAGGTTGTCAAGGCGTCGAAAATCTTGTTTCGACTCAAAGCCTATACTACATTCTTGAGGGTGAGTTCGCGGTCGCCAGTTTTAGTAAGCCAAAAGACTTTAGCTCTCTCCTAACTGACGTGAATGATTTGATATGGGCTTGTAAACAACTTGAAGTAACAGAATCAATTGAGTTCCCTTTTTTCGCGCCTCACTTTCAGACAAAGCAATACCAAACTTCGCTTGGTAAATTTCCTGAAATTGTTGGATTTTCTTTGCTGAAAGTTCCACAAAAAAAGAATCAAGATTGATACCTTGACTCTATAACAAATAAACCTGATTCTGAGTTAGTGGAATTAGTGGAAAATTATTTTCCCATAAATATAATGTATTTATTGTTTTTTCCGTTCCTAAATTCCACTGGGAAGTAATTACCTTTCTTCCATGAAAAATCTTTTCTTAACTTATTAAAGACATCCTTCACCTGCTCCCAGTTATTGAAAGATTTATCATCGCCCAAGAAAGACTTTGTATACTCGGCTACCGTATCAGGTTTGAGCTTCATTCCTCGCCATTCTTCAAGTATAGATAAAAGAGCGTACGAGTAGGTGCCTTTTGTATATACTACTCTGCGACCATCAAAATAAAGCTCACCAGTCTCTTTATAAAAACGAGGTTCATTTCTTTCAGTGTATATCTGATGTGCTAAATCAACCTCCAGCTCAAAAGTTATAGTATCGCCCGATATCGCCTCAACCTTGGCAGAGATAAGCCCTATCTCATTCTTATTTTCAAGCTCTAATAGCCCAGCAATTAAACTAAAGGAATCAAACTCCCCTCTTGGATGCTTAACATCTTCGGGCAAATCTAGTATCCATAACGAATAATTTATTTTTATCCTTGTTGTAGCGGGTAAAAAACGCCTATCCATCTTTAGCGAATTAAGGAAGTTCTTTTTTATATCCAAATCATCCCCGGGATATGAACGTGGAATTATAAAGCTAGAATCGAACTCTCGAAAACAATAAAATAACCGAGGGCGGGCAATTAAAGACCTATTTATCAGACCAATCAAAATATCATAGGATTTTGATTCTTCCTTTTCATTAATATTAAAATTTTCAATGAGACTTTTATAGTAATCATCAAGACCAAGATAGTAAGCGAGTTTTTGCGTCTCAAGCGTTTTCCCAAACATAAGTAGCTAAATACATACTCCTTTGTGTTTACTCCATCCAACGACAAAAAGCAACATATTGCTGGACGAGAGACGACATTCTTGATAGTATCAAAGTACAATTTAATTGCCTAAACCCATGTTTTCTGACGTGGGCATGGCGTAAAAGCTCACAACAATACTGAACCCCGCGTTCAGCGACTTGTTGTGAGTCATGCCTCGAAAGGGGTATGGAGCCGAAAGGCTCAGCTGGCACGGGGCTTTGTGTTTTATTAAGCCACTGCCAGTAATTTCACCTATTTATTACACTTAATTCATATTTTTATATATGGAAACAAAGCCAAAAAAGCCGTTTTATAAAGTATGGTGGTTCTGGGCAATCGTTGTGGTGGTTCTAATAGCTATTGGGTCATCGGCTAAGCCACAGACGCCCACAGGCACTCCACAAGCTCAAAAAGAGGCATCTACGACCACGGAGCCGAAAAAAGAGGTTCCCGCAGCTCCTAAGGAGGCAGTAATCAAAACAACGGCAACAGAGCTATATGACGCCTATGACGCTAATCAGATTGCGGCAGATGAGAAGTACAAAGGTAAGACTCTCGAGATAACGGGTACTATCTACAGTATCGGCAAAGACGTTCTGAACTCCCCTTATGTACAGCTTGAGGCAAAGAACCCTTTACTCGGTGTACAGTGCTATTTAAGCAAAGATGAGGCGTCTAAGGCTGCCACACTTCAGAAGGGACAAAAGGTAACACTTAAAGGACGTGGTGACGGTAAAATCTTGAATGCAATGGTCAAAGACTGTGTGATAGTTCAATAAAATATCTCAGTCGCGATAAGACGCCCCCACAAAGGGCGTTTTATAATATGGCTACACACTTACAACCTCATGGCTTAGCGCTGACATTCGAGCGCTATCAATCAGTTCATTAATCCTATTTATCTGCATATCTATATCTTGAGTGTAGTAGTTCGTTTCAACTGCCTGTTTGTTTGCAAACAACTTATCCAGGAGCTTTACAAGCATTTTTATGTCACCTTCAAAGCATTTTTTGGCAAATACATGCTTGGCTCCAAATTCCCCTGATATAATAATTTCGTCTAACGAATTCTCAGTGATTCTTCCCTCCCAAACAGCAATCAAAAAGTCAGCGTCACTCTGCTCTTTATAAGCACTTGGTCGCCCTCCTCCTGACCTATGTCCGACTGAATTGGTGTTTCCGTAGGGTGCGCTCAGATGTTTTTGTTGTTAGAAACAATTCTTTTTCATATTAGATGAAAAATCAAATATAATCTACAAATACAACCCTTGTATTAAAGACTTTTTCTGTTAGAATTGAGGGTAAAGCAGGCAACTACACACGACACGACCTAATAGTATCTATGAACAATAACTTAAATTTTACATTCTACGACACAATAAGCTATCTCGTCCCTGGATTACTATTGCTATTCGCTTCTAATCGAATTTTCTCATTGGAATTTGACATTAATAATGTCAATCCTTTAGTCTACTTTGTCACCGCATATGTATGCGGGGCAGTGTTGAATATGCTTAGCCTATTTCTCTATCGTCATATTGAAACAAAGATTAAGTTTATCGAGAAAATTGCACGACTTTCAAAATACATCACCATACCAGTGCGTCGTGTAGAATACACGAGAAACGAATTAATCACACTAGTAAAGGAAAAGTACCGCTTAGATTTCACAAAAGACAAACTTGGGCTGTACGTTTTTGCAGATACAGTAACATCAAACTCAGCAATTGCAGATAAGGACGTATTAATAGCCAAAGAGGGTTTTTTTCGAAATCTAACCGTAGCCATCTTAGTGGTTTCTTGCCTCACCTTCAAAGAGCTGGGTAGTCATGTCACCTTTCTACTTGGTGGTTTACTGCTTTTTGAACTGTGCTACTACGGCAGAGAGCACTACAAGGAACTCAAAAACCAAAAAATATACATGTTGGCTTACTTCAAGATAAATGAGAACAAAACAATATGATTGACTGGAAGTCCAATGACTTAGATGTTTATCTATGGGACGTGGGTCATGGATTGTCTATGACGTTCATAACACCTTTTGTCTCCTTCGCTGGTGACGTACCAATTAACCGCCGCAGAGTAATTCAAATTGATGTTGGGACAAATAATGAATATAGCTTTTCCCCCGTAAAGTTTCTTGTAGAAAAAACTGGGCTCAGTACGATTGACTACCTTATTATCTCTCATCCCGACCAAGACCATATAAATGACTTGGTCAACATCAATGAGTTGTGTACAGCAGGTAAACTTCAGGTTACAAGATTTAGGCGAAATCACACAATACCAAACAATGTAATAAGTGAAGATGCAAACAAAGAGAGTACTGCAAAAACCGTCTATAAAAACATGCAAAATACTTATATTTACCAGCATCTACCCCATGACGATGTTAATCCTGATAACTTTGCTGGATTAACTATTAAGACTGACTATATAGAGTATGAAGATGGCATGGACATAAATGACGCCTCGGTCGTTACGAATATTTTATTTGGAAACACCCAATTATTAATACCAGGAGATTTGAGCGAAGTAGGGTTTAATAAACTAGCCTTAGCGGGAAAAGCCCCAGCGGTAATAGATAGAGCAACAAGAATACTGGTTGCGCCACATCACGGAAGAGAATCTGCCGAAGGTATTTATCTTGTAAACCATCTTAAGCCACATATCGTATTAGCCTCCGCCAAAGTGGGTGATGAGCACACCGACAGACTTTATAGTCAGTCTCAGAATATTCAAGGACACAATGTAGTAAATGATTCTGGAACAATTACCCAATATAGATTTTTGGCGACCAAGGGGCAGGTAATTAGTCTCAAGATTGTAAATGATAGCCCAATTATAAAAAAAATCTCTTACAAATAACGACCATATTAGATGACATACGTCCACTAGACCATCATCAAGGTTCCCACGTCCTCCACTACGTGACCCCACGAGGACATCTGTCGAAAGGCAGGTGTTTTTGTTTTGAGTACTTCAATCTGCTTTTTTCAATGAATAGCGAAAGAGCTCTGCGACCTTTGTTTTCAAATCCTCATCGCTCAGATTATGGACGGTGCTGTCCGCTACAATAATGGCAAGGTGATAATAGAAAAAATCATCTGGCAAAAAATCTCTATCTGTCTCTTCTGGGACATAATCAGGGAAAAACTCCTTTAGTTTCTTGGCATACATTTCCTTGGAATGATGTGCAAATCTATAACCATTATCAAAAGCAAATATAAGAGATACGATTATGGCCAATCTCTTGTTGCCATTTGAGAAAAAATGACTTCTATCAATGCCTAAGAATAAGAATGCAACTTTATCGTAAAAATCTGGATAATATATACCTTCAGATCTTTGCAAAATAGCCTCAAGTTGCTTTATTCCGCCCACTTCGCTTTCATAGCTTGGGGCTTTATTCAAAACATCATCCATATTCCTATAGATGATGTCGAAGCAAAACTCTAAATCTTCCAATATTAAATACTTCATCGTGTTGATAATTTCTTTATTGCCCTGCCCACTTTTTTTGTAATCTCATCAGCAATACGCTCATTGGCACTTTTCGACCGTCTTGAGGGTGCAGCTTTTTGTATCTTTGGAGTTTTAATCATATGGGGTTATTATACACTTTAATTCCAGCATCCTCCACTACGTAACCCCACGAAAGCATCTGTCGAAAGGCAGGTGTTTTTGTTTTGAGGAAAAATAAAAAGCTCAGGGTCTTTATGGACCAAAGAGCTCATTAATATTCTATTTATCTTTGTAAGAAGATTTGTCTGTCCTATACGGTAGTAGACGGGACTTTATATATACGTCGGCATCTTCCCATAATAGCCATTGACCCCTCGGTTCACTTATGGGAAGATAGGTATGATATTTTTGCTACAAGAATGCGACCTCTTATGAAATTCCTTCAAGCTTTCGTCAAAAAAATCGTGGGAACAAAGGTGCTGCTTTCTCTGGTTTTGATACTTTCTCTCTTGAACATATACCAGGTACTCTCTCCCTTGAAAATAGCGCAGGGACAGGAAGAGTATGATTCAGAGAAGAAAATCAAATATATCGAGGCTTACCTTGACCATATATCAGATGATTATATCGTGAGCGTCAAACAACTCGCCGACCAATACCATATTCCGTCATGGGGATGTGGCCCTTCGAGCTATGCACTCGCGCAGATACTTAATAGGAAATTTTTTGATAACAAGCTTACTATAGGACCAACGTATGACGAGACCCGCCCTTATGAAATCGTGGAGCGCTTCCGCTTTAGGAAGGATGATACGGGAGGGGCGGTTGACCATGCGTGGCTCGAGATCTACTTGCGGGACCAGGTGCTTTTTGTTGATCCTACTATTGCTCAGTTCGGAAAAACCAAAGGAATTGCCTATGAGGTTTTTGATGTGGGTGACCCCTCTATAGCCAAAAGCCTGAAAGAACGTTATGGCATCCTTGATGCAAAAATGGGCGCAGTACTCAAAAAAACTATCAATAGAGTCCCCGTAGAGCAGGAGCCATACCCTGGGCTCATCATTAGCCAGGATTTCGTAGACTACTACACTAAAGCTATTGAGGTTCGTAATGGCATTGCTGACGACAAGATACCCGATGACTGGAAGATCTGGGTCAAGCAGCTTACTGATCGGTATTTATAGCTATTGGCCTGTGGCGGTAACGAAGGCATCAGGAGCCCATTGTCCCCTAGCTTGACGCCAAGGGGCAGGCATTGTACTATCGAATTATTAGTTCATTAATACGGAGGTATTTTCAATGGATGGTTTTCCTGCGGGGGTGAACCCCTTTTCTATGAACGTTGATGAAACGATTAATGATGGCTCGATGTGTAGCTATGCGCCAGATTTCTTTGCTTGGAATGAGGATGACGAAATGTACTGCCCTTCTCCATCGAGCAGAAATACTGATTGTCCCCAGAAGGAAGCGGAGGAATTGGTGGGGGGACTCCTTGATGCAGACATTATAGGATCATTCGCCGTCAAGGAGCCTTATGCTCATATTATTCCTCAAGATCTGCGTGAAGCAATCAAGGTGACCAGATCACACGATGGACTCTGTTCATCACAAGATTGCTACTCTTTGTCTTCGTAGCTAGAGGGAGGTGTGGCGGTGATACGGCTCAACTATCTTGTTCTTCGATGTAGGGATCTTTCTGGGACAAAACGGTTTTACGAGGCTCTCGGGCTTTCTTTCCAGGAAGAAAAACATGGCGCTGGTCCCATCCACTTCTCTACGTGTATTTCTGGTGTGGTCGTGGAGCTCTATCCTTTGCGGGATGATACCGCCAGTACGACAGATCCTTGTCGCATCGGAATTACCGTCGACAGTGTGAGTAATGTGGTGCCTGTTCTTGAAACCCTTGGCATGGAACAGTACGCGACCCTCTGTTTCCGTGATCCGGATGGACGTATCGTCGAGCTATCCGAGGTGTAATACTCTATGACCTGAACGTGTCTTTAAACCGTTCTTTTTTTTATAAAAAAGACCGTGAAAATTTCACAGTCCTATTTGGAATTCTATTGATATATTATGAGGTGCTTATCTCGAGGATGCTACAGGAACCGATTCGTTTTTTGTTGACTCCATCTCTCGCGAGTAAAAGAACCATGAGGTCTTCACTCCGTCGATCACTACACGATTCCCATGTCCCTTTGCTACTCTATAGATTTCTTGCTGGAGGCGCTTCAGCGAAAATTGTCTATCGGTTGGGTGCGCGAGGGCTATGACGTGCAGAGGGGTATGTGTGCTAAAGAATGATCCGAGGCCGTCATTGCCCATGGCTATTGTCATATATCGCTTTAGCTCTTCTTCGGCTGCAGGACTATAGTAGCGACTAATCACAAACCCCGGTGGAAGGCCTTCAATACGATTGAACTCTCCTGTACCATCGTAATATATTGCAACGGCATTATGGAAAGTTTTTGGGCGATTCATTTCCTCTGCTGTAAGGTGGCGATATGATAGGCCGTATACGTTCGCTCTTCCCTTGTTATATTCTCGACACACTCGATTGCGATCCTCTTTTGCAATATTGGGAAAAGCGAGTGCAAATGCACCACAGTTGTCGTGTCCCGTAAGCTCAGTAATCTCGGCGCGCTGTACCATGCGTCTGCACATATCATCCGAGAGCAGAACCCCCGATCCTGGTGAATGGATGCCGAAAGTGATACCTTCATCACCGCACGTGAGTGTTTCCGATCCCCTGAATGCTTGCCTGATATTTTTATTTTTCAGAAATAGTTTCCGAGCACCGAGCTGTTGTAGTTCCCGAATCCATATAATGGCTTCAGTGCGTGCAATATTTCTTTCATTGTCAATATACGTCATTTTCTATAATCTCCTTTATTCACAAGGACTCTACCACTATCCTGGCGAACGTCAAGGGATGCACTGAGTAATAAAAAACTCCCACTCAACGCATTGTGCGAAGAGTGGGAGCGTATAAGGCGCTTATTGGCCTTTATTATTTTTCGATTTGTACGACTTTAGCGCCATTGTCACTGGCTACTTGTGCTACTTCGTCTTTTATCATAGTCGCAATAGTATCCTTGGATACTTCTCTTCCAAAAACACTTTTTGCCGCGCCAGAGAGCTTCTCGGCAATCTTATCGATCATGCCTTGACCCAGCATCTTCACACCTTCAGGCGTTGTCTCGGTAACTCCTTCAAGGAATCCGCCGATCTGCTGGCCCTTCATAACACTTCCGAGTATCGCCTGGAGCATTGCAGGATCCCCGTAGATCCTGAGGTCTGCCGCCGACAGAGCGTTACCGATTGCATTCGCTTGCGCTATCCCTATTTCTTTCAGGGACGCAATCTTTGCAAGCTCTATCTGGAGATCAATTGCCGCTCTTTCGAATTGCTGTTGGTTCTCCAATTGCTTACGATCAACTTCGACCTGTGCAGCGTTGACGGAAACTTGGCTTCGAGCAACCTCTACTGGCACCATCGCAATAGCTTGTTGGCCTGCGGCATCCAGTTCTTTTGATTGCTTGTTGGCCTGGGCGAGGGTGAGCTGTGCATTGGCTTTCGCTAATGCTGCTTTTTCTTCTCCTTCTGCCTGAGTCACCGTCGCGTAGGCTGCCATATTTGCATCATTTTCGCGTTCGATGCTTATTTGTTTGGCAGTCGCTTCTTTTTGGATGATGCTCACTGATTTTTGTCGTTCGGCTTCAGCAGTCTTTTCGACTGTCAGTTTTTCCTGTTCTTTTCTCGTTCTATCGATTTCTGCGGTAACGCGCTCAGCTTCCGCTACAGCACGGCGTTTTTCCGCTTCCGCTACCGCAATCTGTTGCTCTCGGGTTTGGACCTGTACCGCCTGTTCCCTTTCAATACCTGCCGTCTGGATTGCCTTTTCTTTCTGTACGTTGGCGGTCTGCAGTGCCTGTTCTTTTGCAATTTGCGCCGTCTGGACCTCCCGCTCTTGTGTATTTTCGGCAACCTGAACCGCCTTAGCTTTCTCGACCCGCGCGATATCTACGGCTTGTTCAGCCGCAACTTTCGCCAGTTCTGCTTGCTGCTCTTGCCCCGCTGCGAACTCTATCGCTTTTCTGGAAGCTTCGGCTTGTGCATTTTTTATCGTGACGTCACGTGCTGCTTCAGCGGTTGCGCGAGCGACTTCTTGATTAAACAACTCTTTGTCGCGCTCAACTTCCTGAGTCTTTACGTCCCTGTCAGCATCCGCCGTAATTTTTGATCGCTCCACTCTCTGACTTGCGATAATATGTGCAATTTGTTTTGCACCCTGCGCATCAAACACATTGTTTTCTGGATCAAGGAGCCCGGGAGGGGTTTGATTGAGATGCGAAATCGCCACCGTTTCCAGAAAGAGTCCGTTAGGTGCAAGATCGCGTTCGACGATCTCTTTCACATGGTCTTTGTACTCATCGAGTTTGCTATGAAGATCTTCGAGCTTGGATCGGGCGGCCACTGTCCGCATCGCCGATACAAGCTTTTCTCCAACAAGATCCATTACCGCACTGGCATCATAGGACTTTTGGCCCAATGATGTTGCGGCGGCAATTACCCCTTCGACGGTTCTGTTCACCCGGATATAGAATTCAGCACGCACGTCGGCACGCAGATTGTCCCCCGTGATGAGCGCATCTTTACTAAAGCGTTGGACGACGAGTTTATTGGTTTCGAGCGACACCCTCCGCACCTTGTGCACGGTAGGGATCACTAATGCACCACCATCAATGACGGCACACTGACCACCCATCCCGGTACGCACGAATGCTTCATTGCTTCCTGCTTTTTCGTAAAAAGATATGAATGCACCCATTACGGAACCAGCAATCAATAACAATACCCCGAATCCTATAAGGATGATTTGTGCTACCCCACTAATATGGACGCTCGGTAACAATGCAGGGAGGAGCAATGGTCCTCCGATAAATATCAACGCGGTGGCAACGAGGATGAGAAACATCCCCCCGCCTTTACTTTCGTTATCATCTTTAGCCATGTTTCATGTTCCTTCTTTCTTTGTGAGATATTTTTTCTGATATATTCCCTACTACGCTTCGAAAGGACATACAATACACCTCCCCTTTTCTTCTTCGTAGTTAGTAATGAGAACACTGCTTCCCGATGGAAGCGATGAGCCATCGTCCGTTACGCACTTCATTTCTATTCGGTTCTTGTGAGCATCGAGTACTGCTATGACACCACTTTCTGAAGTTATGGTCATAACCGCAGTCGCTATTTGCCCCACAAACTCTGCTTCTCTTTGTCCATATGTCTCGGTGCTCGGCATCATTTTTCCAATGATGTTTGCCAAGATTCCTGTCAGGAGAAATGCTCCCAGGAGGGCAAGCCCTATAGACGGGAGCAGGACTATTTGCGGAGCACGTGCCGTTACGCCAAAGATTTGGTTTGCACAGAGCCCTATACTCCCCCAGAGTATGGAAAAACACGAGAGTATTACCATAAACGGGGCTTTTCCTATCCCCATCAAACTCAGCATTTTTGCGGCTGCGCTTGATGAGTCATTCGTATGCCCTCCTGATTCGTGATGCGCGTGAGCGTGCCCATGTGGCACCACATGTGAATGGCCTACTGAATGATCGTGATGAATGTGTATGTGGTGCATGCCGTGGCCTATATGTATCAGGCCCATAGCCTGCAACACCATTTGCAACGTTGCCGCAAAGAATGGAAGAACAAAAATAAGGTTCCACCATTCTAGTAACTCTACGATCTGCATTCGATCTATTCCTTTCCCTAATCGGTAATTTTCAAAGAACCCCCTTTCTATCCGCTTTCTTCGCGAATATACCTTCTGTATAGCACATATATGTATATCGTCAAGTGTTTGGGGTGTTATAATGGTAGGGAGCGTCATCCTTTCTTATATTCATAGCTCCCCATATGCCGCCACGCACTTCTTTTGAGCCATTTGCAGATATCTGGGACGCAATGACAGGAGAGGGCGAACGCGCTACCGCATCCATAGCGGATACTGTGATTTTTAAGTTGTTGGGATCGGTACGCGGTAAGACAATCTATGAGCCGGCATGTGGTAATGGCTATTTGGCTCGCGCGCTACAGAAGAAGGGTGCCAAGGAGGTGTGGGCCTCAGATATTTCTCCAGCACTTATCGCAAAAGCACAAGAGAGGGGTGGAGATATCACCTACCTTGTTCGCGATGCTGCCAGTATCAAAGATATGCCACGCAATCACTTTGACGTAGTGGTTATTTCGGCGGGGATATTTTATATCAAGAATCTTGATCTCTTTCTAAAGAATATGCACGCCCTTCTCAAGCCAGGTGGATGCCTTATTTTTCAAGCTACCCACCCTCTATTCAGTATGGCGTACTGCGATATGGGCACGAGCAACAAAACAGTATCGGAGCTCATCGCCTATTATCGCCCCTACGCCAAAGATCGTTTCGAACGCATTGAAAAAACATGGGGCGTAGATGGCATTCGTCAAAAAGTGCGATACTGGATGTATAAGCGTCCCATCTCTACCTATATCAATGCATGTGTCGCAAACGGATTTTCTATTCATACCATGATTGAACCCAGGAGCGCTGCAAAGAAGAACGGCAAGTTAAAGAAAAGCACTATTCCTTCGATCTATATCATCAAGGTGGTTAAGACTGCGCAATAACTCTCCATACATGCGACTGCCACCCTCATCGCATAGGGATGGTGCATTGAAGTTTGAACTCGGCGGCGCTGCCCCGGGATGGACAAAAATATCATTCCATGCTACTATCGTCGGTAATAAAGGGTCGACGGCAATGCTTTGCCCTAACGCGAATATTGTCGATATCCTTATTCGTAACTCATTGATATGAACAAAGCTACAGGACTGTTTCTTTCTGTTCTTTCGATTGCGAGTTTTATTCTGTTTCCCGCACTCGCGCATGCCGAGGAAAAGCCAAAAATACCGAATGTTGTTTGGCCGACACAGTCTGTATCTATTACGCAACCATTTTCCGATCAACACACTGGCATGGATATCCGCGGAAAAATTGGTGATCCTGTATTTTCTGTCACCGATGGGAAAGTAGTCAGAGCAAGCAAGGGGTACAATGGCGGATATGGAAATACTGCCGTTATCGAAACTGCCGACGGTCTTCGATTTCGTTATGGTCAGCTCAATACCCTCAAAGTGAAGACGGGCCAGAAAGTTCTTCGTGGCCAGAAGATCGGAACTCTAGGAAGTTCTGGGCGTTCTACGGGACCACATCTCCACTTTGAATTTCTTGAGAGCGATAAAAGAATAGATCCTATGTCGCTCTATCAATAGTTCATTTGCCATCATTTTCGTTCATTCAAAAAATCGGGCTCCTTCTGGGGCTCGATTTTTTAGTGAAAAACTTTTTACGTGACCAGAACCCAAAACGACTACTCCTGCTCCTTGGGCACATCAAATCCGAGATGTTCGTATGCGCGTGGTGTTGCGATGCGTCCTCGTGAGGTGCGCTGGAGAAATCCCTTTTGCATAAGAAACGGTTCGTAGACTTCTTCGATGGTTTCGGTTTCTTCCGAAAGTGCCGCGGCGATTGTCCCCACTCCTACGGGGCCTCCTTTGAACTTGTCGATAATAGTTTCGAGAATGCGTCGATCGAGCTGATCGAGACCGTGTTCATCAATGCCGAGTGCGGCGAGCGCTTCTTTGGCGAGGGGTACGGTTACGATGCCGTCGCTTTTGACCTGCGCAAAATCACGCACGCGCTTCAGGAGACGATTCGCAATACGCGGTGTTGCACGAGAACGCGATGCGACGATGCCGGCGGCTTCGGGATGAAGGTCGACGCCGAGGATTCCCGCTGAACGATGGAGGATTTTTTCTGCTGAAGGGCCTTTCCCGAGGACGATGTCGAGGGCACAGTCTTCCATCGCAGGGTAGAGCGCTTCTACGATAGATTTGTTGATGCGATGGATCTCGTCGATGAAGAGCACATCTCCTTCGGTGAGATTCGTGAGGATTGCTGCGAGATCTCCTGCGCGTTCGATAGCAGGTCCTGATGTCACGCGAATCCCCACGCCTCGTTCGTGCGCGATGATATGCGCGAGCGTTGTCTTTCCTAACCCCGGAGGTCCTGAGAGCAAGACATGCTCCATCGCGTCGCTACGCCCCTTTGATGCTTCGATAAAAACCTTGAGCGTATCTTTAATGATGTCCTGTCCGATATAGTCGGAAAGTGTTTGAGGGCGCAGGCCTGTATCGAAGGGCACTTCTTCCGGTGCTGCCTGGGGTGTAGTAAGAGAGATGTCTTCCATATGTGTCTTTCATCCTACCAAACCGGCGCCCATTTGTACAAACCTTTCCGCTTTATTGCAAGGAAATAAAAAAAGACCCAGCAGATAGGTATGCTGGGTCGAAATCCGTTTATTACACGAATCTCTGTAGGATTACTAGGATTATATCCTTATTTCACTCAATGTCAAGTCTCTTGATTTTATACTTGCGAATGCACCCTATTTTTCATAGGTGCAAATGTGTTGAGTGGGGCTGTGGTGCGGGGGTGTGTCTTCTCGAGTTGTTCTAGAAGCTCGTCTGCATCACCGTTGATTCGTAAATTGCCTTGGTGTCTTTGAATGACTTTGTACTCGTCAATGGTTATGAGCTTAAAGACCCCGCTTTCGAGTTCGTATTCGATCCTCTTAATTTCCTCGTTTCTGAATGTTTTGTTAGAAACATCTAGGTAGAGCGTACCGTATTCGCCCGTGTAGGTAACTCCGAGAAATACTCCCGTAACCTCTATCGAGTAGGGGTTGTTAGGAAAGAACGTGAAGTTGGTTCCGTACACCTCATCGGCAGTAATCTCGAGTCCTGCCTCTTTTAGTGCATCGTCTGTTGTGAATCCTGTGTCTCTTCTCTTCTTTGACAAAACGATATTCCTCTTTTCAATATACTAGTGTTGTGCTTTGGACGTACGCAAAAAATAGTATAACACAACATTACTTCTGTCAAGTAATCTCGGTACATACCCTTGACAAAGTCTCTCTTTGTTGCTACACTGAGCGCGAATCAAATATATTGGAGGTGCGCCATGATTAATTGGCCACATGTTTCTTTGAAAAATAATAAAGTACACGCTGTATTTTTCTTCAATGAGGAGAAGGAGAAATTCAAATTTCCTGACAATAGAGATTTAGTAGGTTTTGTGGTCTTTGATTTTGGATGGGTAATACCTGACTTTGCCACCACGTAAGTGGTGGTTTTGCTTTTAGTAGAAAGCAAAAAA
>JAHFHK010000021.1 GCA_023246955.1 Candidatus Uhrbacteria bacterium
CTCGTGCAATTGCATCAAGCTCAAACAAACGAACCCCTGGACGTACCGCCTCAACAGCCTTTTTCAGCGCACGCGCCAACAGCGCACCCCCAGTACGCATTATCTCTATTTCCTGTAGTGTTTTTATAGTAACCATAATTACTGCGGATAGTACCCTTTTTGCGCACAAATTTCAAGAATGGTTACGTATACCTGTTCAGAGGGTGCAGTAGCATCAAGCATATGAAGCCCTCCCCGCTTCTCATAGTATTCACGCACCTCCTCAAGACGAGTATGGTATTCCTCAAAACGATGACGCACGATATCGGGATGATCATCAGGACGAATGATAAGCGCACCCCCGCACGCATCGCATATACCGGCGGAGTACGCAGCCTCAGAAGGCGTAAACGTGCGACTACACTCTGAGCACACCTTGCGATGTGATATACGTTCAGTAGCAGTATCAATATCAATGGAAAGAAAGAAAACGAGCGGAGCATCGAGCGCATATTCTGCAACCATATCAGTAAGTGCCTCCGCCTCGAGAAGAGTTAACGGAAACGCATCAGCAATCAGACCACGAGAGGTATCATGCTTTGTGAGATAATCCCTGACGATAGTGATAACCACTTCATCGGGCTGCGGAATACCCTTTTCGTAGCGTGCACGAATTTCTTCGCAAAGCATCCTATCAGTATGCGTATCACAAAACACACGAACCATACCTCCCACCGACATAATAGGAAGACCGAATTCCTGAGAAAGACGCTTTCCTTGTGTTCCCTTACCCGACCCAGGAGGACCCAGGAGAACAAAGAGTGGACGCGATAGTGATTCCATAATATGTAATAGTATATAAAAATATTCTCTTCATACAAAACCCCGCATTTTCCATAAGCGGGGTTTAAAGATGATACGAAAGAAACGTCTCTCCTGCTTCATACTTGCGAGAGACCCCTGAAAAACTGATGGTCTTTCAGAAATCTTTATTGCGTTCTCCTGGGGCGCCTTTGGCGGCATCCGCCGATAGTGCCGAAGGGGAATGCAATAAAGATTTTGCCTCAAACAAAGAGAAAGACCGTCCTATACAAGGTCTTCGTAATCTCTCATAGTCAACTGCGCGTCTACCTGCTTAATCGTTTCGAGTACCACACTCACCACGATCAACAAACTCGTGCCTCCAACGGTCAGGGTGCGGATATTGGTCAGCTGCTGCATGACAACCGGCAGTACCGCAAGTATCGCCAAGAATAATGCACCAGGCAAAATAATCTTGTTACTAATATTCCACAGATAGTTTTCCGTAGGCTTTCCTGGTCGAATTCCCGGTACAAACCCTCCCTGCTTCTGAAGATTCTCCGCAATCTGATCAGGCTTGAAGATGATAGAAGTATAAAAGTAAGTAAATGCAATGACGAGAAAGAAGTACATAACCCCATACCATGTTCGATCATTGAAGAAAGAAATAACTCCCTGAGCGAACTGCTTAATCATCACCGTCTTTGCATTAACAAAAAACTGCGCAATCGTAGGGGGAAAAAGAACGATAGAGATTGCAAAGATAATAGGAATAACTCCCGCCTGATTCACGCGCAAAGGAAGATGAGTATTAACATTCGACGTAGTATGGGAACCTCGCACCTGGCGTGCATAGGTAACAGGAATATTACGCTGCCCTTCAGTCATGTACACAATCGAAGCAATAGTAATGAGTCCGATAACAACAAAAACAAAAAAGTTAAACATCTCCGAGCTGTCCATAGTCTTGAGTGTATCCAATACACTAGGGAGTCGAGAAACGATACCGGCAAAGATAAGAAGCGAAATACCATTGCCAATATTCTTTTCGGAAATCAATTCACCGAGCCACATCAGAAGGGCGGTTCCTGCGGTCATCACGAGTATAATCAAACCAATATGAAGAGGATCGGTAGCAGTGATAATAGGCGATGGAGAGTGCTGCAAAAGAGAAATCAATGCATAGCCCTGCAAAGCAGCAATAGGAATAGTGAGATAGCGAGTGTATTGATTGATTTTTTGGCGACCATATTCGCCATCTTTAGAAAGCTTCTCAAAACGAGGAATAATCATCGTAAGAAGCTGTAATATAATAGAGGCAGTAATGTAGGGACCAACACCCATTGCGACAACAGAGAACTTATCACTATTTTGATTATGAAAAAATTTCGTCAAATTGACGAGATCAACACCAGGAACGGGAACATTTGCTGCGACACGAAAGATCACCAGCATCCCCAAAACAAACAAAATACTGTTGCGTACATCAGGCAACTTCGCGATCTGAACAAGTTTTTTCCACATACAAGCCTATTTTATGGATCCGCCCGCTTTCTCGATTTTTTCTTTTGCAACTTTTGAAACAACGCACCCCTCTACCTTCAGAGCCTTAGTAAGGGTACCATCTCCCAGAATTTTGACCACCACGGTTGCTCCTTTGAGAAGTCGAACACACCCTTTTGCAGCAAGAGTAGCGGGAGTGATAAGATCTCCGGTGCTGAATTTTTCTTCAAGGGAAGCAATATTCACTGGACGAGCCTTTTTATGAATACTCTTAAATCCGCGTACCTTAGGAATACGAAGCAACATTTGCTTGATTCCTTTCAGTTTGAGACCGCTTCGCCCACCGCTTCGAGCACGCTGCCCCTTCATACCGCGGGTCGAATAGGTTCCATGGCCAGATCCTACTCCACGCCCAACGCGCTTCTTGTTCTTTTGTGATCCAGGGAATGGTTGTAGTGAATGAAGATTCATATAGTCAAGATTATGCAGCTACCGATGCAGTCTCACGCTTTTTAGAAACTGTACGCACATGAATACGTGGCTTGCCGAGCTCAACAAGAGCGACAAAGAGTGCGTGAATATTATTAAGCTTATTTTTTGAACCAAAAATCTTTGCGACGATATTATCAATACCAGAAAGCTCGAGTGCCTGACGCACCGCACCTCCTGCCATAACCCCCGTTCCCTGAGGAGCAGGCTTCATGAGCATACGCGCCGCCTTGAACTTGATCTGAATAGCATGGGGGATGGTTCCGTTGGTGATGGGAATCATAATCATAGCCTTCTTTGCTTTCGTTGCCGCCTTATTCACTGCGAGAGTTACGTCAGCACCCTTAGCAATACCGTAGCCAATCTTCCCTTTTTTGTCGCCCACGACAACACAGGCACGGAAACGCATACGCTTTCCTCCTGCCATCACACGAGTAACGCGGGAAAGATCAATAATGGTCTGTGCAAATTCTTTGTCAGCCGCGGGTCGGTCATTCTTTTTTTGTCGTCGTGCAGTTGCCATACAATAAAAAGTGGAAAGAAGATACAATGATTAAAACGTGAGACCTGATTCGCGGGCGCCTTCAGCAAGAGCCGCAACGCGACCATGATAGGCATACCCAGAACGATCGAAGACAATACTCTTTACTCCCTTTCCTTCTGCCTTTTTGGCAATAAGCACCCCCAATGCGTGCGCACGCTGAGTAGGAGTAGCTTTTTTATCTTCCGCAGAAAGTTCACGGTCATACACACTCGCGAGAGTACGTCCCTGAGTGTCATCAATAAGCTGAGCATAGCACGTCGTTGCTCCACGAAACACAGAAAGACGAGGACGCAAAGCAGTGCCACTCAAACGAGAGCGAATACGAGCTTTTCTGATAATACGTTGTGCGTTGCGTGAGCGAGTGTGTGCCATATAATTCAAAATTTATTTTCCAGCCTTTGCTGCTTTTCCTGCTTTACGTCTAATAACCTCATCAACATACTTGATACCCTTTCCCTTGTATGGCTCAGGCTTCTTGAGGCGACGAATACAGGCGGCAGTTTCTCCAACCAGCTGCTTATCAATACCCGAAATAGTAATAAGATTCTTTTCTACCGTTGCCTGAATCCCAGCAGGAAGAACATACTCCACAGGGTGTGAAAATCCGAGACTCATTGCAAGGCCTTTAGGTGAATTTGCCACCTTAAAACCAACACCATTAAGCTCGAGTTGCTTAGTATACCCCTTTGTCACTCCTTCGACAAGATTATGCACGAGGCGACCAAAAAGACCCCATAGTGCACGATCCCGCCCATCTTCTGGATTCTGAACAGTAACACGAAGTTCATCACCTTCTCTCGTTACGGAAACATGAGGGTGAAGAGCGAGTACCAAAGAGCCCTTAGGCCCCTTCGCGGTACACTGAGCGCCAACAACGACAAACTCAACTCCGGCAGGTACAGTGATGGGTTGTTTTCCGATACGGGACATATAGGTATAGCCTTAACTTATTTCACACAACACTTCCCCGCCCACTTTTGCTTTGCGGGCAGCATGGTTCGACATCACCCCACGAGATGTAGAGACGATAGCAATACCATAGTTGTTCAACACGGTAGGGATTTCTGTGGCACGAGTATAGATACGACACCCTGGCTTACTGATACGAGTGATGACACGAATCGCAGGAGTTGCGTCGTGGTGGTACTTGAGGGCAACACGAAGAACACGGAAACTTCCCTCTTCTGTTTCCATAACATCTTGAATATAGCCTTCTTCCTTGAGAACACGCGCTATATCTCGTTTTACATTCGAATACGGCACCAAAACAGTGTCCTTGTGGACGGCCTGGGCGTTACGTATACGAGTGAGCATGTCTGCGATTGGGTCTGTCATAGGATAATCGAATGATTCGAAAATTACCAGCTTGCCTTCCTAACACCAGGGATACTGCCTTTGTTTGCAAGCTCTCGAAAACAAATGCGGCACATACCGAAATCACGGATAAACCCATGATTTCTTCCGCAGCGCCAACATCGACGTACGATACGAGTAGAGTACTTCGGTGTACGCAGCGAGCGACGTGATTTTACGATTTGTGCTTCAGTTGCCATAAAAGTCGTTTCGAAAGCTTGCAAGCAAATTATGATTTAAAAGGGAAACCCATCGCCTTAAAGAGCGCAACGCCTTCTTCATGGGTTTTCGCAGTCGACGTGATAGAAAGCTCGAGCCCATGAACACGATCGATCTCGTCCGATCCCACTTCAGGAAACGATATGTGTTCCTTGAAGCCAAGATTGAGATTACCATGCCCATCAACAATACTAGAATCTATACCACGAAAGTCACGCACGCGAGGAAGGGTATAATGAATGAGTTTTTCAACAAAATCATTCATACGCTTCTTGCGCAACGTCACCATAACCCCGACAACCTGCCCTTCGCGGATTTTGAAACCAGCGACTGACTTCTTTGCTTTGGTGCGCACAGGCTTTTGTCCGGTGATAGCACGCAGTGTTTTTTCAACCGATTCAATAAAGTTTGCTTCCTTGGCATTGCGTCCGACGCCCACATTAAGAGTGACCTTCATCATGCGAGGAATTTCAAAAACATTACTATACCCGAACTGAGTCTTGAGTGCAGGAATGATCGTTGATTTGTAGTGAGACAAGAGATTTTCCATATCGATACTTAACTGATAGCGTGATTACCTTTCTTACACATGCGCTCTTTCTTCTTCTTTCCATCGACAACCGTTATAGAATACCCGACGCGGGTCTTCGCACTGCAATGTGGACATACTAGCATAACCTTGTCAACTGGCAAGGGCTTAGGCATATAGAGTTTTTGCCCTTTTTCTCCCGTTTTACGTGCTTTTATGTGCTTAGCAACGATATGCACCCATTCTACAACGATTTTTCCCTCTTGAGGAAAGGCGCGCAAAACCTTACCGGTCTTTCCCCGATCTTTTCCTGCAAGAACCGCTACGGTGTCGTTTTTCTTTATTTTCATATAGTTTAGAGTACTTCTTGGGCAAGAGAGATGATCTTAGAAAATCCTTTTGCGCGCAATTCACGAGCAATAGGACCAAAAATACGAGTACCCTTTGGCTCCTTTGATTTCTTATCAATGAGTACGATAGCATTATCGCTAAAACGAACATAGGTACCATCCGCCCGACGGGTTTCTTTCCGAGTACGAACGATAACTCCGTGCATAACCTCCCCCTTCTTCACGCCGCTTCGTGGTACTGCCTCTTTAATAGATACAGTAATAACATCACCGATGCGAGCATAGCGCTTCTGGTATCCTCCGAGTACACGAATACATTGGATGCGTTTTGCACCACTGTTATCCGCTGATGTAAGCATTGAACGATGTTGAATCATATAGTTCGTTACGCAAGAATAGGGTACACGACTCCCCACCGTTTATCACGGCTAAGAGGACGAGTTTCGACAAAAGAGACAACATCACCAATATGGAACTGCCCTTTTTCATCATGTACTTTAAAACGCTTAGAAACAGTGTAGCGCTTCTTGTACTTTGGGTGCACCTTCATGCTGTCAACACGAACCACAATCGTCTTTTGCATTTTATCGCTGACGACCGTTCCCTTGAATGTTCTTTTGTGAGTTGTAGGTAGTGACATATGAATAGGTTAGGCTTGTTTGCTCTTCGACAAAACCATGAGAACGCGCGCAAGATCTTTTTTCTTTTCGCGAACTTCACGAACATCCTTGAGCTCACGACTCGCAATCTTAAATCGCAATGACTGAATGTCTTCGCGAAGTGACGTAAGAAGTGTACGCAATTCTGTTTCTGATTTTTCGATTATTTCTTGCATTTTCATATTATGATCGCGTTACGATACGGGTACGAACCGCAAGCTTGTAGGACGCAAGTCGAAGCGCTTCGCGTGCAATATCTTCGCCAACACCGCCCATTTCAAACATGACGGTTCCGGGCAAAATAATAGCAACGTAGTGATCAACGGCACCCTTTCCTCCACCCATTGTATTCTCGTTACCGTGGAAGGTAACAGGACGATCAGGGAAGATACGGATCCATACTTTTCCTCCTCGTTTAATACAACGAGTAATCGCGCGACGCGCTGCTTCAATCTGACGAGCAGTAATCCAGCGCTCATCGAGCGATTTCAAACCGAAGTCTCCGAAGCTGAGCTCCGTCTTGGTAGAGGCAACATGGCCGGTGTTACGGCTACGCCCCTTATGCCATTTGCGATGCTTGACTTTTTTAGGAAACATCATATACGTCTCGTTGAATCAGAAGAAAAAATAGTTATGCCCGTGGCTGCTCGTTCTCCGCAAATACTTCACCCCTATACACCCACACCTTCACCCCGATAACTCCATAGACCGTCGTCGCAGGACCACGACCATAATCAATATCGGCACGAATGGTATGAAGAGGAATTTTACCCCAGGAAAGCTTTTCGGTACGAGCGATTTCCGCACCGTTGAGACGGCCAGAGATCATAATCTTGACTCCTTGCGCTCCCGCCTTCTGTACACGCTCGATCGCCTGCTTCATCGCACGACGAAATGGCATACGTTTTTCAATATCACCCACAATTCCCTGTGTAACAAGCTGTGCACTCAATCCAGGGCGCGACACTTCAATAATGTTGAGATGCAACGTAACTTTCTGCGATGCAAAGAACTCCTGTTTGAGCTTACGCTTCATATCTTCTGCACCAGCACCTTGTCTGCCAATGACAGATCCAGGGTTTGCACAATAGATAAGAACCGTGATCGCATTATGGGTTCGCTCAATTTCAATACGCGCAACACCAGCAGCCTTTAATTCTTTCGCAACATATTTCTTGAGGAGAATATCAACGCGAAGATTATCGGCATACGCACGTCCGCGCGCATACCATTTTGACTCCCAGCCCGTTACTGTTCCCAGACGGAATGCTGTTGGATGTACTTTGTTTCCCATATACGATTATTGCTTTGGTGTAGGAGCTTCAGTCGACTCCTTTGACACGTCTTTAGCTACGGTTTCTTTTTTCGCTTTTTCTGTATCGACAACACGAGGAGCGATCTCAAGAGAGATGGAGCAGCTATGCTTATGGATAGGTGCGGCACGACCGAACGCCCGAGGACGCCATCGCTTCAACACAGATCCCTGGTCAACCTTGATCATAGAAACATAGAGATCCTCTGCCTTGAGCCGAAAATTATGTTCCGCATTCGCAATGGCGGAATTAAGAAGCTTCAAAACCGGCTTACTCGCATGCTTTGGGTTAATGGCAAGCTGTGTAGCAGCCACATGGACATGCATACCGCGAATAAGGTCAGCAATGAGCCGAACCTTACGAGCCGACATACGCAATGACCGTGCTTTTGCTCCTACTGATTGTGCGCTTTGGGTTGCCATATATACGTAATATTACTTCTTTGTTCCCGATTTCTCCTGCTCCTTCTGCATCTTTCCACCATGACGGGCAAATTTGCGCGTCAGAGAAAACTCACCCAGCTTATGCCCCACCATATTTTCCGTAACCGAGACAGGAGTATGCACTTTACCATTGTGAACACCAAATGTAAAGCCCACCATCTCAGGAGTAATGGTTGCCGCCCGTGCCCATGTTTTGATAGGGGTCTTATCGCCCGGCGTCAATTTCGCCACCTTTGCAAGGAGACGTTCATCGAGATAGGGTCCTTTTTTAAGACTTCGTGACATACAAATGGTTATAAGTGATTACTTCTTGGCGTAACGACGCTGGGTAATAAGGCGATCGGAAGGCTTCTTCTTTCTGGTGCGAACTCCCAATGCAGGCTTTCCTTGTGGAGTCTTTGGATGTTTCATACCGATTGGGGTATGTCCTTCTCCACCTCCATGAGGGTGATCTACCGGGTTCATAACCTTTCCACGAACCGTAGGACGCCATCCCAGATGACGCTTTCTTCCTGCTTTTCCCCATCGAATGAGGCGATAGTCAGCATTTCCCACCTGGCCAACCGTTGCCATACAGAGAGTCGAGAACTTTCGGATCTCTCCAGAAGGAAGCTTAATGAGTGCATAGTCGCCCTCAACCGACATAATCTTTGCGCCCAATCCTGCGGATCGAACGATCTGTGCTCCACGCCCTGGATTAATTTCAAGCTCGTATACCATGATACCAGCAGGAATATGCTTCAAAAGAAGGCGATTCCCTACAGAGATATCAATTTTTTCTTTAGAAGAGAGGACGGTGGCGCCAACAGAAAGCCCATTAGGGGCTATAATATATGCCTTGACGCCATCTTCGTATTGAAGGAGTGCAATACGTGCATTACGGTTTGGGTCATATTCGATAGCAGCAACCGTAGCAGGGATATCGAGACGAAGACGCTTAAAGTCAATGATACGATAAAAACGCTTTGCCCCTCCCCCTCGATGACGCACAGTAATTTTTCCTTGGTTATTGCGCCCTGCTTTTCTTTTTTTGATAACGATAAGAGACTTTTCTGGTTCCCATTTTGTGATATCAGAAAAATCATCAACACTAGAAATGCGTCGTCCAGGGCTTGTTGGTTTATAAATGCGAATTCCCATATATTAGGTAAGATCAGGAGCAATGGAGACACCCTTGGCCATAGACACGATCGCCTTCTTCCAGTCTTTGCGAGTTCCTGACATGCGACCATAGCGAACATCCTTTCCTTTTTGTCTCAAAATGTTCACCGCCGTAGGCATTTGACCGTAAAGATTATATACTGCCTTTTTCACTGAAACCTTATTCGCATCAAGAGACACTTCAAAGACATACTGATTCTTTGCACCACCTAACAAGGTTTTTTCAGTAAACACTGGACGAACAAGGAGCGTGGAATCAGTAACCGCATGACGCTTGTCAGCACGACGAAGAACTACCGTGCTTTTTTCCACTGGTGCATTCTTTGGCTTACGCGTCGCTTTGGGCGCTGCAGCTGGTTGTGTTGTGGTAGTTTCTTCCATAGGGTTTCATGAAAGCGTTATTCGGAAATGCTTTCTGTTGTTACTTCTTTTTGTGAAAATAGTACTTCCAGCTCATCGATAGCGGCGCTCGGCACAATAAGCGCCCTATGCTTCACGATATCGATAATATTCATATTGCGTGCACCAATCACCGTTACGGAAGGGATATTACGCAACGAACGCTGCAACACCATGTGACCACTCGGTGAAACCACCATAATAGTCGGCTTAATGCGATCCGCCCAGTCCTTTATAACAGGGAGCTTGTGAAGCATTGTCGACGCAACCTTTGTCTTAGGAACGGATGTATCCTCAAAACCATCAATGATAAAGAGAGAATTGGTGCGGACATGCTCAGAAAGGGCGGCGCACAATGCCTTGCGACGAACCTTTTTATTAACTTTTTGTGAAAAATTACGGTCAGACGATGGTCCAAAAACTACACCGCCACCACGCCAAAGAGGAGAACGAATAGATCCATGACGAGCACGACCAGTTCCTTTTTGTTTCCAAGGCTTCTTACCTCCACCACGTACTTCATCGCGGCGTTTTGTATCCGCAACGTTAGGACGAATATTTGCCATCTGAGCAACAACCGCCTGATGGATAAGACCCTCAGAAGCTTCGATACCAAAGATAGCGGGGTTTAGGTTCTTAGAACCTACGATTTCACCCTTGGTGTTGTAGATATCTACTGAAATGGTTTGTGTAGTGCTTCCAATCATACAAACAAAGTTATTGCGCCGTAGGCGTTTCTTCTGGAATATTCTCTACGACCGGTTCTTCGGCTACCGCAGGAGTCTCGTCAACGGAAAGCACCTCTTCGGGCGCAGAAACTTCCTCCGATGGCTGAGTCTCATCATGCACGACCTCTACGGGTGCGACAGAAATCTCATCAACCACAGTAGGAGCTTTGTCCTCGGCGACAACAACAGGAACTGCCTCCTCTACCGTAGAAGAAGTATTCTTGGCTTCAAAACGCATATCCCCCGCTCCCGTAATAAGAACCAGTCCTCCACGAGCTCCAGGAACAGAACCTTTGATATAAATAATTTTTTCTTCAAGATCAACCGATACCACAGAGAGACCCTTGGTCGTTATCTGTGCATCACCCATGTGGCCACCCATACGCATACCCTTCAATACATGCTGCATACCACCAGCTCCGATAGAACCAGGCATACGAAGGTTATCTTTGTGACCATGGCTCGCAGGACCTCCACGGAAATGGTGGCGCTTTACAACACCTTGAAATCCCTTTCCTTTGGAGCGACCCGTGACCATAACGACGTCCCCGACCGCGAATACATCGGAAGCAACCATATCACCCACCTGGGCATCAGTCTCTTCAACGCGCACTTCTCGGACAAAACGAAACCCTTTTCCTACAGGAAAAACGCTTCCTTTAGCAAAATGACCAGAAAGTCCTTTGGAAACGTTCTTTTTTAACCCCAAGCCAAGCTGAAGAGCGGAATATCCGTCCTGCTTTTGTGTTCGAACCTGAGTGACTACGCAACCAGGAACCGACACGGCGGTAACAGGAACAACGCGTCCTTTTTCGTCGAACAGCTGGGTCATCTCGAGTTTTGTTCCAAAAAGGTATTTCATGGCCATGATAATTAAAGGAAAGAGGGAGAGATTCCTACCTCACAGAAGATGTCTTCCATGGAGTAAAAATCTCTCTCCCTCTCGTGTCTGCAACGAAAATCCTGAGTTGTGGATCGTTTTGTTGCGGCGATGTTAAACGTCTGGTACACCTATATCCTTATATTCATAGGAAAATACCATGTTTTGGTACTGCCTATGCCTATACAATCGTCATCTAGTAGAACTATCTTACAACATCTTGATCTCAAGATCAACCCCTGCGGGCAAACTCAAGTTCGTAAGGGTGTCTGCGGTCTTTGGGGTGGGATCGATAATATCGATAAGTCGCTTATGGGTCCGCATCTCATACTGATCACGTGCATCCTTATGGACGAACGTAGATTTGAGAACCGTATAGATTCTCTTCTCAGTGGGAAGAGGGATAGGACCTTTTGCGGACGCCCCGCTCCGTACTACTGCATCAATGATACTCTTTGCAGATTGATCAATAATCTTATGATCATAGCCACGAAGCTTAATACGAATGCGTGTCTTGTCTGATTCCTGTTGTGGGGCTGTTGACATAAAGAACGGATATTATGATCCCAAAGGACTACTTATTGATCTTAATAACAACTCCTGCACCCACCGTCAAACCACCTTCACGGATAGCAAAGCGCTGTTTTTCTTCCAAAGCAACCGGTACCATAAGCTTTACGGCGAGCTTCATAGTATCACCAGGCATAACCATCTCGGTTCCTTCTGGCAATATTACTTCTCCCGTTACGTCAGTAGTACGGATATAGAACTGTGGCTTGTACCCCTTGAAGAATGGCTTGTGGCGTCCGCCTTCTTCCTTGGAGAGGATATACACCTCAGCATCGAATTCGCTGTGAGGAGTAACGGTTCCTGGCTTCACAAGAACCTGTCCGCGCTCTACGTCATCTTTCTTGGTACCGCGGAGCAACAATCCTGCGTTATCTCCTGCCATACCTTCATCAAGCTGCTTGTTAAACATTTCGATACCAGTAACTACGGTCTTTTGTGTATCTTTGAGACCAACGATTTCAACATCCTCGTTGATATGGATGATACCGCGCTCAATACGACCAGTAACTACCGTTCCGCGTCCTTCAATAGAGAAGATATCTTCGACAGGCATCAAGAAAGGCTTATCAGTCTCACGAACTGGCTGAGGAACAAAGTCGTCTACTGCCTTGATAAGATCAAGAATTGGCTGTGCGTAGGTAGGATCGGTAGGATTCTCCAAAGCCTTCAGCGCAGAACCACGAATAATAGGAGTAGTGTCCCCAGGGAATTCGTACTTCTTCAAAAGATCGCGTACTTCCTCTTCAACAAGGTCGATAAGCTCCGGATCGGAAACCATATCTACTTTGTTCAAAAATACGACGATACTTGGTACACCTACCTGACGAGCAAGCAAAATATGCTCACGAGTCTGCGGCATAGGTCCATCGGTAGCAGATACCACGAGAATAGCACCGTCCATCTGTGCGGCACCGGTAATCATGTTCTTGATATAGTCGGCGTGTCCAGGACAGTCAACGTGCGCATAGTGGCGCGTTGCACTCTCATACTCAACGTGCGCAGTGTTAATAGTAATACCACGTGCCTTTTCTTCTGGAGCAGCGTCAATTTCATCCATCGACTTGTTCTGTGCAGTCATTCCGTTCGCCGCAAGGACTTTGAGAATAGCAGCAGTCGTAGTCGTCTTTCCATGGTCAACGTGTCCAATCGTTCCGATGTTCACGTGAGGCTTTGATCGATCAAATTTTTCCGCCATAGCAATGTGGTATTAGAAATTATTATGAAAATTATAAATCTTGAGAAAAAAACAGGAGACCTCTGAAAAAGTGATGGATTTTCGTTGAATGGGCTGTTGAGCTCCAGGAGACGTATGGATTATACGTTGAGTGGGGCTCAAGAGGGTGCCCGTGAAATGAAAAGACGCAGTTTTACAGAGGTCTCACGGGTTATTCATTGATTCCCTGTTCAATACTATCATAATCAGAGACCATGTCAATACCTTCTTCGACTTGTGCACTTCTCCATCGCGCAATGTCTCGATTGATCTTTTCAAGAAGCTCAGTCTCAGAAAGGCCTATAATATCACGCTCTCCGAGGAGGAGCGAGCGATATTGCGCCAAGCCCATAATCGCAAACACCTTGTCGTCCGCAACCATGACACAGCGATCACCAGTTTTTTCAACAAGGTCAAGCACTTCTTGGAATACATGGGACTGGATCATAAAGAGTAGGGCTATTACTTCTTTTTTTCAGCAATCTGATCGAGGATATTGCGAGGAACCTCAGAATAGTGACCGAACTCCATACTATAGCTTGCACGACCCTGAGTCATGGAACGAAGCTGAGTGGCATATCCGAACATTTCCGCCAAAGGCACATATGCGTCGATCACCTTAACCCCCTGACGCTCCCCCATTTCCTTGATCTGACCACGCTTTGCATTAAGATCTCCGATCACTTCTCCCATGAACTGCTCAGGGGTGACCACTTCGACTTTCATGAGTGGTTCCAGGAGAACAGGCTTTGCACGGCTACATGCTTCACGAAACGCCATAGATCCTGCGATCTTAAACGCTGCTTCCGAAGAGTCAACATCATGGTAGGATCCATCATAGACCACTGCCTTCACATCGAGTACTTGATAGCCCGCAAGAACACCACGGGTTAACGCTTCACGAATCCCTTTTTCGATAGGAGCAATAAACTCCTTAGGGATAGAGCCACCCTTCACCTCTTCGGCAAACTCAAAACCTTGACCGGGCTCCAGAGGAGAAACACGAATCCAACAATGTCCATATTGTCCTCGCCCACCTGATTGCTTGATATATTTTCCTTCTGCTTCCGCGGTATCGCGAATAGTTTCTTTGTAGGAAACCTGAGGCTGCCCTACGTTCGCTTCCACCTTAAATTCACGCTTCATGCGATCAATAATGATTTCAAGATGAAGCTCACCCATACCCGCAATAATAGTCTGTAGCGTCTCATCATCGGTACGCACACGAAAGGTAGGATCTTCTTCGGCAAGCTTAGAAAGAGCAACGCCCATCTTTTCTTGATCCGCCTTGGTTTTTGGCTCAATAGCCACAGAAATAACCGGTTCAGGAAACTGAATGGTTTCGAGAACAATAGGATGATCAGGGTCACAAATAGTGTGGCTGGTAAAGGTTGCCTTCAGCCCTACCGCAGCGCCGATTTCACCTGCATAAATCTCATCAACATCTTCACGATCATTTGCATGCATACGCAAAATACGTCCTACGCGCTCACGCTCGCCAGTAGTAGTGTTCAAAACGTACGATCCTGCCTTCAATGTTCCTGAATACACACGGAAGAAACAGAGTTTTCCGACAAAGGGATCAGTCGCGATCTTAAAAGCAAGCGCCGCAAACGGCTCTTCATCAGATGCTGAACGTTCGAGAATAAGTTCTGGATCATCAGGATGAAAGCCCTTTACAGGAGGGATATCAAGAGGAGAAGGAAGATAATCATTCACCGCGTCGAGCATAAGCTGCACTCCCTTGTTCTTCAGGGCGCTTCCACACAGAACAGGAATAATATCACGGGTCAAACACGCTTTGCGCAGAATACGCTTGAGGTTGTCCAGAGGGATCTCTTGCCCCGCCAAATATGCGTTCATGAGATCTTCATCGTTTTCAATGATCGCCTCGATGAGCTGTGAACGATACTGACCGGCCTTCGCCTTCATATCCTCAGGAATCTCTCCCTCATCCACCTTAGTTCCTAATTCATCACGGAAAAAATACGCTTTCTGGGTGAGAAGATCGATAATACCGTTAAAATTCTCTTCGATACCGATCGGAAGCTGCGTAGGAAACGCACGCTTTGTAAGACGCGTATGAATCGACTCAAGGTCAGCATAAAAGTCTGCACCAGTACGATCCAGTTTGTTGATAAAACAAATACGCGGAACATTATACTTGTCCGCTTGGCGCCATACCGTCTCTGATTGTGGTTCTACGCCGGCAACACCATCAAAAACAACAACGCCACCATCGAGTACGCGCAATGAGCGCTGCACCTCAACCGTGAAGTCGATATGTCCCGGAGTGTCGATAATATTAAAACGAAACCCTTTCCAAAAACAAGTAGTGGCAGCCGAAGTGATAGTGATACCACGCTCCTGTTCCTGTACCATCCAGTCCATGGTTGCCTCTCCTTCATGCACCTCTCCGATCTTATGCTTTTTTCCTGTGTAAAAAAGGACACGTTCTGTCGTAGTAGTCTTTCCTGCGTCGATGTGGGCAATAATGCCAAAATTACGGGTTTTTTCTAATGAATACTCACGCATATGGGGTTATTATCGTCTTTTTGAAGAAAAACGAGCGAAGTGAGCAAACGCACGGTTTGCTTCAGCCATACGATGGATATCGTTACGCTTCTTCATGGCATCTCCTTCTTTGTTAAAGGCTGCTACGATCTCATCAGCGAGCTTCTGGTGCATAGGACGCCCCTTGCGACCACGAGCAGCGCCGAGAACCCAACGAAAGGTCAACGCATACTTACGTTCGCCACGTACCGGCATAGGAACCTGATAGTTCGCACCACCGACACGACGACTACGTACCTCCACCAAGGGAGTAACGTTCTTGATAGCCTCGTCGAACACACTAAGTGGATCCTGCTTCGTTACTTCAGCAATATGATCAAAAGCAGTATACACAATCTTTTGTGCAATCGACTTTTTCCCGTCGTTCATAACGTAGTTAATAAAACGAGCAACCTCTACACTCTGGTAGCGGGCGTCGGGGAGAATATTCCGTTTTGGGGCTTGTTTTCCGCGCATAATCTTATAAAAAATTACTTACTTTTCGGCCGTTTCGCTCCATAAAGGGAACGTGCCTGACGACGAGTCGCCACACCAGACGTATCGTACACACCACGAACAATGTGATAGCGCACACCAGGAAGGTCCTTTACGCGTCCTCCACGGATCATAACGATCGAGTGCTCCTGAAGGTTGTGTCCGATACCAGGAATGTAAGCGGTTACTTCGAGGCCATTAGAAAGACGCACACGAGCGATCTTACGCAAAGCGGAGTTTGGCTTCTTTGGGGTCATGGTGGTCACCTTGACACACACACCACGCTTAAAGGGGCTGTTGATATTTGTGCGCTTACGACGAAGGGTATTCAAAACACTGCCCAGGGCAGGGGACTTTGACTTCACTGCTTTACGTTTCCGAGGAGTCTTGATGAGCTGATTGATCGTTGCCATACGGTGCAAAATCTCGTTTTTTGAGTAAAAAAAATAACAAGGAAAGAAATATGATAGTTCCAACGTACCGCAAATAAGGAGGTACGTCAATAGAGAGTATCCTCTATTTTCCGCTATACGTCAAGATAAAAATACCGCTATACCCCTCATTACAAAGACGCAGAGGGAAACACCGGCACTCCGAGCAGAAGAGAGAGAATATATAATATCACCGCCGCGATGAATCCCAAGATAGGAATCATCGAGTTTATAAGCAAAAAGGCGATAAAAATATAGGGACCCCAGCGCTCAAGATTCCGCATAAACCCATCTCCTCGAGGCCCAAGAACGCCATGTAGAACCTTTGCGCCATCGAGGGGAGGAATAGGAAAGAGATTAAAAATCCCCAAAACGACGTTCGTTACCACCATTGCCTGCAAAAAAATCACCAAGAGATTCTCGGGCCCCAAAAGACGATAGACAACCGCAAGAGTAATCCCCGACAATGTCGCAAGGATAAAGTTTGAAAGAGGCCCAGCAGCGGCAACAAGGAGCTGCCCTATGCGATATTTCCTGAAAAACATGGGATTGATGGGCGTCGGCTTTGCCAACCCGAACATGATCGGAGAGTTGAGAAACACGAGAACCAG
>JAHFHK010000022.1 GCA_023246955.1 Candidatus Uhrbacteria bacterium
CTCTCCGTTCCGCAAAGCCTCACAAAGCGCATCCGTGTCAATATGTTGTGCAGTAGCAACATTAATCAAGATAGCGGTGGGCTTCATCAGTGCAAGCTGTTCTCGAGAAATACTATTCTCAGTTTCAGGATTCAAAGCCAGGCAAACAGAGATAATATCCGCCTGCTGTAATACTTCATCAAAACTCACCATCGTCACTCCTTCAACGACCCGAGGGCTTCTATTATACGCGATCACATTCATACCCAAGCCTCGGGCAAGGTGTGCAACCTCCGAGCCAATACGCCCCAATCCAATCACTCCCCATGTCTTTCCCTTGAAATCAAAACCAAAATAGTGCCGATGATCAACCCTCCCCGGATCAGCCTCAAAAGGATGAACGCGCATCATACGATCCCCCAGAGATATCTTGCGGTTCACTGCAAAAGCAAGACCAATAGCCAGTTCCGCAACCGCTTGAATAGAAAATCCCGGAGCATTCACCACAATAATCCCTTTCTCTCGAGCAGCCCCTACGTCAACCATCGCATAAGAATTATGAGGAAGAACGAGAAGCTTCAAAGCATTCGTACTCGACAAAACCTCCGCATTGAGTGGCGCGAGAAATCCATCAACGACTGCTATATTCACATCCTGCAATCTATCGATCACAGTATCCTTTGTCGTATCGCTGAACTGTTTTACTGTGCCCAAAACCTTAAGTCTCTTGATATGCTCATCGCCAAGAAAACACTCATTAAGAATCGCTATTTTCATACATGCATGTGAAATATAAATACCCAACGTACTCTACTAAGAAAATAGAAATTCCGCCACTATTGAGGTAACAAAAAAGAGCACCGGTATACACCATGATGCCCTATATTTTTTACATTACGATATTAACGTATAGCCCCGCTCTACAGCCTCTTCAAGGAGATCGATCGAAAACTGCCCCAGATCGTCCCTTTCAATTTTGACAAGCGGTCCAAAGTCAGCCTCGAACAACTCATTCTTGCGGGAAAAAAGATACGTCTTTGCAGCATTGATATGAAACGAACCCTCAACCCTAAAGAGTTGCGTTACAAATTCCCGATCAATCTTATATTGAAACACATGGAGCAAAGTCCTAAATGGCTCATCTCCGAATGCCTGGATATATTTCCAGAGCTTTGACCAGTCAAATCCACTATTGTTGTAGAGCAAGATTTTGAAGCCTCGATAGTCCTGCTCTTCGGTAGCGCTATGAGCATCCTCTGCCGGCGAAGAGACCCTTGTGTCCGTATCAACAAGCATCACAGTATTGAGCAGAAAGACTTTCACGGCTCGCCCGAGTCCAGTTATACGGAACCACTTCTCTTCGGGATCCCGAGATGACACCGTTACTGATACTAACTCATCTCGAACAAGAACCACCATCTCATCAGCTATCGGTTCTGCGGATAAACCCAGCGCAACCATAAGCTCGCTACAATTACACCTGCTGGCCCCATCGAGTATAGTCAGAATATTGGCTGCGCGAGCATTATCAAGAAGATGCTCAAACCGTAGCGGTAGATTCTGCTCAAGACTCGTACGCATGATGGATGAAAGCGCTCGCGCCTGCCCACCATACCATGCAAGCCAATTTTTGGGAGTATTGTCAGATTGCCCGAACAAGGTGTGACCCAGGACATGCATGGTCTTAATCCCTGCCTTCAGATTTTCAGCTTCCGACCCAGATAATGCAGCAGTAACCCGATCAACAAGAGCCTCCATGGCATTCGTAGGCTGCAAACCTTTTGGATCTTTTTTGAGCTCATCACGGAACTCCTGAATTTCCCGAGACCACTTCTTCTCAAAATCGTTACTTACTTCTTCCACTTCTTTTTTCCTCTCAAAGAACATTTTTTGCCTTTTTCTTAAAAGCTAAAAGGAACGTAGCATGATATGAACCATGGGTCAAGAAACCCAACCCCAGACACAGACCCCACACCCCTAAAACTCATTATAAGTCGTATCACTTCTGCGATCTATCTTGAGCAAATACAGAGCTCCGTCTTTCATCTGAAAGATAATTCTCACATTGCCCTTCCTTATCCTGTATACATCGCTATATCCTTTTAATTTAGCTATATCAAGACCTTGTGTCCTGTGCGCTTGAAATGAAGTGAGTACTTTTTTCACCATCTCCCGCTCTTTGTCGCTTAATTTCTGTAGCGCCTTTTGTATTCTGTCCATATCTCCCTAGAGATATTTTAATACCTCATCGATAGGAACTCCTCCACGTTGGATGGCATCAAAATCAACGACAGCCTCCCATTTGTCTTCTACTTCTACGGGAGAAATACGAAAAAGCGGCTTCGAGCGTTTCATAACAACAAAAGACGTACCCTTTTGAACCTTTTGGGCATAGTCTTCCATATTCTCTCGAAGATCCTTAAGACCGATAATATTATGCATAGAGTTAAAATAAAATATAGAGGTGCTCCTATACATAAGTTTACCTTAAGATAAACTTATGTCAAGATGAAAAAAGAAGTTACGCATTGAAATCATGACTTCTTCCTAAACCTCACAACACTCGATACTTTCGTATAGCTATCGATTGCAACCCTCTCCTTGTTCCAGTTGCTATATACACCCGTCGAAGGACCACCATCAAGATTCAAAACCTTCGCAAAAGAAATGCCCGTCTTCACAATCTCTTCCGCAAATTCATAGAGGCTCAAATCCCCAGAATCGGAAACAATCACATATACATTCCCTACCGCATCGATGCCAATAGCACTCCTCCGGGCTTTTTTCTGAGAATCTACGCCAATAGTATTATTTCCCTCATCAATGAGCAACGGAAAACTCTGCAACACATAGTCAAAAGATTCGAGGCGAGTACGCGGTTCCTTTTTAAGATTCACAATAGATACATCGCCATCTTTAATAACCAACGCAGCACTTTTATCATAATCAAACTTTCTCGTGCCAATTCTTTTCTTGTCGATGATCAAAAGCCCAGAGGGGGTATAGTCTTCGTTAAAATATGCACCGTTAATAACAAGCCCGCCGCCAGAATCTGCCCATTCAGAAACCAGCTTCGGAGCTGCTGCGCTAGATTCCACACTCGCATTAAATGTACCTTTTCCAAGTTTCATAATAGCGAGCCTTTCTTCTTCTGGTGGAGCATTCAACGCACTAGTGGTCGATGGCGCAATAGCGTGAGTATTATTTACAGAGACGCCACGAGATACGTCAGCGGGACGACCCATAGAAACCCATGCAACATAAACAAGAAATATAAACCCAATCACGAAAGAAGCTATCAGAATATTTTTTGTACTCGTTCGTATTCTCATAGTTATAGCATAAGACATTCTCTACGATGTCCTACCTCGCAATGCGTGAAAGGTAAGAATTGAGATCTAAGCATTGAAGCAATATTATCCGTTACAGCTACTTCCTTCTCCCATACAACCAACATCAAATGACATGCCCATAGCGACTATCAGAAACAGCATTAGAGGAATCCATGCTATAAACAGGAAAAGGTACATGAGTTTATATTGCCAGCGTGGATGAGAGAATACTTTTGTTAAGAAGTAGTATCCCGCAAACCATAATAGTACATCGATTGCCAAACCAAATGGGTCAAAATAGTGCCCCTCTTGGATATAAGAATCTTCCGTGGAGAATATCTGAGAATAAAATTCGTATTTAAACGGATGATATTCCCCTGATTTTTGAACATAGCCAATGGCAAATGGTGTTAGTCCTTGGTATCCCGATGGACCACCTCCCTGTACGAAATAGAAGAATGGATATGGTATCCCAAACGAAGCATCTTTTCTGCTCCCAATAAAACGGTATTGAGTGGTACCATCGTCATACCCCACTAGGTTTTGAAATACTGTTCCGATATAAAAGAGTCCACCAAGGTAGAAAAATAGAAATACAAATATAGCTGCTATTACAAATTTAATTTTAGTTTCTTTTATCATAAAATTAGAAGTTATTCATATCAAAATATTTACAAACATCCTAACTCAGCACAAAGACGCATACCCCAATATAGGTAATACCAGGAAAATCCAAACACCAAGAGGGCGAGAACTAACAATACTGCCACGCACCAATACAGCAGTTTCGTACGCCCCGACACACGCTGCATACCCCTACTTCACCTCAGGAGTCAGCGCCACCACATCAGTCGCGGCTCCTCCATCACTCGGCTTCTCCCATGATGTATATTTGCAATCTGGATAGCGAGTACAGCCAAAGAAAATCTTTCCACGCTTGCTCTTCTTTTGAATTACTTCACCCTCCTTACACTCAGGGCACGGAATCCCCGTCTTGATATCGGAAAGCGAACGGATATTCTTACAATCGGGATATTTGCTGCATGCGAGGAACTTTCCATAGCGACCCTGTTTCATCACCATCTCTGATCCACATTTTTCACACGGCTCCACATTGAGGGGCTCGGTGTGAACATGCTCACCATCTTTGCCCACCTCTTCTACGGGCTTGGTGTTCTTACAATCAGGAAACCCAGTGCATGCGAGAAACTTCCCAAATCGTCCGAGCTTGATCACCATGGGCTTTCCGCATTTTTCACACACGATATCCGTCTCTTCAACGAGATCCTTCTTGGACAGCTCCTTGTCCTTCGCCTTCAAATTCTTTTTGAAAGGAACATAAAAATCACGAATAACCGGAACCCACTGCTTCGTTCCTTCTGCAATATCATCGAGATTCTCTTCCATCTTTGCCGTAAAATCAAAATCAACGATCTCAGGAAAATGCGCAACGAGCAAATCGTTCGTCACAAACGCCATATCCCCCGGCTTGAGCCGACGTTCTTCGCGGGTTGCATAGCCACGATCAATAATAGTACTGATCGTCGGTGCATACGTGGAAGGACGCCCGATACCTTTTTCTTCCATAACCTTCACGAGTCCTGCTTCAGAATACCGCGCAGGAGGCTTCGTAAAATGCTGCATCGGCATAATCTCCCCTGCCCCTACAGATTCCCCTTTGGTAACCTTCGGCAAGAGCATATCATCGCCCTCGGAAGGATACACACGGGTAAACCCATCAAAGGTCTCTACCTGCCCGCTCGCACGAAACGTGTGCTTCTCGGCAGTGTTTGCCTCAACATCGATCGTCGTTGCCTCATAGAGTGCATCAGGAAGCTGTGACGCCACCGCACGACGCCATATGAGCTCGTATAAGCGATGCTGGTCGGGGGTAAGGTGGTCTTTGACACTCTCAGGCGTACGACTCACTACGGTAGGGCGTATCGACTCGTGCGCTTCTTGGGCCCCCTTTGACTTTGTCGTATATTTTCGCGCACCCTTTGTATATGCATCCCCTAGACGCTGCGCAGCATATTCCTGCGTCTCATCGAGAAATTTCTGCGAAAGACTCACCGAGTCGGTACGCATATATGTAATATATCCACCGACCGCTTCATTCCCCTTTTCAATACCTTCGTAAAGCTGCTGCGCGAGCATCATCGTCTGCTTCGGAGAAAACCGCAATCGTCTGTTTGCATCCTGCTGCAACGTCGATGTCGTAAAAGGAGGAGAGGGTTTTTTACTGACTGCTTTTTTCTCAACCGAAAGAATCGTATACGCAGCACCCTGAAGCACATCAAGAATCTTCTTCGCCTCTTCCTCCGAAGTAACCGCAAACTTATCGAGACTCTTATCATCAACACGCGACAGCTTTGTATGAAATGAAACCTTTTCTTTGTTCAAAAAATCAATCTCGATCGTCCAGTATTCCTGTTGTACGAATGCCAGAATTTCGCGCTCACGTTCGACGATGAGACGCACGGCCACCGACTGCACACGTCCCGCAGAAAGTCCCTTTGCAATCTTCCTCCACAGAAACGGCGATAGCTCATATCCTACGAGACGATCCAGAACACGACGTGCTTGCTGCGCATCGACGAGAGATAGATCAATAGATCGTGGATGTTCCAAAGCATCCCGTACCGCGCTTTCCGTAATTTCGTGAAAGGCAATACGAATAGACTTGCTCTCAGGGACACCGAGTGCTTCTTTGAGATGCCATGCAATTGCTTCTCCTTCGCGGTCTTCATCAGTTGCAAAATAGACATGCTCCGCATTCTTTGCGAGCTTTTTTAATCCCGTCACGCGCTTTGTGTTATCACGAGGGATAACATACGTGGGAGCAAAGTCGTGTTCAATGTCCACCCCCATTTCTTTTTTGGGCAAATCACGAATATGTCCGAAAGAAGATTCCACGACAAAATCCTTGCCAAGGAACTTCCCAATAGTCTTTGCCTTCGTAGGTGACTCAACGATAACAAGGTTTTTTGCAATTGCCATAGATAATGATTATAGGCCTGCTGAAAAATTGATGGATTTTCGCTGAATGGGCTGTCAATCCCAGAAAACGTATACCTCATACGTTGAGTGGGATTGAGCGGGTGCCCATGAAGCGAAAAGACGCGATTTTACAAAGGCCCGCTTACACGAAGATAACGCATACTGCCGACATTTTTCGTCCATCCATCAAGCTCCATCATAGTAAGAGTAGCATTCACCGTCGCCATATCAAAGCCCGTCCGTACCGCGATCTCATTCACATGAGTCGGCTCTTCAGTGAGAGAGTCATATATTGTTTTTGAAATTTCGTCAAGAGGACCCCGTACCACAGCACTCGAAAGCACCCCTCCCGCATATTGCGGAAAGCACTCAATAATATCATCGATACTCGCGAGAAGATGCGCCCCTTTCTTGAGCAACATATGCGGCCCGCGTGATAATTGATTTGTGATAGGACCCGGAATGGCAAAGACTTCACGATTCTGTTCCAAAGCACAAAACGCCGTAATGAGTGATCCCGATCGTTCATCCGCCTCCCCGACAACAACGCCCAGCGACATCCCCGATATAACACGATTTCGTTGAGGGAAATAATACTTCTCCGGCGCAGTACCGGGCAAGAACTCAGACAGGATACATCCACCCCGCGCAATAATATCACGCGAAAGACGAACATGATCTCGAGGGTAGATGCTTGCCTCATCAACTCCCGTAGCGAGAACCCCGACCGTATACCCACACGCATCCAACGCCGCCCGGTGGGCGATACCATCAACCCCCAGTGCAAGACCACTCACAATCCCGATGCCTCGATGACAGATATCTTTCACAAGAGGCGGGATAACCTGCAAACCGTAGGGACTGACTTTTCGCGTTCCCACAACGCCAAGAAGGGGCATGTCAGGCTTTGGCAATACCCCTCGAACAAACAATACCCATGGTGGACGGATTATTTCTTTGAGAAGCGCAGGATATGCATCATCAAGAACCGTCACCATCGCAATCCCCGCCTCGCGAATGCGCACAGCCTCCGCCACGGGATCATAGCGCTCCCATACGGCCGCAAGTGCTTCATATTCGGCACCTTTAATCCCTACTCCTTCGCACGCAGCGAGTCCGATACTCCCCCACGCCACCTCAGGATTCCCATCAAAACAACTAAAAAGCTTTTCAAAACGAGATGGTCCCATATGGGGCAACGCAAGGAACGCGGCAAAATACGCAGCAGGGTCTTGACAAATTGGACGAGACATGATAGGGTTTTTTGGTGATAAGATCTGTTCGGTTCTGTTTGTCGATACATGCCGTAAAAACACCCCTCCTAGTTTTTACATCAGTATGTGCTGGCAAGCAGAACCGAGCGGGTCTTTTTTGATATAAAAAAGAGAAATGCACACGCCTACAGCGTCACATCTATACTACATTTTCGTGGCGGGCACATGCGCGATCCGTTGAGCGGCTGCCACATCCCCCCTCAACAACTCCATCAACGCCTTCACAGCTCTCGGAAATACCTCATCTTTCAACAATTTCTTCTCCTCCACAGAGAATTTTTTCAAAACTACCCCACGCGCATCCCCCGGAGTAAAACCTTCTCGCGTAGGCGCAATCCCGATACGAATACGCACGAATTGCTTCGTACCGAGAGTGTCGATAATATTCTGCACCCCCTTCTGCCCCGCGGATGAAGCACCGAATGATATTTTGACACTCCCTAAAGGAAGATCGATATCATCGTGGGCAACAATGATATGCTCCTCACCCCCTTCAGTAATTCGCTTTGATCGAAACATCTCCCGCACTGCATCCCCCGACAAATTCATGAACGTCGTTGGGATAATACAGAATACTTTTTCATCCAAACCCTCAACGCGCCATTCCGTTCCCGTATAGTGCTTTCCAGAGAGTGTTTTGACGAGCTCACCTGTTCCAGATTCCTCCCACGCTCGTGCGAGGAAATCGAGAAATAAAAAACCCGCGTTATGACGTGTATAGGTATACGATGTCCCGGGGTTTCCTAATCCAAAGATGAACTTCATTCTATAGTGTGAGTATGACTTCGTTTTACGGCTTTTCCTTCGGTGATGACTTTGATAGGTACTCCCTCAAAACCATACAGCTCGCGAAGACGATTTTCTACATAGCGCAGATACATGTACTGGATCGCCATACTATCGTTCACCATGAGGGTAAACATCGGGGGCGCGATGTCAGTCTGCTTCAAACCATAGATACGCGGCTTTCTTCGTCCACGTACCCAGATCGGTGCCTGCTTTGCGATAAGTCGAGAAATACATTCCTGCAAATCAGCATCAGGGATGACCTCGCGACGTGCGCGATCCATTTCAAGAAGTATATCAAGAATTTTGGGAATGCGCTTTCCCGTCAGTGCAGAAACAAAGTAAAATGGCGCCCAAGGGATGAAAGGAAAATAACTACGGAAAAATACTTCAAACGCTCCCGGAGTCTTCGTCTGCTTCTCCTCAACGAGATCCCATTTGTTCACGATGATAATAATACTCGACCCTGCATCGAGCGCAATCTGCACCAGACGCGCTTCCTGTTTTGAAGGAGTCATCGTTGCTTCGAGAACCAGAAGGACGATATCCGCACGCTTGATGTTATTGATACTACGAATTACTCCTTCGCGTTCGATGCCGAGCTTCACACGAGATTTGCGACGGATACCCACGGTATCAACCAGCAAGAACGGACGATCTTTGTATTCAATCAATGTATCCTGTGGTTCACGCGTTGTATGTTCGATATCACTCACGATCACGCGATCCTCCCCCAGTATCTTATTCAAAATCGAAGACTTCCCAACATTCGTACGACCAATGATCGAGACTTTAATCGGATCAGCCACCGTACGCGCATCAGGACGCTTTGGTAATGCAATCGTATCAACAACACTATCCAGAAGATCCCCTACACCCAAACCACTGGCAGCAGAAATAGGATGCGGCGCACCCAGTCCGAGACGAAGCCATTCTTTTTCAAAACTCGATAAAATCTGCGAAGCCTTGTCTGCTTTGTTAGCAATAAAGAAAATAGGGGCTTTTGTATGCTTTCGTACCACCGCCAAATAGTTCTTATCATTCGGACTCAATCCCGCTTGTACATCAACAACAAAAAATACGACATGTGCTTTTTTGAGATAGCGCGTCGCTTGTATAAAAATCTGCTTATCAATCTCGTTATCAGGCTTTGCAATGAACCCACCAGTATCAGCAACCAAAAAAGAGGCATCACGCCAATACGCAAACCCAAAAGCGACATCGCGCGTCGTCCCCGGGATCGGAGAGGTCACCGCTTTCCGCTCTTCAACGAGACGATTAAATAACGTAGATTTCCCCACATTAACACACCCCGCGATAACAATCAGGGGGTAATGAGCCAACTCAGCATTGGACACGGTATGGGGTTTTCGCTCTACAGGATTCTTTTTCATAATAGGGAATGCCACCACGGTGCATTCTCTATATACCACTGGAGGGTTTCTGTCAAGGCGGTTTCTTTTGAATATACGGTTTTTAGCCCCAAGTCGCTCAAAAGCGCACCTCTAGGCCGAGATACAACACTTTTATCGAATTCATAGACCTCTCCCACCTTTCCGCGATGCAGCACCAGATCAACCGCGTTCACATAGTCATCTATATATATAACACCCCCCAATTTCTTCGACAAAGGCCTCTTTTCCTGGATACTCGCAATAATCTCCGATGCCGGCATAGCGGAAGGATGCTGATACGGACCACACACATTTTCTGCAACGAGACTTACAACAGGAACCCCTCTTTTGCCAAAAGCACCCACTAATGCAGACTGCGCCTCAAAAAGTGCACCATCAAAGCCCTCGCCATCTCGCCCCAGAAAAACAAACCGCTTCACCGACCCACTCTTTGCCACACGCGACAGCACCGCATTCAATCCCATAACCCCCGTACAAAGATACGCATCGCTTCCCTCCCTATACGCTTCATCCGCACACCAGATAACCTCATCAATATTCTCCGAAAAAATGTTTTCCACCACACCCCTATCATCACACCTTCCTTTTACAAAATGATACCGAGGATTTTTTTTAAAAACCGCCAACGCATCGAGCCGCGCCATATCCGTCAACGCATCACAATTAATGATCGATACCGTTTCATATTTTCCCAACAAAAATTCCACAAGATGTGATCCCACAAATCCACATCCACCAATTATCAAGATTGTCTTAGTCATAGGATCTTCGGGTAAAAAAAATACGTTGACAGACTTTGTTATGTTCTCGTGAGGCGCCTTTGGCGGTCTCCGCCGATAGTGCCGAATGGGAATATAACAAAGTCTCGCGTGGATCTAGCCCAAGTGAGAACGAATCCCTTCCGCAATCTTCTCGATCTCTCCTGGAGCATATGCCGTATGCGGCCACATTTTCTTCCCATCCCCTTCAAAGCGCGGCAAAATATGCCAATGCGTATGAAATATCACCTGCCCCGCTACCGCACCCGTATTGACCGTCAGATTGAACCCCTGCGCCCCTAGAGAAGACAGAATCGCAGGTGTGATATGCTGTACCACCTTGCATACCTCACGCATATCATCACACTCCGCCTCGAGGATTGAAGCGCTGTGAGCACGAGGAATCACGAGCGTATGCCCCTTGGCAGATGGCTGAATATCAAGAAACGCCACCACATGTTCATTTTCAAAAACAATATGCGCAGGCAGCTCCTTTCGAGCAATTCTACAAAAGATACAGTCATCCATATATACAGTGTTATGTACTGATAGTATAGGAAAATAAAGCCAAACAGTAAAGAAAAACCAATAGAATAGAGCAAAATACCCCTTGACAAATATACGATAGAATGGTATACATATGGGCAAATGAACCTTGAAAAAACCAAGAAGAAGGGAAAAGAATATGCTGAAAACCCTCAAAAAGCTCTTTCGCAAGAAAGAAGAGGAAAAGAACATGCCGGAGTACGCATTGAGAATAATGATCCAAAATCCAACACTCGCAACCGGTCTTGACGTTCAGCCGCCAAAAACTGCTCGAGCAATCCTCGTTGCATTTCAGTGCGCCCTACAAAAGCATCAGCAAAATGAGAGACCTCAAGAAGAAACGGAAGGCTACAGTCTATGGATGGGTGAAAAGTGGATGGAGATTCAGGATTTTGCCGATAGCACATTCAATAGTCTATTGGTAGCACCACCCCCTCTGGATGAAGCAGAACAAGAACTATCAAAATTATTTGGTATTCTTTTGGAGGGCATAGTAAACGGAACCGCCACCGAGAGTCTAGAAGAATTACTGAAGGCAACGGTCTTCATAGAAAGGCAATACTATAAAAAGAAGAAAGAACTGGATGCTAAGAAAGAATCTCTTGTAAAACGAAGAGAAGCATATAAAAAGACTGCTGCTTGGATAGCTGAATGGATCCTGTTCTATGGAAGCTTCGCTGCGGCAATAATATACTGCATCGTCCAATCATGGTCATTCAGAAGTATGGATGCTGCAACATCAATGGTCGCAGTTCCCATAGTGCTACTTATTGGGTACATTGTCATAATGCTCTTGGGGCTAATGGACAAAACAAAAAAAGCACGATTACTCCTGACAGCAGTGGCAGGGATAGGATCGCTCGTGGCAACGTGGCACTTTTCGCAAGCAATCGAGCGAGCGCCCGGCACATACTTCATTATCTCAAAACGAGATAACACACTGGTTGACATCATACAATTTCACCAGTGCAATCGAAGCGAAGCATGCCCACGTGAAGAAAAGTACTTCTCTTTTATCGACAACACCGTCGTCGAAGGATACCCACTCGAAAACACCGTTAACATAGCCTTCAATGGCGGCACAATAGTGATACCATACACAATTAACAAGGATTCAATACACTACTACTGGATACTAAAACCCGTGGAAGAAATTGAAGGCAGTATCCAGAAAAGCACCATAAAGTTCCTCGCTAACTTCGCGGAGAAAATGAAAGACAGCCACCCAAAGAGGAATATACAAATAGAAGTCAAAGAAGGAGAACTACTGAGTCACTTTTCGGTGGACGCAAAATTAAGAAAGGAAATTGAGCAAGATGAAACCGAATTCTTAAACAGACTCAGCGATCATCTTAACCAGGATAACATTTGGTATCGTGAAGGGGGCATAAACGTAATAATAGGAAAGCCCTCCTTCAAAAAAGAACAATAATACCACATCACAACGCCCCGCCACCATAATCCGGTAGCAGGGCGTTTCTTTTTTGACAAAATCCAGTACCAATAGAATCTCTTGACAAAGCCTCTTTATCGTGTTATAAAACCCTCAGATCATTGAAAAAAGGAGCATCAACGCATGAAGCAGACACTATGGAGTTACGTGTATCAGAAAGAAAGGAAAACTAATAAGGAAAGAGAAATAGAGAGGCAAAAACAACAGGCTCGAAAGAATGATACAAGATATATAGAGAACACATTCTGGGAAATAGTTATGCAGTATGTGTTAGTGATTTCAGTTGTTGGTTTTTTCACATGGCTTTTCTGGATGATGTCGTGGAACAGCCTGAGTGATGACCCCAGTATTGGGTGGAGAATATGGGGTTCACTATGCACGATGGGAGCACTTTGGACAACGTATCATTTTATAGACTGGTGCCTCACAGCCGTTAATGAAGCCATAGACATTGAGGCAATAAAAAAAGCAACTCGTGAGTCAAAAAATGTTGCCATCTACAGCGATTTCCTCCCTACACTTCTCGAGACCCAGAAAACAAAAATTCTGGGAGAGTCGTCGGAAATAAAAACCGTACTTTCACACATCGATACTAATCTTGCAAATGCTAAAAAAGATCGACAAGAACTCTGCGTTGCCATAGCCCAATACGATGTCAAAAACGAATCGGTTCCCCAACATCTTCTTAATTTAGCAGAAACCGTCACGGAAACAATCCAGATAGAAGAAGAAAATAGAAAACGAACTGAAGAAACCATAGCAAAGCTACAAGCAGCGTTTGCCGCATGTGAAAATCGCATTGAGCAAGTCAAAAAGCCTATCCAGGAGCTACGCCTTGCGCAACGCATTTGCGAACAAAACAAATCCGCAAAAAAACATGTGGAAGACGCAGAACGTGCCGCGATGGAAAGCGTCCTCCAGGCGAAGCAAACAATCTTCAGCCTACAAGAACTCCACAGTAACAAAATATCCAAACACGCAGCACAACTCTGTGCACATGGCGCCCCATCAACAGAAACAAGGCAATTCCTTGAACTCGTAGATGGAACAATCGTAAAAATCTAATCAAAAGCGGGAGGCCAAAAAGCCTCCCCTTTTTTATTACAAAAAATTGCGTTTGAGATCCGAATTGATGGGTGCTTAATGGTTATCAACAACAACACATTAGCACACCGGGGAGGTATGTCCTTTTGGTTTAGGAGAAATTCTGCTTAGGGAACAAATTGGTTTGGAAGCACCCTTGACAAAAGGCATATTTTCTGTTACAATAGCGTCAAGGACTTTGAAAAGAGGTAACGAAATATGTTGAGAGAAAAGGCCACTGTACTCATGGTAATGTTAGCCACGGGACTATACTCATGCTCATTCAGTGATAGCACAGCAAAGGACATTATATACGTGCAAGACAAACGCACAAATCTATGCTTTGCAATGATGGCTGAAATAGGAGGAGGTTATGACGTAAGAAGTATGACCTGTGTCCCCTGCGAACCAGTAAAAAAGTTCCTAGTGAATCCATAATTGATCTTTCAAAAAAGGAGGAAGAAAAAGTGATTGATATTGGATCAGACGAAGAGTGGCCGGGAGCAGCGCTCAGTAACTTCACACTACACCGATTCGTATTTGAAAACACCAAATGCGCTTCGATGGAAGGATTCTTACAGGCACTCAAGTTCGAAGATCCCACCGAGCAGCCCGTAATATGTAACCTAGCCGGTATTGCGGCAAAAAAGCGTGGGAGAACGAGAAACAAAGCATGGGAGAGTATTCAAAAGCTTTGGTGGAAAGGCAAAGAGTTTGACCGAAGTGGTCGGGAATATCAAGAGCTTCTCGATCGAGCTTTCACAGCACTATCGCAAAACGAAGCTTTTAAAGCAGCACTCCGTGCTACGGAAGAATCATCGCTAATCCATACAGTAGGTAAGTCGGAGCTGACAAAAACTGTCCTCACCGAACAAGAGTTCTGTACGCGACTAATGCGGATACGGGAGAAAATAAAACAGGAGGACGCAGAAGGATCGACTCACCTTCCTCATAGAATCCCTAACCATCGTTGCGGATTAGAACCACCAGAAGGACCATTCTCGACATCAGGCAAAATAGTCAAAGAGACTCCGGAAGAAGAATGGACACATCTCCCTCGCGGCACTAGCAATCATTGTTGCGGTTTGGAACCACCGCCTGGACCGACTTCATCATCGGATCGATTTGGTGGAGTGCTCATGTGACGCCCAATACCCAGACACCCATACTATGTAAATACGCAGAGTACGGGTGTCTTTTTTTATGGACAAAAAACGCCTTACCCTTATCATGGACTATAAATACGAATACTGGGGATCCGAATTGAAGAAAATGTACTTGACTTTTCTGATGATATGCCCCATAATATAAGTACATTTGGGGTCACCCACCGATTCTCGAGCAAGCTCGAGATGACGATGTTGTATTATGAACACCCACACATTTCGAACTATTATTAAACCAGACGAAAAGAATACCTTTCATGGCTATGTTCCTTCGCTTCCCGGTTGCCATACATGGGGTAAGACGATAGAAGAAACAAAAATGCACCTACGCGAAGCTATTGAACTTTATGTAGAGACTCTTCTCGAAAATAAGCCACGACTTGTAACCATAAAATAATATGAAATCACTAAAACAATTTCCAGTACTCATTGAACACGGAGAAGATGGATTCTATCTTGCCGAATGCCCAGTCCTTGAAGGTTGCTATACCCAAGGGAACACTATTGAAGATGCATTGAAGAATATAAAAGAAGCTATACAGCTTTGCCTCGAAGAAAAAGAAGCTGCGTATATTCCACAAGAAGTAGGCCTCCACTTTGTACAAGCCTAGTATGCCGCAGCTACCGCTACTTTCTTCCGAAGAACTCATTTCTATTCTGAAAAAGATAGGATACGAGGTAGCCCGACAACGAGGAAGTCACATTCGCCTGTGTCATCCCGACTCAAGCACTCATAAACCAATAACCGTACCCGCATACAAACAGATCGACAGAAGCCTCATCCGAAAGATTCTTCGCGACATCCCCATGACGACAGAAGCATTCATGGAGCTATATAAATAGCACCACCTAGAAAAGATACCCCACCTTGCAAATACGCAGAGTACGGGTGTCTTTTTTTTCGCTATTTTATCTTACATAGGGTAACCCTCATTTAAGCGAATAACTTTACAAAAAAAATTGTTGTCTATAGAAAAAAGCTCCAGTGAATATCACTGGAGCTCATAAACAAATAATTATTCAAGCACGCTATGGACGATACCCCAATCTAGAAGCTTATCGATACCGAGAGTCACCTCTTTGTGACAAATATCTGCTATCAGATCTTGCGTAGACCGACCGTTGGTATTTTCAGCAATGATTCTTTCGTAGAGCTCATGATCTTTTTCCATCTGAAGCGCACGCCTCTTCAGTCCCGATAACGAAAAAGAGGTATCAGCGGCAACATGCAATTGCGTTTCATGAAAAAACATTCGTATGTTTTTCATTGCAATGCGACGTTTTCCTGCCATAAAAACGAGAATAGCGATAGAAGTAACCTCCCCTACCGCAGTAGTTTGTAAGTTCCGTACTCTCTTCAGAACATCATAGAGCCCAAATCCCAGAACCGTGTCCCCTCCCAGTGACGTGATAACAAGATTGACCCATTCGTTAGGATCTTTTTCGAGAAGCTCGTGAATCTTTTCCTCAACCTTCTGAACATTTTCCGAATTGATATCACCAAACAAACGAATGGTCCTATCTAGGGGAATCTCATGCATTATATAGCCTCCATTGTATAAAGAACGTTATAACACTTATACCACAAAATGAGACGCGTGTCAAGGGGGAAATCGCCCTATATTTTCGCAAAAAATCACGATAAATGCTATACTACAGCCCTATGCGCCCCATTTCTATAACCATTCTCACACTCTTTCTTGTCGGCACCCTATTTGCCACCCCCGCCCACGCAAGCACTATCAGCGAAGATGTGCACCTTAAGATCCCCTTCCTCAAACAAGAACAGCGCCTCAGCTGCGAAGTCGCCTCCCTCCGCATGGCACTCGCCTATTACAACATCACTGTCTCAGAAAAAGACCTCATCGCGCAGCTCCCCTTTGATACAACCCCAAAGAAAAAAGGAATCTGGGGCGATCCACAAAAAGGCTTCGTAGGTAACATCAATGGCATGATGCCCAGCACCGGATATGGCGTATACTCACAGCCGCTCACGAAAGTGGCCAAAATCTGGACAGACACCCAAGAACTAAGCAATGCCACCGTCTCAGACCTTGCCTACTACGCCTCGCAAAACATTCCTGTCGTTATATGGGGATACTACGATGGATATGG
>JAHFHK010000053.1 GCA_023246955.1 Candidatus Uhrbacteria bacterium
AGCCACGCACAGGAGAGACCAATGAGGAGAATGATACCGATGCTGATGAGGTAGCGTTTTGGGATGCCACTGATGAGTATCATACCGAGCCATATCGTGAACAGGATTGCTGCGGTACCGAAGTCAGGCTGGAGCGCGACGAGGAGGACGGGAATGGCTGCGAGGATGCTACTGGCGATGATATGACGAAATTGGCCGAGCTGGCGAGTATATTTATTGAAATACCAGGCGAGGATGAGGATAAGAGCGATTTTGGCCATTTCCGATGGTTGAAAACTAAAGCCGAGGAGGTGGAACCATCCCCGAGTACCGCGAATAGTGTCCCCAAAGATGAGGACGAGGGCGAGAATAACCATCGAAGCTATGTAAAGGAAGGTGCTGTAGTTCGCGAGTTTGCGATAGTTGAAGGACGATATCGCGATAAAGGGAATAATGCCGATGCCGAGGATGGTGAGCTGTTTTTGGAGAAACGTAAAATCCTGGGAATCTTTTCCCAGTCCGATACTGTACATTGCCGCGAGACCGAGGCTGATGAGAATGCAGACGGCGATGAAGAGTACCCAGTCGAAGGCGCGGATGCGGGCGAAGGAGAGTGCCATAGTCAGAAGCTGAATTAGGCCTTGTTCACGATATCATGGCATGCGAGAAAATACGCTGGGGTTCAGTACGTCTATATCGGTTGTGACGATAGAATCTGTTACATTCCCGATGGCGCTATACCATTGCGCTTCCACTGATTGTTTCGTATTGGGGGCCATGCTGTCAAGGCGGATGAGGTTGACGCCGACGATTTGCCCCGCATTACGGAGGACGATGCGGAGCGAGAGGTCGTAGTAGCCGTAGCCGGTGGGATTCGTGATTTCAAACTGTGCACGCGATACGGGGAGTTTTTTTGAAATACCGATTTGACTTCCTGGGGTGAATGTAAGCGGGGCTATCGTGAATGCATCTCGTTCTTTGATCATGTCGCGATCGCGTTTTGTGAGGAAGGTCCATTGGATGTTCTGGATGCGGATTTGTGAAGAGCTGCCTTCGGTGCCGTTGATATCGAATGCGAAGAGGTATTTTTGTTGTCCTGGATATATGAAGGTGTATTGCGCTGGTGTTTCTTTGCCATCGACGACGAATGCGTATTGAATGTCGGCGCGCCATGTTGCGTTCGGGTTTGCGACTGCTGCATAGAGATCGAAGCGATCGGCTGCACGGGCGAGCATCCCCTGTTCGACGATTTGTACTCCTTTTGCGAGCTGTGATGCCGTGGCGGGCTTGATACCTGGTTGTGCGAGTGCGGAAAATATATCGTTGTAGCGCCACCTCCCTACCGCATACTCGAGAACGTATGAGCGAAAAAGACTGATGATGATAACCATCCAGAGCGCGGCGCAGAATACCATGAACGAACGGCGCAGAATGATCCGTGCCTGGGGGATGTGTGCGATGAACCAATAGTCACGTTTCAGTGATTGGGTGGATATGTCTCGTTCGATTGCGTCGGGCATATACGTATAGTATATCACAGTGCGTGGTGGGAGGGGGTTTGTGCTGTCGCGTATCCCAATATATTATGTTAGCGCTATAATGTTTCGCGCGATATAACAATGCTATTGCAATATATCGTTGGAGATTTTCTTCGGGAATAAAAAAACCGCATCCTCATCCTTGAGTAGCGGTTGGTGATTTTGTCTTGGCCCTCTAGATGAAAGCCTCCTCTAGTTTTGGTGTTTCCTTGAGGCTTGGGCCTAAGAATTCTTCCCCTGTTGGTGACACTATTTTGGTGTGTCGATGCGCTGAATGGAGTTCAATGTCGACATTCCATCCTTCTTGCTCCATGCGGAGAAGAAATTCTGGGAATGCTGGGTTTTCCACCATACCTTCTGGACAGGGAAAGTGACGTGATTTTTGGCCAGCCGACTCACTTGCTGCCCAGACGTTGAGGTAGAGAAACATCAGTCCCTCCTGCTCCATCTGGGTTATGCCGGGTTTCCATGTTAGTTGCTTCAACGTATGCTTGAACATTGCTTCAGCCGTGAACATGTCTGTGCGGTGTTCTTGCCGCCAGTCTGGGTCGAAGGGCTTTTCGTGTTTTGTGTTGCTAGCGGCGAGCCGCCAGGCATCTACATAGTCACGCTGTCCTTCGGTGACGAAGATGGTTCCGGGCTCCATCTGCTGTCTCACTTTTTTGAGCCCCGTGTACATCGCGCTTGCGACATTGAGATTCCAAGTATAGTTCCTTTTGACAGGAATAATGTTTGTTGTGGGACCGCAAACTAGCACTGGGATGGGTGTTATTGGCCTCAGGGATTTCGTGCCTCCTTGCCACGGCATCCCCATAGCGCCTATGACTGAACTTCGTCGAATCGCCTGTGGGGTGTAGCCCACTTCGACGAACCCACCCGATTCCTTTGACTTATAGCAACGAAGATCAACGATAATAGGAAGATCTTTGTTTTTGAATTCCCCACTTTCGGTAAAAATGCGTAATGACCCCACTTCTGTCCCAAAGCGAACTACGAGTCCGTTTTCTACTTGCGTCATTGAAACCGCATAGATCATCAGTTTTCGACTTGTTGTGTCTATCCAAAGAGCTGTGCTCAATGTGTTGTCCTCCTCGTGATATTTTTTCAAGTAACTGTCGGCAGTGTATAGCATCCGCCTGCAATTGTCAACCCCCTTATGAATTTGTCGAATGATGGCTTGGGGTTTTTGTTGAGGAAAATAAAAAAACCGCATCCTCATCGTTGAGTAGCGGTTTGTGGCTGATTATTGTGGGCGCTCTGGTGGGCGTTCGCTGCAGAGCAGTTCTTTATTTTTGTAGAACTCTTCCTCTTCTCGGAACTCTGGGGTGTGACTATAATACCACTCTTCGAGTTCCTCCTCCTCTTTTGAGAGAGGCTTCGGCTGTTCGTAGTTCTCGATCGAAAATTTCCTTCCCTCCTCTTCGCTCAGGTTCTCTAGATATCGTGCGGTCTGATAGTCTGCGAGCTCTGGAACTTTGTTTCCATGTTCTGATTCATTTATTGATATCAGAATTTTGTTTAGAACGAGCGCCATTGCCACTTCAGTTTTTGAATCCCAAATGTCGTCCATATATTCGTAGCGATATGTTCGGAATCCTTCATTAAAGAGGGCTTGAGCAGCTTGGAACACTGGGAAAGATTTTCGCATTTCTACATCCGCAATCATATTTTTGAGCTTTTCTTGCTCTTGAATGACTATGGCTTTCTGGGCGATTATTCTTGGATTCATTGTATTCTCCCTAAGCGTTTGTTTGGGCGCCCCCTAAAATATTTTACTACGACAACGAACCGATTCACGATCGAAGTGAAATATTTCAAGAGGAGCTTTGTGCTCGGAGAATTGTTTTCAAAGTCTACTGTTTCAGGATACCATCGTGTGGATGATATTCTGAAAAATAGATGGGAGAAATATTACTTTCTCCCTGCTATGTGTTATTTAGTCTATAAAAATCTAACTGTGCAGTCCTGAAGGGCTGCGAGCTCTTTCTTGGCTTCTTCGAGCACTCGCTCTTTGTCGCCAGGAACGAGTATGGAATAGGTGCCAGTTTCAGCGAAGGTGTAATGACCTTCCTGATTGTAGTCGGGATTTATCCACGTATCCGTGGGCGGCTCCGTTGTCCCAAAAAAATCCGACTCTGCCTTTTATGGATGTTGGGTCTACTACTCTTGGGTGGTGCCAGAAGTGGGCTTGCTTGACCTCCAGGAGTCGAGTGTGATCCCATATTTCTTCCACTTTCTGGTCTGAAATCCGTTCCCCTTCTCGATCGAGTTCATAGTGGCGCACCGTCGCGCTTGTCACTACCCACTCCTGTGGTTCCTTTCTCCAACTTTCATTGAATTGGGAGAGCTCAATCATTTCGGGTTTCACGACTATCCCCCGCTCAAACCGGAATGTTCCGTTTTGGATGGAGAGTAGCGTTGGTCGAGGGTCACCTACGTGTTCTGCGATGGCTATTGCGACGCGCATTGCCATTCTGATTTGAAAAGAAAATTGTATATTCATCATTGCCCTCCTAAGGCGTTTTCACACCTCTTCTTTCGAAAAGTGTGTGCCTCCCACTATAAGGGAAGAATACAGACGTCTTGAAGCCAAGATGCCTCTATTTCTCCCTATATTGGTTTAGGGCTTTTTCTTTCACCTTGAGAGTGTCATCTAATAAGTTTATAGATCATACTCTCAAGAAAAAGGGTCTAGAGCGTGCGGATTAGTGCGGTGCTGTAGACCGGGATTTTTGGATCACATCGTGATCCTGTATTCAATCTCATTGTGATCGTACATTAGGAAGGTCATTAATGACCCATCTTTTCCGATTACATATCCTACTTCATTAGGAATCCTTTCTTGTGGCTGTGGCCATTGAAGCATGGATTCCTGAGCGTCGATTGCCTCTTTCGGAGTGCCTCCACCGGAAAAATCTTTCCAGCCACACAATGCTACTGCTGTGAAAGAAAGCACTACTGCGACAATGAGAATATACCCTGTAACAGGGCTGAGAAACAAATCCATCATGATTTGAATCTCCTTTCTTTTATGTATTTTTTAAGTTATTTCCCTCTTTGGAATTCTTCTTCAAATGAAAAATTCTTGCAAGGATGATACAGATGAGTTACGTGCACTGTCATCGTTTGGGGCGTTTTTTATGTAAAATAAAAGATGAATAGATCCCCAGATGGTATGCGCACAATTGGTTTCCCAAAACTCCCTCCTCTGTATCATTCCGGCAAGAATCTCTCGTTTTTATCTCCTTTTTCATTCGTTAGATACAG
>JAHFHK010000054.1 GCA_023246955.1 Candidatus Uhrbacteria bacterium
CAAAACCGCTATCGAACAAGGATATCGCGAAATCGCGATTGCCGTGACGCTCAAAGAGATGGGGTACGCAGTCGAATCACTCGAAAGTACCAACGAAAATATTGCACTCTACTGTGCAGTGAGAGGAGAAGGATAATGGACAAGAAAGTCATTGTCGGAGTGGACAAGACGACAGGAAAGATAACGGCAAAGTTCGAAGGCTTCAAAGGAGATGCGTGCTACACAGAAGAGGATGTCTTTAACGCCAAACTCAAAGAGCGCGGTGTAGAGATGGAGCTCATCATGGAAGAGCGTACTCCGGAAGCAGAAGAAGGGGATTGCGTCAGAGAGGAGGAGCATCATGCTCAATCTACATAACGTAGTACAATGGTCACGATCAAATGGCCCAGGGACACGCTATGTGATATGGGTACAGGGATGTCCACGGTCGTGTCCAGGATGCTGGAACCCCGAGAGTCTCCCATTCGTCGAAGGTCAACGAGTCAGTGTTGATGCGCTCTACGCGCAAATCACGAGATCCCGCGGCATAGACGGGGTGACCTTTTCCGGAGGAGAACCATTTTCGCAGAGCGGAGAACTTGCCGAACTTGCACGACGCCTCAAAGCGCGCGGGCTCTCTATCGTGACCTTTACAGGATATACGATTGAACAGCTCCGCGAAGCAGGGAACCCCGACTGGGATGCATTACTTTCGCATATCGATCTCCTCATTGATGGAGTGTATATTGAAGGGCAACAAACCGATGCGCCATTGAAAGGCTCCGCGAATCAACGCCTTCACTATCTCACAGGGGTGATTACCCCTGAAGAGGTGAATGCGTTACCGCGAAGTTTTGACGTAACAATAGGGTCCGACGGCCTTACGACGGTCACGGGATTCCCTCCCGCCGATCTCGCAAAGAGATTAGCGCTCAGGGGGGTGACCTTATGACCACCGCTGCATGCGCCGATTGGCAACAACAACTCATACACCACATTCGCACCCAGCGTTCTCATTGCTTCCTCTTACACGGGAATACCGAAGACGAAGTACAGTGGGGAGAGACACGAGATACACGACCCGAAGAATGGCTAGAAAAACTCGGCAGACAGCACGACTATGTACTGCGATATAACGTAGCGCAAGGGGTGACGTTCATACAAGGAAGAGAAGCGGATATACCAGGACTTCTGGCGCAAACCGCTCCGAAGAAAAGTACCAAGCAACAAGCACTGGAGGAGGAGCTGGAAAGAGCCGCCTCATCGACACCGGCAACGGTGCTGGATCGCGACCCAGAAAAACTCTGCAGGCAGCTTACAACGCTCCTCGGTCAAAAAAATCACCGCATCTTCCTAATTGTGGAATATGCAGAAAGTCTATGGCCATCGTCTGAGTATCATGGAAAGAATAAAGATACAGTCGCGATCTTCGCACGTATATGGGCACGAGACGAGAGAATGCGCGAAGCAGGACATATCATCATCGGTATCACACGACACGTAGATACCGTACATGCGTCAGTACGCGATAGTATGACAGGGATGACGGTGATAAGGATACCAAAGCCCACAGAGCACCAACGTGCAGCACTCTTTCACGAGTTGCAGTGCGAAGGTGATCAACGAGCATTGCTACACATTTCGGCGGGGTTAGCACTTCGCCAGATTCGTACCATCATAAAAGGATGTCGCGGATCAGATATTGCAGATGCTATCCTCCGAGAAAAGATACACCTCCTCGAAAATGAATACGGCGACCTCTTTGAGTTTTGTCGACCAGAATTCGGATTTGAGGCGATAGGCGGCCAGGGAAAAGTGATTGCAAGACTAATGCAAGTAGCGGGATTCCTCAGCAAAGGAATACGCCGCGTCGTACCACAAGGCATACTCCTCACAGGGCCGCCCCGCACGAGCAAGACGGTCCTCGCAAAAGCACTCGCAAAAGAAGCAGGGATAGCCTGCGCAATGCTGCGCAACATGAAGAGCTCACTTGTCGGATCGACCGAACAACGTCTCGAACGGCTCGCCGATGCACTCCGCGACCTCACCCCCCTCATCGTTATTGTCGATGAGGTGGATGTACGGTTCGGAACACGGTCGGGATATCAAGGCGATGGAGGAACGTCACAACGGGAGCTCGGCAAGATTCTCGAAATTACGGCCGACACGAGTTTGCAAGGAGGGATACTCTGGATGTTCATTTGTAACCGTCCCGACAATCTCGACCCCGCATTTCGTCAGCCAGGGAGAATGGACGATCGGATCCCTGTATTGCCACCCTGTACCGACGAAGCACGCATTGAAGTGTTTCACGCGGTACTGAGGCAGATACAGGGAGTCGCAGAAGATTCCGTAGAGTGGAACACGCTCGTGCAACGACTCGACGACGGCGTCACAGGAGGAGACATCCGCGCCATCACTCAAATGGCACTTCGCTATGCCATGGAAAGAGGAGGAGACTGCATCAGCCACGACGACTACATACGAGCAATTGACGCATATATCCCACCCAGACAGGACGGAGATATAGCAGAAATGACCCGTATGGCGATAGCCGAAAGCTCGTCGGCAGAGTTCCTCCCCGAGGAAATCGCCGCAAAAATACGCCAAAGCAGGGGAGCCTATGCAACTTCACCAGCAGCGAACCAGCCAAAAGCCCCAGAACGAAGTCTTGAAATAGACCTAGAAACGGACGAGAGAAACAGAGAGATAAAGCAATAATTGCCTTTATTTCGCCAAAAACCCTTGTAAATACAAGGGTTTTTTTGTATTCGCTGACCCCAAGAAAACCCGCCACTTGGTCGCGTCCATTCGCTCTTTTCACTGCCAAAGAGGCAAAAACCCCCACATATCGAAGAAATGTCACAGAACCTATTGACAAACACACAATTCTGTGCTATTATGGAGGACAAGTACGAATGTACATTCAAACAAAAAAATAAAATTAAAAAAGAGGTTCTATATCATGCTGAAAAGTAACGTATTTTCGATTTTTTCCACTTCCGTGATTCTTGCTGCGACCGTAACCGGCTGCGGCTCAGTCTCAAATCTAATGAACCAAGGCTCATCGCTTCCCACTTTCGATAAGTTGAACTGGGATCAAGTTGAGGAGGTCCATGCCGATGCTGTGCTTACGGGAGTGAATATTAAACTTCGCAAGCCCGAAAAGGCAATTGAGGGCGTCGTATCGGTGAAATTATGGGTGAAAAGTAGCGAGTTTACTATAGAGATTTATCCCGATTCCATACCGAATACGCTCGTCGGAGGTATATCCGGGAATGATCTCAAGAATTCGGGAGACATTTCGGCATTTCTACCGTTTAGAGGAGGTGCAAAGAACTACACTCTATCCGTCAGCGATAAAGGCACCTTCTATATAACGGCTCCGATCGAAGGGAAATCCACATTTTGGATCAACATTAACGGTCTTGTGAACGGGAAGAGTTTCCCGGTCATTTCTCGTTTCGCCGCGACAACGAATGGAGAATGGAGAATGGGAAGTAAGACGGGAAGCAGTGTTGAGATAATCCACGTCGATGATACCCAGCCACCAACCCCCATACGCACTCCGAGCCCAGTGCCAACGGACTAACCATTTCACCAATACGGTGCTAGCAAGAAATATCTTGCCGGCACCGTCTTTTTTTATCAAAAATATGTTACACTGGGAGATATTGATCATAAAAATCCTTCTATGCCTCTCAACGAAGACGCAGTAATCCAAAAGCTTCTCGATCAGGATGAGAAACTCGAGGGGATTAGCACTCAGATTCAAGAGCTTCGAGCAGAAATGATTGCTCACCTGGAGCCAATTGCAACCATAGTGAAGCGCCTGGACGAAGAGCGCCTTGCTGCAGTGCATTGGATCGAGAGAGTAGAAGAAACGGTGGCTACCCATACGGAAGAGATCGGGAAGATGAAGGAAACACTTTCTGTTTAGGCACAAGACTATGCAACAAACCACCCCGTCCCAAAGCCAGCAACCCCAAAAAACAGGCGCCCGCACCGCAGGCCTCCTCATCCTCATTATTCCCCCGACCGTGCTCTTCCTCACCATCGTGTCGTACTCTCTCATCTACTTCGTCGTGAGCGCGGTCGGAGCCTCTCTCGTGATCGCCTCGATCAGTTCTATGATTTTGGGGATAGTAGGCATGTTTGCCGTCCTCGGGTGCCTCATCGGGATTCCCGTCGGTCTGTATCTGATGACAAAGGGAAAATAGCCCGAATCCCCCCAAAACCCCTCTTGCCAGGCCCAAAAAGGTGTGATATAGTGCCCTTACATTCAATATAAACCCTCCAAAGGTCTTTTACCTACTACGCACAAAGTGAGCAGATGTGCGATCGCTTGCATATTTTTCGATTATTGCTATACTATAGTCACTTTGGTATGATAATCTCAAATATGTGAGATTATTATTATTTTTACCGCCAAAGTATGGAGCAACAGGACAATGCCGGGAAAGACTTCATTGAAGTCGACGGGGAAGTCACCGAGCTACTTCCCGCAGCCATGTTTCGTATCAAACTCGATAATGGACACATGATTCTCGGGCATCTTTCTGGAAAAATGCGCATGTTCAGAATCCGATTGCTTCCTGGTGATAGAGTAAAAGTACAGATGACTCCTTACGATCTTACGAAAGGACGAGTCGTCTTCCGTTATTAATCAGCGTACGGTATGAAAGTTCGCTCTTCTGCGAAGAAAATGTGTAATGACTGTCAGACCCTCCGCCGCAAACAGCGCGTGGTGGTAATTTGTAAAAATCCGAAACATAAGCAACGCCAGGG
>JAHFHK010000055.1 GCA_023246955.1 Candidatus Uhrbacteria bacterium
AACACCTCGAATTTCTCTTTGAGGAACATCGGACTTTTGTTAATGTACTCCTTTTTATGTAAGTTCTTCATTGTTATATCAGACTCCCTCACTCCAGTCAAGGCCACCCCCTTGCCCAAAATACGGCTATACCCTATAGTGTAAGGACTGTTTCGGGGTGTAGTATACCGGTAGTACGCATGGTTTGGGACCATGTTGACTGGGTTCGATTCCCAGCACCCCGATATAAAGAATTCTGTCGTAAGGCAGGATTTTTTATTACTCGCATGAAAGAATCCCACGTCTGCTATACTAGAAGAGACATAACCACACTACTACTTTTGTATGACACGCATCCTCCACAAATTTTTTGGAAAAAAAGGTGCAGGCTGGATCACGGGCGCTTCCGACGACGATCCGGCAGGAATCGGTACTTATGCCTACGCAGGATCTCGATTTGGCTTCGATCAACTCTGGACCATGCTTTTCTCGCTCCCTCTCATGATGGTAGTGCAAGAGATGTGCGCGCGCATCGCACTCGTATCGGGACAAGGTGTCATCAGTGTTTTCAAAAAAAGATTTCCTCGCCCCGTAGTATTCGGTATTGTCATGCTCCTCATCGTCGCCAACACGATTAATATCGGCGCAAACATCGGTGCGATGGCGGCATCCCTCCAGCTCTTTCTCAATGTCCCCTTCACGTTTCTCGCCATCGTCTGTACACTTGTAACCCTGCTCCTGGAAATAGCAGTCCCCTACAAAGTATATGCGCGATATCTCCGCTGGCTCACGCTTTCGCTGTTTGCCTATGTAATCACCGCAATTCTTACCACAGCAAATTGGGGTGAGGTACTCGCACATGTCGTCGCCCCGACGTGGTCATTCAACAAAGAGTTTGTAATAACATTTGTTGCAATACTGGGAACCACCATCTCCCCATATTTATTTTTCTGGCAAGCATCCGAAGAGATCGAAGATGAAATCGTCGATGGCAAAAAAACAATCAAAGCGCGCAAAGGGGCAACACCTGATGAAATCCGTGATATGCGTAGTGATGTAGGGCAAGGGATGCTATTTTCAAACCTCATCGCGTTCTTCGTAATTCTCACTGCAGCGCAGACCCTCTTTCCGCACGGAATTGTTATACAGACGGCACATGACGCAGCCATCTCTCTCGCACCCATCGCAGGCCCTTTTGCATCAATTATTTTTGCCATAGGAATCATCGGCACGGGCCTCCTCAGCATCCCCGTCCTGGCAGCATCCGGCGCATACGCATTCGCGGAAATGCGTGGATGGAAGGCCGGACTCTCGCTCCCCTGGCATCGTGCCCACGGGTTTTATATTATTATCGCCATTGCTATGCTCGCAGGGCTTGGGATGAACTTTCTCGGCATTGACCCAATCCGCGCACTGATTATCACATCGGTCATTAACGGCGTCGCAGCCCCTGTCCTATTGGCATTTATCCTGATATGTGCTAATACAAAGGCAATAATGGGCAAATGGACCAATGGCCGCGTAGCCAACAGTATCGGCTGGGTTACGGTGGGGGTTATGGGTCTTGCTGCTCTCCTAATGTTCATACTCTAAACTATGCAGACAAACAAACTCTCAATTTCAAACGTCTTCTCGGCAGCATGGGAAGTGATGGAAGATAATTTTCTTCTCATAGTAGGAACCTCTCTCCTTGCAGGGATTGTCGGTACAGCAGTCATGGCACCACAGGTATTAGGGGTGTTTATGGACAGCGGAAGCAATGAGGCGCTTCTCCTTGCAATAGTAGGTATCCCCCTGGTGATGTGCTCTGGCTTTGTCACGTTCTGGATGAATCTGGGAAAGATTAACGTAGCACTACGTCTCTTCAAAAAACAGCCGACAACGATAAAAGATTTGTTCATGATCGGATGGATGCCCTATCTCCGGGGGTTTGTTGCCAGTCTTTTGGTCGGACTCATCAATGGATGTGCCATGTTCCTCGTTATACCCGCGATGGTCCCTGGAGGAATCGTGGTGTTCAGATATTTCGCGAACGAAGGATCGCATCTTTCGGGTGCCGATTGGGCATGGGCGATCATCCCAGTACTTATCGCAGGGCTATTAGGGATGTGTTGGACGGCATTCTGGAGCATTCGTTTTGCCTACTTTCCAATCGCGATCATGCAGAGTGCAGATATTACGGAATCGTTAAAAATAAGCTGGAGGATCACAAAAGGAAACATGTGGCGCATTGGACTACTCGGGGTGTGTCAGTTCGGGGTCATGATATGTGGGCTCCTTGCCTTTGGTATAGGGCTTGTCGTTGCGGTGCCGTTCATCATCCTCCTCGACGTGGCAGCCTTCCGTGAGCTCTCAAAAAGCGAGGAAGAAAAACCAATGATCGAAGCAGATATAGACATGTCGCCTCTCGCGGCAATCAAAGCGCCCATACAATAATACTTCAAAAAAAGAACCGAGAAAGCACCGCCCGCAAAAAGGCGGTGTTTTTGGTGTGAGCCACCCCGACCGTTGACGGTTTTTCTTCTCTATGATAAGAATTATGGGTATAATAGAAGAGTAAGAGCAGTGCGCGGGTATAGTATAATGGCTATTATGACACCCTTCCAAGGTGATGACGCGGGTTCGATTCCCGCTACCCGCTCCACAGAATACAGTATGACCTTATGGTCGTAATGTATTCTGTGTACGAAGGAAAAGCAGCGGGAATCGAACGGGGAGCAGCGAACGATCCTGTCGAAGGGCGGGATCAAGGAGCGCCAGAAGAATTTCCAGTGGATGTTCTTCTGCTCCCCTGGGTAAACGACTTGCGTCCAGTGGACGCGGGGAGAGCGGAATTCCCAGCGAGACCGCTCCAAACACATCTTTTCAAACTTTTTATTCTTTATTCCCCTCGAGGATATATGAACTACTACCTGGAAGTGTTCAAAAAGTACGCAGTGTTCAGTGGTCGCGCACGAAGAGCAGAGTACTGGTACTTTTGCCTTTTTAATCTCCTTGCGGTCATTGCATTAGTGTTTATCGATGCTTTTATCGGTGGTGCTATGCGGGGGTCTAGTAGCACAGAGGCCCCAGTTGGTCTTCTGACAGTAATCTACTATCTCGCCATGATTATTCCCATGATCGCAGTGACAGTACGAAGACTCCATGACGTTGGCAAGAGTGGATGGTGGATATTTATAAGCCTTGTCCCTGTTGTAGGAGGAATTTGGCTCTTTGTGTTGACGGTTATGGACAGCACCCCTGGCGATAACCAGTATGGGCCGAACCCAAAGATGATGAAGGCCACGCCGATGGCCCCCATAATGTAAAAACAGGCAAAATCCCCAAAAACAACACGCAAAACGCCGGCGAAAACGCCGGTTTTTTGTTATGAATAAAGCACTTTAAGCGTATTTTCGCCCCGCGTAATCTTGACAAAAAACAGCCCTCCTGCTAAGGTCTCATTCGTAATCTACTAACAAGGAGGTATTCCTACTTTGCGAGGAATTATAAGGAAAATTAACCCATCTCGAGACATTCGCCCATGCTTGGTCCGAAACGTCTGTATGGACAACTCTGCATTACGAGGGCTTCTGTTCGGCATAGCGATAGCACTGGGAATCGGAGGATTTCTGGGAATATACGCAGCCACAGCAGAAGCAAACAATGCGCACAATCCAACTATACCCCATATGGCGGTACCGCAACCTCACGGAGGTGCTTTTTGTGAAGGTCCACGCGTAGCGGCAGAATCTGCGTTTGCAACATCACGCTATGCTGACAGTCTTGCGATTCGCATCAACCGCGATCAATACATGGCCAAGCTCGAAAAAGACCACAATACCCAGCAGCAGATCGCCCAATTTCTCCAAAAGAAAGAGATAGCCAAGGTAAAAACCATTGAACCAAAGCAGATCCTCGCAAAAAAACCTACTGCATCAAAGCAGATAGCAAAGAAACCCGCAGTCATGGATCGTCCTCTTTCGAATGGGTCAGTTCATTACGTGATTGCGACCGCATACACGAGCGAAGTGGCGCAGACTGACGCGAGCCCCTGTACAACAGCAAACGGATTCAACGTCTGTAAAAACGGTGTAGAAAACGTCATCGCCGCGAACTGGCTCAAACTCGGGACAAAAGTGCGTATTCCTGACCAATTTGGTAATCGCGTATTTACCGTTCAGGACCGCATGGCAAAAAAGCATTCAGACAAGATCGACATCTGGATGAAAAATAAAAAAAACGCCCTCCAATTCGGAAAACGAACAGTAAAAGTAGAGGTACTGAAATAAGCATCCCATTTCAAAGTCCGGCACCGCTATCGTGGTATCGGACTTTTTCTTTCACTGAGACCCCCATCTTGGCAGGAGGTCAATGGTCTGTTAGAGTAGTGAAGCGCACCAGCGTACGGCCACGTTGCCAAGTGGTAAGGCAGGAGTCTGCAAAACTCTTATGCGGCGGTTCGATTCCGCCCGTGGCCTCCAAAAGCACCTCAAACTCTCTCTCCTGTAATAGCGGGACAGGGAGATCGGGGTGTTTTTGTTTACCTTGCGAGAAAGGGTGAAATTTGGTAGATTCCATACAAGAATAACCCGCCCTATGTCTTCCAAAAAAAACGCACAATTCATGATTATCGACGGTAACGCAATGCTCCATCGCGCATGGCATGCTATCCCCCTTCTCACCACCTCAAAAGGCGAAGTAGTGAACGCCGTTTTTGGATTCACCCAAATTCTCATAAAAGCCCTGAAAGATATTTCCCCCGAATACATCGCAGTAACCTTCGACAAAAAAGGAC
>JAHFHK010000056.1 GCA_023246955.1 Candidatus Uhrbacteria bacterium
AGAGAGAGATGCTTTGGACCTGCGGAATCTGAGGTGATGAACGGTTGGTTGATTTCTGTTTCGGAAGACGTGGAAAGTTCATGCTTTGCTTTTTCCGCTGCTTCTCGGAGACGCTGAAGTGGGAGGACGTCTTTGGAAAGATCAATCCCCTGCTCTTTTTTGAATTCGGCGATAATCCACTCGACGATACGCTGGTCAAAGTCGTCACCACCGAGATGGGTGTCTCCGTTCGTTGCTTTGACTTCAACGGTATCATCGGCTACTTCGAGCACGGATACGTCGAATGTTCCTCCACCGAGGTCGAATACGACGATCTTTTCATCCTTGCGCTTGTTGAATCCGTATGCGAGTGCGGCGGCGGTCGGTTCGTTGATAATACGCTTTACATCAAGTCCGGCAATTTTTCCTGCGTCTTTTGTTGCCTGACGCTGGGAGTCATCAAAATATGCAGGCACGGTGATTACTGCTTCGGTGATCGTTTCGCCGAGCTTTTCTTCTGCGTCTGCCTTAATCTTTTGAAGGACCATTGCGGAAATTTCTTGCGCGCTGTATTCCTTGCCGCTCATTACTACTTTTACGCCGTCACCTGATTTGACGATCTTGTACGGTACATGCGCTATGTCACGCTGTACTTCCGCATCTTGAAAACGGCGACCAATGAGGCGCTTGACTGAATAGATAGTATTGTCGGGGTTAGTTACTGCTTGGCGTTTTGCGAGGAGGCCTACGAGGCGTTCCCCTGTCTTGCTCATTGCTACGACTGAAGGGGTGGTGCGATTGCCTTCGCGGTTTTCGAGCACCTTTGGCTCTCCGCCTTCAATGATTGCGACACATGAGTTGGTAGTTCCTAAATCTATTCCGAGTATTTTTGCCATAAATCATTATATTATTGCTTGTATGAGGATGAATATTCTTGCTAATCCTCTAAGGGAGGATGACGACAGCTGCATCATCACCCCGTCCTCAGAGGACTTATTTTTTCTTTGCGGATTTCACAACTGGTTTGATACTGCCCGGCTTTGCCCCCTTGATCGCGATCTTCTTTGATTTTGACTGGGGAGCTTTGGGAACTTCGACGCGGAGTATTCCTTTTTCAAATACTGCATTCGCGCCATCGGACTGTACGTGGGCAGGAAGGGCTATCTGTCGATAAAAACTTCCCGTGCGTACTTCTTTGCGCCAATAGTTCTTTTCTTCCACTTCGGTTTTCTTCTCTGTCTTTCCTTCGATGGTGAGAACGTCGTTTTCGATCGTGATCTCTACATCGTTTTCGCTCACTCCGGGGAGTGGTGTTTCGACGACTACGTGGGTGTCGGTTTGGTACATGTCTACTGGGGGGATGAATCCCTTTTGCATTCCCTCATCGTGAGGAAATTCACGGAGCATATGCCCCCTATCATCTTCGAACGGCCAGAACGGCGTCCATCGTACGAGTGCCATAGGTACACGCGTTAAGAATAAAGATTAGTGAGCGAATGTTATGAGAGTTTGTTCACAATTACTTTTGCTGGGTATACCACCTTGCCGTTATATACATATCCTGCGCCGAGTTCCTGCGTCACTTGATCATCGGGCGTCCCTTCGATCGCTTCATGGCCGACTGCTTCGTGGCGCGATGGGTCGAATGCCTGTCCGACGCTTCCCGAAAATTCTTCTAGCCCCATAGTCTTGGCGATATCTTTCAGCTGTTTATAGATCTGCTCGATGCCTTTTGTCCATGTGTTTTCTTTCAGCTCGTCAGATACGCTGCTGAATGCCATCCGAAAATGCTCGAGCGTTGGGACGAGTGCGATTGCCGTATGCATCTGTGCATATTCGGAAAGTTCGCGACCACGCTTTTCCTGATCGTTTTTGAAATTAATATAGTCTGCCTTGGCACGTTTCCATCCATCGAGATATTCGTCGCGTTCTTTTGTGATGGTCTCGAGTTCGGCATGGAGACGTTCGGTTTCCTTTTGCAATTCTTCATTCATATATGTTATGCGTTCATTTTTTCATAGGCCTCTTGAGCGAGTGCCATATTGTATCGATAGTTCATGCGTACGGGGCCGAGTATTCCTACTATCCCGTCATAGTCACCAAAGTGGTAGCGGTAGAGAATCGTCGCGCAGTTTTCTCCGAAGGCGCATCGGGATCCGAGAGTTACCGTTGGTTCGTGCGGTGCTGATATTACTATCCGCTCTATGATGGAATCGAGCTGATCGAGGAGGCCTGAGATACTGCACACGAGTGCGTGATTTCTGAATTCGGGTTTTGCGAAGATGTTGCTCAATCCCGTGTAGTACGTATGTGCATTTCCTAGCGAAACGAATACGGCTTCTTGGCTGAGCTGTGCAATTTCTTTTGCGGCATTTTTTATGGATGCTTCACTGTCGGCACCATCAGTGAGTGTCCTGTGTAGCGATTTTTTTTCTGTGGTGTTGAGTCTATGTGGCTCAAGAGCAGAAAGGTATGCGCAGTATCCTTTTTCCGTAGGGATGCGTCCTGCTGAAGTATGGGGTTGAAAAATATACCCTTCTTCTTCGAGTGACGCCATGATATTGCGAATCGTTGCGGGACTGATTTCGAGATCGTATTTCTCTGCGAGAACACCCGAGCTTACCGCGGTTGCGGTTACCCTATATTCCTCGATGATCAGGGTGAGGAGGTGTTGTTTGCGAGAATCAAGAGGGTCCATAGAATCGGTCGCAGCTTTTTTCTCTATGAGCAGTGAGTTAGCACTCTCGGCTCTAGGCTGCTAATACTAGTATAGTACCCTGCAGGGGGTTGTCAAGGGGGATTTTTGGGGATATGAAAACACGCCCTGCGTAGGACGTGTTTTCATACATACACCGAAATAGCTTTACGCCTCCTCAAATTTCTTTCCTTCTTTCGCGGCGTCGAGGTAGCGCTTAATACCGAGACCGTCGTGCTTGTCGCTGGCGAGGAGTTCTTCGTAATGTCGCATCGCGGTTTTGAGATCTCCTCGTTCGTATGCGAGGTTGCCGAGACCTACTAGTGTGCGCATTGCGGGGCGGTCATCGAACTTTGCCCAGTCGAGAACCTTGGGCCATGTGCTTCCATAATGACGATCGAGGATATATTTTCCTTCGTGATACCATCGAGTTGCATCAAAGAAGTCTTTATGCCCCACACTTAATGCTCCGAGACCGTTATGTGCGTCGGCTACTTCGAGCGCAGTAATTTTTGGATCATCTTCATTTGAAAGCACTTCTTGAAAATGCTCTTCTGCTTTCGGGAGATTTCCTAATTCCAAAGCACCCCACCCTTCTTCGAGGGAATGTTGATATTTGGTTTTGAGAAATGCGGCGAGCATGGTTAATGGCATACAAAAGGAACGTTATGAGAAAATGTTAGTATCGTCGTCAGCTGCCTCTTTGCTTTTTTTCGTAAAATAGAGTGCGCCGAGGAGGAAGAGTCCTGCAATCACGAGACCCCCGCCGATTGCTTTTCCTACTGTCATGCCCTTTCCGCTCTGTGACTCTTTCTTTGTTTCTGGTTTTTTTACTGGCGGCGTAGGGTCTTCCGTCTTCACTGGTTCGGGAGCGAGTGTTGTGCCATCTTTTTCGGCAATAGTCTCTGTCTTTGCTGGCTCTTCATTTTTTACTTCTTGCTGGGGTTGCGATGTATGGAAAATTCGTGCAAAGAGTCCTGGCTTTTGCGCTGGAACGGGCGCTGGTGACGGACTCGGTGTGGGCGTACTCACGATCGGTGATCCCGTCGATGGTGTTGGTACTGGAGAGGGTTTTGTGGCTCCTCCCGTAGTGCTGCTCTGTGCTGAAGACGTCGGACTCGGCGTTGGCGCCGGAGCGGGTGGCGGTGGTGTTGGGCGATTCGTGATTGTCATCAAAGAAGACACCGCTGTGTTGTTCGCTGTATTTTCATCAACGGGGGTCGTCATTATGACCCGCACGGCAACATTGTACGTTCCTACGTCAGGCGTCCAGTCAACCCAGAACTCTTCCGGCGCCCCGAATTTCTTCATGGAGAACGGCTGTGGATCGCCAATCATAGTAGGACCTTGATAGAAGGCAATGTACCCCTGTATATCTTCTGTCCCCTGATTCCCTACCACCCCATAAATACGCACCGGCTCACCTGCATAGAACTGTGCTGGCGAAAATGTAATGCTCCCCGTCTGTACCGATGCGTCATACTTGAACGCCGCTGCGCTACTATGTAGTGGCATACAGAACATTCCCACCATGGCTGATAGGATGGCTACACGATATATAAAGAGAAATCGCGTATGTTTCATAGATATCTACAGTATAGCAGATTCACAAAAAGAATGCTTCTGAGACCTCCCGAAATCACATCTCAGTTGCAATAATACTCCCAAGTGGCTCATGTCGATGGTTTTTCCGCAATAAAAAAACCGCCGATCATACATTCGATGATAGACGGTTTTTGATTACGATCGTATTCTTAGTTCATAGCCAGAACGCCCGTTGAACCCCTGATTTTCAGAGTACAATCGAGCTTCCATTCAATACATGGTCCCCCTCTATGGACCTTATTTCCTGATGCACCCTTTCGATTCGGGTGCGGAGACTCAATCTCTTTTAAGACAATTGTACTCAACTCGTTATCGGCACTCAGCCGCCGTTCCATCCACCCTATATGAGCATCTT
>JAHFHK010000057.1 GCA_023246955.1 Candidatus Uhrbacteria bacterium
CAATCCTGCGTCGCTCTTGCATGTAGCGGGGGTAGCACAGTTGGGGACGGCGTCTACGACGACCGGACAGCTGAAGCTGTTTAACTCGGGGAGTGCGAATGCGACGATATTGCAGGGGGGCACACCGGGAAGTGCACTCACCTTTACGTTCCCTACCGCTGTTGGAAGCAGCGGCTATGGCTTGAGCACTGATGGTGCGGGAGTCTTGAGCTGGGCCTCTATGGGTGGCGGAGGAGGCGGAGGGTGGACCGATGATGGCACGGTAGTGCATCTCTCGACGGCGACTGATTCTGTGGCGATCGGAACGAGCACTGTGACAGCAAAACTCAGTATCGAAGGAGGGGGGATTGCTATAGGGTCAACGCCGCAAAGAGGAAGATGGAATACGCGGGTACCGTATGGGAATACATTGAGCAGTGCGGATACAGGAGGGAATGTAGGAACAGACACATCAATTACGATCGGGACCGATGGTCTTCCTGTTATTAGCTATTATGATACTACTAATACCGACCTCAAGGTTGTAAAATGTAATGATGCCGCGTGTACGGGGGCGAATGAGACTATCTCTACGCTAGATTCGACGGGAACAGTAGGCCAATATACATCAGTTACGATCGGGACCGATGGACTCCCTGTTATTGCCTATCATGACGGATCCAATCTCACCCTCAAAGTCGCCAAATGTGGTAATGCCGCATGCTCGAGTGGGAATACCATCTCTACAGTAGATTCGTCTGGAAGTACGGGTACTTACACCTCTATTACCATAAGCACTGATGGGTTTCCTGTAATTTCATATTATGCCTTTAGTAGCAGTGATCTCAAAGTCGCCAAATGTGGTAATGCCGCATGCTCGAGTGGGAATACGTTGACGACTGTGGATTCGAGTGGAAATGTAGGCAACTACACCTCTATCACCATAGGCACCGACGGACTGCCTATAATTAGCTATTATGATCTCACTAATACCCACCTCAAAGTCACCAAATGTGGTAATGTCACATGCTCGAGTGGGAATACCATCTCTACGGTAGATTCGTCTGGGAGCGTAGGATTCTTTACCTCCATCGCGATGGGTGCCGACGGACTGCCTGTTATTGGCTATTCTGATGCTGCACTTGGTTATCTCAAGGTTGCAAAATGCAATGATGTTGCGTGTACAGGAGCGAATGAGACTATCTCTACCGTAGACTCATCGGGTCACGGGGCTGATAATATCTCCATTGCAACTAACATCGATGGATTGCCTACGATTAGTTACTATGATACCAATACCGTTGATCTTAAGTCTGTAAAGTGCGGCAACGCTGCATGCTCCAGTGGGAATACTTTAGCCACGATAGACTCATCAGGAAATGTAGGAGCAAATACATCAATTGCTATAGGCGCTGATGGGCTTCCAATTATTAGTTATTATGATCTCACTAATACCGACCTCAAAATCGCTCGCTGCGGCTCGGATAATTGCATTCCGTATTGGACGAGGAGATAGGGGGGTAGAAAAACAAACGAAGCTCCCTTGCGGGAGCTTCTCGGTTGGACTAATGTCCATTTGTATCTATGGTAGCAGATCGTTGCGTGTTTCTTCAATGAGCCACTCCCATAGAGGTCGAACATGAATGACCATATTCTCTCTTTCTATATCACGCTTCTCACTCCAAGTGAGCACAGTAAGTGCGGGAACCTTTCCACCAAAAGCGGATAATTCTTTTCCTGCTTCAGCGAGGGCTTTTATTTCTCTCTCTTCGGTGTCCGGATTCGTTATGTCGTAGCAGACTTGTATCAGCTCCACGACTTCATATCCCTTTTTAAGCACAAAATCTATTTCTCGATCGTTGCGAGTTTTGTAATAAAACAACTCACGGCTTGGTCGGTTGCCATTTTTCACCAGTTCTGTAAAAACAAGATTTTCCATGAGCTTGCCGCTATTCGGGGAATGCTGCACCGCTTTTGCGGTGATGTAGCCGTTGTCTACTACGTATGTTTTTTTGGGAGATCGAAGACGCATGCCCGCTTTTGTCGAATGACGTTTCAATGGAAAAATCAAATACGCTTCAGTAAGATAGCCGAGGTAATTTTCTAAGGTGACTTGGCTTTTGAAGCCAAGAACATTTGAGAGTTTCTTAGCGCCGTACTGACCCGAAACGTTGTTTATCAAATACGATCCGAGATTGTCTATCTGCTCAGAGAAGCGTACCTTATGACGCTTGACCACGTCTTTGAAAAGGACGGCATCAAATAGCACGTCGAGGTAGCCATGAGGATCGACTCCTTTCGTGACGACTTCAGGATAGCCGCCGTTCGTCATATACTGATCCACATATCCGAGCAATTTTGCTTTTTCATCAGGCACCAAAAGTTTGTCAATTGAGATCTCGTATTGTTTTGCTCTCAAAACTTCCATAAAATTAAACGGCAATATTTCTATTGGAATATGTCTGCCAGTGAGGTGTGTTGCGAGTTCTTTTGAAAGAAGACTTGCGTTAGATCCAGTAAGCACGAGATTGTACCCCGCGCGATGCAAACGGTTCACAAACAATTCCCACTTCGGAAGATTTTGTATTTCGTCAAAGAGAATATATTTTGTTTCGCCGTATGCGAGCTTCAACTCAGCTATGAGCTCATCAAGGTCAATTTTTTCTTCCCCGAAAAGCGACTCATCGTCGAAATTAAAATAAGCAAAAGGCTGATCTTTCAAAAGCATCAGAGCAAACACGGATTTACCCGCTCGACGCGGGCCGAGAATCACTTTTATCAAGTCCGAAGATAGCCACTTTTGAGCGTCTTTTTCCTTGGTTCGTTCTATGTAGGGGAGCGAGAGGAGCCTCTCTTTATCTTGTTTTTGCTTTGAAATTGTGGCTTTTAGCATAATATTTATGGTGTACTATGCTTATTATGTCTTTTTAGCATAGTATATATACTATAGTATACTAAAAAGAGAAAAGCAAGCATATCCCATATTGGATGCTGAGGTTATGTATAGGTTACCGCATCTCGCGTAGCCTGGTGTCTCGCGGCCTAGCGTAATCCTATCAAAAATGATAGGATTAGAGGATAGAAATGATAGGATTATATGAATAACCAAAAATCACCTTTAAACAAGCGCCAAGACTCAATTCTTTCCTTTTTTAAAAAAAATGAAGAGGGATCTATCTCCGAAATAGCTTTTCACCTCGCTACTCTTTTCCCTGATACATCCACGATAACGATTAATCGCGATCTCTCGAAGCTCACTGCGCTGAACTTTTTAACAAAACAGGGGGCCGGGCGTGGCATCACCTATATTCTCTCCCCCTCATATGCGGCTGTTGCCCCTATAGATATAGAGGGCTACTTTCAAGGGGGTGTCGATGCACGTACGATACAAGAACGCTTTGATATGGGTGTTTTTTCGACACTCAAGGAAGCGCATATCTTTTCAGAAGAGGAGCATACTCGCCTTGGTTCTTTGGCTAAAGACTACAAAAAACATCTCAAGCTCATGAAGCCGTCTCTTTTGAAGCGAGAATTTGAACGGCTTGTTATTGAGTTTAGCTGGAAGTCATCCAAGATCGAGGGGAATACCTATTCACTCCTCGAAACAGAACAGCTCCTTACGAAAAATGAGGAGGCCTCGGGGCACAGTGTTCATGAAGCGCGTATGATCCTCAATCAAAAATCCGCTCTTGAGTATGTGAGAAAGCATGCTGTTCTCTACAAAAAAATCAATGTATCAATGATAGAGGACATTCATCGACTACTCACGAAGGGTCTCGATATTTCTTCTGGTCTACGAAAGCACGGGGTAGGGATTGTGGGCACGCGCTACCGACCCCTCGACAACATCCACCAAATTCGCGATGCTCTGCAGCTCATGTGCACTCTCGCCAATGTCGAGAAGGATCCATTCGCTAAGGCGGTAGTACTCATGGCGCTGATTGCGTATATTCAGCCCTTTGAGGATGGTAATAAGCGCACGAGCCGTCTGATGGGGAATGCAATACTGATGGCGCATGATCTCTGCCCACTCTCGTATCGTAGCGTCAATGAAGTGGAGTACAAAAAAGCTATCATTTTATTTTACGAGCAAAACAGCATTCGGTATTTTGCTGATATATTTGTAGAGCAGTTCAGTTTTGCGGTTGAGAATTATTTTAGACCATAGCTAGGTGGGGGACATCTTGCTTTCTCGGAATCGACCGGCGCACGCTGGTCGGTTTTTTTATCTCGTTTTTTTATCTCGTTTTTTTCTTTTGCGAATATGAATATGCTATACTAGAAATATTCATTTCGTGTTTGCAATTTTTTGTATTCGTAATTAATTATTCCTATGCCCCCACGCGTTTCAAAACAGCCCGCGCAGTCTGCGTCGACCGCACCGGACAAAACGATAGCAGCATTGTATCGTAATAGCTCCGCAATGAGCTCTTCTGAAAAACCTATCCGTCGTCGTATGGGAAAACCTGCGATGCCGTCTATGGCGCCAGCAATGA
>JAHFHK010000023.1 GCA_023246955.1 Candidatus Uhrbacteria bacterium
CCAGGGGTTCGTTTGTTTGAGCTTGATGCAATTGCACGAGAGTATCTTGAAGACGGCGGCGGCGCTCCGGCGTTTTTGGGGTATCGTCCTTCTCGGCATGAGTCTCCCTATCCTTCCACTCTTTGTATATCAGTGAATGATGAGGTGGTGCATGGTATTGGTATTCGTGATTACGAATTACAAGAAGGAGATATAGTGGGTCTCGATATTGGTGTGCGGTATCCGGCAGCAGATGGTCTCTTTACGGATATGGCGGTGACGGTTCCCGTGGGAGAAGTTAGCTCTGAAGCGAGGGCGCTTATTGACACTACTCGACAGTCTCTTGACTTGGCAATTTCTATGGTTGCGCCTGGTGTATGGATTCATGAAATTGGGAGAGAGATCCAGAATTTTTGTGAAGCAAAAGGGTATGGTGTGGTGCGCGATTTGTCGGGTCATGGGGTGGGGTACAAGATTCATGAGGATCCGGTGATTGTGAATTTTTATGATGCAAAGGCGCCTAAGGTGCAGCTCAAGGAAGGGATGGTTATTTGTCTTGAGCCGATGATTACTGCGGGGAGTTGGAAGGTGAAAGTGGATGAAGATAGGTGGACGGTGCGTACTGCCGACCGATCTCTTGCTGCACACTTTGAACATACGATTGCCGTGACCGCCAAAGGGCATGATGTGCTCACGCAACTATGAAATACCTCGGGATAGACTATGGCTCGCGTCATGCGGGATTTGCGATAGGGGATGATGAAATGAATTTAGCTTCACCGCTCGAATCGTGGAATGGCACTGATCGTGCTGCCCTGATTACGCGTATCGAAGAGCTCGTTGTATCTGAAGATGCTGAAGGTATTGTTGTGGGAGTACCGTATAGCGGTGTGCATAATGGTGAACAGCAAGAAGAGGTTGAAGAATTTATAAAAGAGCTGCGTATTCGCTGTGCCGTTTCCGTGGAAGTCGTTGATGAACGATTTACTTCGCAAGAGGCCGCACAGCGTATGAAGGAAACGGGATCCGGCAAGGATCACTCCGTCGCTGCGATGCTTATTTTGCAGACCTATCTGGATGGTAATCGAGTATGACCTACGATGTCGAAGGTATTATCCTCGAAAAAAAGCCGTTTCGCGAAAACGATCGGCTTTTTACTTTGTATACTCGCGAGAGAGGAAAAATATCGGTTGTCGGCATTAGTACGCGTAAGAAAGAAAGTAAGCTTGCGGGGAATCTTGAGTTGTTTACGAAGGCATATTTTACGATTGCGCACGGCAAGGCATTTGATCGGATTGCTACTGTTGATCCTATCGTGCATCGAACCGTTAGTGAGTCTACCTGGGATTCTTTTATCGCTACTACCTATGGAACGAATATTATGTGTAGCCTCGTTCATTGGGAAGAGCCATCGCTGGAGCTATACACACTTCTTGATGCATACGTCGCTGCTTTATTTGAAAAAACTTTCGCTGATGCCGTGTGGTATACTGATGCGTTTCACGCGCGGTGTTTGGAGCTTTTGGGCCACGGTGCTATATCCTTGGCGGGATATCACGAACAGAATCATGCGAAAGAGCTACGTGGCCGTGTTGATACTATGGTTCGTACCCTCTGCGATCCGTTACCCCCTAGTGCCGTATTTTATACGTACTTGACAAATAGGAAATAATGAGGTAGGATCTTTCGAGATCGAACGTTGAAAATATATAAAAACGAAAGAAGGAATAGATTGGTGTTACAGGAAACGTCGTATAGTAATGTTACGGTTATAGATAGCAACCGCCTTGCACAAGGGAACCTCTTACGAATGAGGGATGAAAATACCTCGGTAGAAGATTTCCTCAGATTAGGACAGAGCATAGCTCTCCATCTCCTCGTTGAGGTGGCCCCTGATTTGCCTATTGCAGGAGAGACAACGGTGCATACCCTCACTGGTTGCGATGTTACGGGATCGGCCGCTGGTCCGGTAGTAGTAGTGAGTATTGATGGTGCGGGACGGATGTTTGCCGAACCTATTGTTGAAGAGCTTAAGTTAGATAGTACTCGGGCTGTGTACTTTGGGTATGCGGATATTAAGCGTGTGAATGAGGGGCACTCTTCCCCTGATGTTCGCGAAATTAACATCCCGATTGTGCCTGGTGCTATGTATCTTATATGTGATCCCATGCTTGCAACGGCGGGTACGGCTATCGCAGTAATTTCTTACCTTGTTGCTCAGGGAGTGAGTCTTGAAAATATTATTTTTTTGTGTCTCATTGCTGCTCCGGAAGGCCTGCATAATATTTTCCTCATGAACCTCATACTGCGTCGTATTGTTGCCGTTGCCATTGACAAAAAGCTCAACGAAAAGAACTGGATTATTCCTGGTCTTGGTGATGCGGGCGATCGCGCACTCGGGGTTGTAAGAAAAAAATTACAGCAACTATTCGGAACCTCTGGGGAAGTGCCTCCTGTATCCACAGCCGGTCTCTCCAGTTATTGCGTGTCCGGTCCTCCTTCGAAAGCATATGATTATAATTTTGAGAATGAGCATCGTTAATTAATAGAAGGACCCTTGTTGCATAATTGCAGTGAGGGTCTTTTTTGTTTTTCTCTTGACTGGAATGGGCGTTACTGCTAGTCTACAAAAGATTCATTGAATAAAAGTGGTATAGAGAAAGAAGGTCAAGAAGATCATGAATCAAGAACGTACTTTGAATGGAAAAAGAATATTGGTGACGGGAGGATTGGGCTGTATTGGTTCAAATTTCATTCACTATATTTTGGAGAAATATCCAGGGATACATGTGACCAATGTCGACGTAAGGCAGTTTGGCTTTGTTCCCCATCACATGCATGAACAGACGCTGAAGAAGAAGTACCGGTATAACTACATTCATGGCGATCTGTGCCATCCGAGGGTACTCACAAATGCTTTTGGTGGTGATGGTTTTGACTATATTGTTCACTTTGCTGCCGAGAGCCATAATTCTCGTGCAGAGAAGGATCCGGAGCGAGCGGTCCATAATAATATCAGCGCTACGCTTGCTCTTCTTGAGCGTGCTCGCCAGGTAATGGGCATGAAGGGATGGCGCACACTACAGCGTCTTCTCTATACCTCTACATGCGAAGTGTACGGAGAGCAGGAGCTGGGTGATGCAGTGAGGCCTTTTGTTGAAGGCGATCCTCTTTGTCCTCGGACGAAGTATAATATTACTAAAGCCGCTGCCGATCAGATGGTTCAGGTATATAGTCGGGATCATGGCGTGCCTACTATCATCAGTCGATGCTCGAATATTTATGGGAAGTATCAGGCTCCTGAAAAGTTAATTTCCAAAGCAGCGAGAGATCTTTTTTCCGGGGAAAGAATGACGCTATACAAGGCTTCGGATCATCTTCGGGAATGGACTCACGTTCTCGATAAATGTCGTGCGTTGGAATTACTTTTGACTCATGGAGCTCTTGGAGAAGTCTATAATATTGGTAGCGGCGAAGAACGGTCAGCTGAACAAGTAGTTAAAGGGGTTTTGGGTATATCTTCTCGGGAGGTAGATGCTCGTTACGGCGGACCCGAGGAGAATTTCATTGAGATCGTCGATGGTCGTCGCGGCCATGACAAGCGCTATCTTCTCAAATCGAGTAAGATTCAGCAGCTGGGGTGGAAACCAGAAATCTCGTTCGAGGACGGACTTCGTGAAACGATTCTGTGGTATGCCGATAATCGCCCATGGTGGGAAGCATTTCCGCCTGTTGACCTCGAGCGTTCTAAAGCGATTTTGTCCCCTGTCTCGTAATTGAGTTGGAACTTTGAGGGGCTTTTCGAATGAAAGGCTCCTTTTTCTTGCAAAAATTGGTGATTTTGCGTAGTATTATTGTACTTAAACCGTTTTTTGTTTATTTGGTATGTACCGAACGCACACCTGTGGTGATCTCAATAAAGAGCATGTTGGACAAGAAGTGACTCTCGCGGGCTGGGTTCAGTCTCGTCGTGATCATGGTGGTCTTATTTTTATCGATCTTCGTGATCGCTATGGGGTTACGCAGGTTACGTTCGATCCTGCGCATAATGAACAAGCATGGAAGATCGCTGAGGAGCTGCGCTCAGAGTTCGTGATACAGATTCGCGGGAAGGTTATTGCGCGTCCCGAGGGAATGATCAACGCACGTATGGCGACGGGTGCCGTGGAGCTCGTGGGTACTGAGCTTGTTATTTTGAGCCGCGCAAAGACACCGCCTTTTGAAATTGAATCCGACCAGGAGGCTCCCCGAGAGATCAACGAAGAGCGTCGATTCACCTATCGGTATATTGATTTCCGTCGTCCATCAAAGAAAAAGAATCTTATTGTACGTCACGAGGCGATTCATTTTATTCGCAACTTTTTGAGCGACGAAGGATTTCTTGAGGTGGAGACGCCTATTTTGACAAAGAGTTCCCCGGAGGGTGCGCGTGATTATCTCGTTCCTTCGCGTACTGAAAAAGGAATGTTTTATGCATTACCACAGTCTCCTCAGCAGTACAAGCAACTCCTCATGGTGGGAGGTATTGATAAATATTTTCAAGTTGCACGATGTTTGCGTGATGAAGATGCGCGCGGTGATCGTCAGGCTGAGTTCACGCAGCTCGATATGGAAATGTCTTTTATTGAGCCCGATGATATCTTGGGACTCGTTGAGCGACTGTTTACTTCACTCGTGAACTCTTTGAATGAACGAGGATTGATTACGAAAAAAATAATGCAGTCTCCGTGGCCTCGTCTTTCTTTTGCGGACGTGATGCTGAAGTATGGGATTGATAAGCCGGATTTGCGCTTTGGGTGTGAGATTCAAGAGGTGAATGATATGGTGCGCGGATGTGGATTCGGTGTATTCACTTCCGCCATTGATAGTGGTGGTGTCGTGCGTGCGATCGTTGCGCCGGGTGCTTCTGAAACTTTTTCGCGTTCTGTGATTGACGAATTGACTGAGTATGTCAAAAAATATGGCGCAAAGGGGTTGGCGTATATCAAGGTAATCGGGAAAGAAGGGGATGTGTACGCTCTTGAATCGCCGATCAATAAGTTCCTGGGCGAGGATGTTGCACAAAGAATTGCACAGCAGATGAATGCGAAGGCGGGGGATATTATATTTTTTGGTGCGGACAAGCAGCAAATTGTCGAGGAGGCGCTTGGTATGCTCCGCGGAGAGCTCGGGAAGCGTCTTGGACTTATTGACACTACGGTTTTGGGCTTTGCGTTCGTAAAAGACTTTCCGCTATTTGAGCCATATAACGAGAAGGGAATGTATGCGCCGATGCATCATATGTTCACGATGCCAAAGCCGGAAGATATTCCTCTTCTTGATTCTGACCCACTCAAAGCACTTTCGTGGCAGTACGATTTTATCTGTAATGGCTACGAAGTAGGCGGGGGAAGTGTGCGTATTCATGATGCGGCGCTCCAGGCAAAGATTTTTGACCTGATCGGTTTTGATGATGTGCAAAAGCAAGAATTTGCTCACATGCTCACTGCGTTTGAGTATGGTGTACCACCTCATGGAGGCATGGCACCTGGTCTTGATCGTATTCTCATGCTCCTTCTTGATGAGCCCAATATTCGGGAAGTAATTCCTTTTCCAAAGACCGGAGAAGGACGTGATCTTTTGGTTGGTGCACCGAGCGCAGTGGATGCGAAGCAACTCAAGGAGCTCGGGATTATAGTTCAAAGACCTACTGCGTAAATAATCACTTCTTCTGAAAAAGTGCTCTACGATTGAGCACTTTTTACTTTCAGGAGAGGTGTGCCATAAAAGGAGTTGGCGAAGCGCTTGACACGGAAATGATCTCATGCTACTATGGTCGCATTCTGGGTTTAAGGAGGACATTATGCCCCAGTTTGTTTCAAAAGGATATCCAGTAGACTTTCTCGGTAATTGGCTTGCAGATAAGGAATTTACCGAAGAGCAGAGGCTTGCCATTGTTGCGTTATTTTCCGCCAAAGGGAAGACGTTCAGGGCCGTATCTGAAGAGCTCGGTAAACCGCTCAAGCAGATATATGGTATCTTTCAGAGCGTGTATACTGCTCTCAAGATTAAGAACATTGATGATCTGGAAACGATGCTTTCTCTTGATCATGACCGTGCGTTTGCGAAGCGCAAGAAATCAGGGGCGCCATCGTTGCCTACTCAGAGTGAAGGAGGGCTTCATCAGAATGCTATCGCTACTAACTCTCATGGACCAGAGCCCTCGGAAAAAGAGCCACTCGTGTGGCTTCAATGGTATCAGAGTTGTGTGAGTCACGGAATTTTTTCTCCGGAAGAGGCGCATGCTCTTATCGAGGCGAAGAAGCCTCGTCTCGTAGAGAGAATCGCTGCTACCACGCGATTTACCGAAGAAGAAGTTCAGGCTGCTACCGAAAGGGCTGCTGGAGAGCAAATGGCTGCATTCGATAAGGCTTTTGCCGATTCTCTCGTCTATATGGCGAGCAATAAGCCATAATTTCATCGTAGCCACAGGGCCCCTCAATATGGGGGCCTTTTTTTATCCCATAGTACTTGACAGATATAGGGAAATGGCATAGGATAGGGCAAGTCTTGCTGCGTGAAGCCGTGAGGCGAAAGGACCTTGAAAAATGAAGAAAAAAGGATGGTGTACCATCGATGGCTGAGAAGAGAAGTAGTATACAGGAGACACGTGAAGCGCAACTTCGGGTGAATAGAGGATTGTGCCGATTGCATGAAAAATTCATGGAAGAGGTGACCCGTGTTCGTACTGATTCAGCGGGGAATTCCATATCCGACCTTGAAAAGAATGGCAACACGGGTATAGCAGATGCACTCGGTCTCTCAAGGAACTTTGTGGGGGATTTTATCAATAAAACAGGGAAAGAACTCTCTCTTAACAAGAACCTTCAGGTTCTTGCTGAGTATATTGATGAGGGTCATCTCGCTGATGATATCTTGAACGCTGCGGCAAACTTATGGCGAGCATATCGTCGCCAGCTTCTTTGGGAAGATGAGGAGACTGTTAATATATTTTTTGATATCTTTCTTGCAAGGGAGGCACTTGGAAAGTCCATTACGGCAAAATATTTCTCTGAACGTTTTGGTATATATGCGGATGTTGTGTACGATATGTTCATCACCAAGTCGAGCGCTATACTTTTTCTGCGCAAACCTGAAGTTCGTGAGGCGATTCGTGCGACTATAGCATTATTTTCCGTCGAAGGACCTCGGACACCTCCTCTGACAAGAAAAAGAATAAGGAGGAGGCGGGGGTTGGAAAAAAATCCTGTGGTAGATATCCCTGCAAAAAGTGCTAGAGGTACCGATCACGAAATGAGCCCTTTGTACGATGATTATATCAATCTTCATACAAAAATTGCATCGATGCCTCTGTATGGAATGTATTCTTTGAAGCCTTCCATGCAGGATGCTCATATTACCAGAGATGCGGGGATACCCCTTACCACTCATCGACAATTCTTAGTGAGAAGATATAAGAATCCCGTGACACTTCCTGCGTGTTATGAAAAACTTCAGGTACTATATACCACTCTGGTTGGACGAGCACAGAATCAGATTGCTTCTGTGGAGCCGCCCGCTGTTGTGGTTGATGTTCCTGTTGTGCAGAAAGAGATACCTGAGGTACGTGTATCGACAGAAGCAGTCGTGGTTCCTTCTCTGAGCAAAGAGTTCAAGAGTGAAAAATCGCTGCTTCTTTCCGGGATTACCTGTTCTTTTTATGAGACACTTATTGTGGCGAGAGCCTCCATAAAACCTCTTGTAACAAGGGGCTACGAACATCATATCACTCCCCTGCAGATTGAACGTGTTTTGTCGCCGTTGATCGATGAGATCGCACTCGCTCTTGAAGCGTGTCTTGATGACGGGCTCAAAGATGGTGTACGTATCTTCGAACAAAAGGTAAAGACCTTGCGATTTGATGGATTAGTTCCTCTTTATGAAGATAAGGCGGTATTGGCCCATTCGCTCTGTGATCATGTCGTGTTCTTTTGCGAACGCCTACTGTATGAATTAACTCGTATTCTGTATTTGCCGGATGTTATGCGTGAACAGGTTATTGGTTCCCGCAAGAAGGAGCTTATTGAACTCAATAGGGACATTGTTCTCTATAGCGAGCGGTATGCATGTCGTCTTTCGGAACGGATCAGGGATCAGAAGTCTTTGGGTGTACTGGTTGGAAAAAATAATGGAGAGAAGAGGTAGAATTATGAAGAGACTTGCGAAACTTTCATTACAGGGGAAGCCTATTGAGGCGGTGCAGCCAGCGATTGGTGAGAACCATTTTATGCAGAGTTTCAGTGGAAAGGAATTTCCTTATGCGCTGAAAGAACTCATAAAGAATTCTATTGGTTGGGGGGCTACGCATATTGATGTGACCCTCTTTGTCGATAAGGCGGCCGGTATAAAAATTCTTCGTATCTTCGATAACGGGGTTGGCATGGACAAGACCAATAGAGACGCGTTTGTATCCCTCGGGAAAACAAAGGCATCTTTGAAGAAGTCTGCAGCAGGGGATAATAATATTATGGCCATCTTTTGTACTGGCAGCAAATCAATGCTGTGTTCTTTTGCACATTCCGTTATGGTATTCACTCTCCCTCGCGGGGAAAAACAGCCTATCGGATTTGAGGTCAACGCAGGCAAACTGTATGATGCGCTCGTTACTCGTTCGCATATTATCGCTTGCGTTGAACTTCATCGAGAAGAATGGTTGTACGATTGTCCTTCGGGAACAATGCTAGACTATATCATTCGTCCTGATCAGATGCGTAAAGTGCCTTCCGAGGAAAAGATTGCTGAACAGATTCTCCAGTTGTTTCCTCGATCGGTTGCTTCGATGATCACGGTGGGAGGAAAGCCTTTGCCCCCTCGAAAATTAATGGGCGAATATGTGAAGGACATTGATGATCTTGATATAGGCAAGGTGTCTATTGATCTCTATCGCCCTGATAAAAAAGGAAAGGATGAGGGACTCTATTTCGCTATCGGGAGTGTGGGCGAGGTGCCTGTTTCGTCTTTTTTGAAGGCGATAGGTGTTCTCGGTTCTATGGTTTCTGAGGTGTATCTTCATAAGGAGTGTTGCGGTGTTATCGCTGCGGAATTCTTACGGGATTATATCAATGAAAATCGTATAACATTCAGACCCGATCTCGAGGATGATCCAAGAACTGAACGTTTATTGAAGATTCTCAGTGATCTTTCACTCGCGGTGGGCAAGTCTCTTTCTTTCGAAATACGGGAAAAAAGTGATTCCTTTGGTGAGGACGCAGCGCTCTATATTGAAGATATTGTTCACTCTCTTGCTCAGGTCTATAACCCCGAAGGAAAGAAGCCAGCTCACCACGAGGGTGCTTCGGCAACCGGTGGTTCAACCTATATACCTCCCGATAGGGAGTATGCGCGCAAGCCTCTCAAGCTCGTTTTTCATCAGGAATACGAATTTGGTGAGCAGGTTGATATTCATGTGGAGTTCCAGGGGCCGAAAGAAAAATGGCCGGCACTGGCGAATTCGCTGGAATGGACCCTGACGCATGCCCAGCATCTTGAAATGAAATACCAGCGTATTTCCTCAGGTATTCGTTTGATGACAAAGCCAGTTGGCTCCATCAATATTCGTGCAATATTGCCTGGAATCGCCGAAGCAAAAGGGAGTCTCACGATTGTGCCTCAGCGGGAATTGCGCCTGAACTGCGTTGACGCAACGGTCAGTGTTGGCGCCTCATTTCCGCTCATGGCACTTAATAGCGATAAGGCTTCTGGCGAACTTTCTTGGATTCTTGATGGTCCAGGTACTCTTATTCCGAGTGGTGCACGAGCGATGTATAGTGCTACCGAAGAGGGAAGTGCCGTCGTAGTCGTACACGATACTCATGATCCATCTCTATCGGCACGAGCAATTCTTACGACAAAAGATACGCGCAGGAATCTTCTCCCTATCAGAAATCAATGGTTTGTCTGGGAGGTGGGTGAATTTGGCCCAGGTACTTGTTATTATAGGCCGGTCAATATTTTTGAAGCGAAAGACGGAAGGCTTCATAAGGTTTCTTTCAATAGGATTCATGAACAGTGCATCGCCGCCAAGGAGAAAGGGTTTCTGACCAGCTTTCTTCAGAAGGCGCTTATTCTTGAATGGGCTCACTTTTCTCGTCTTATCGACAAGAGCAAAGAAATGGGTATCGCGATGGACGCTGCTAATGTAGAGTCACCGCTTGAACTCATGGACCCGCGTGATTACCGAGATTTCATGGATAGCTGCAATACGCTTTTCCTGGATGTCATGGTAGAGATGCTTCACTAATGTACTGAGACAAATAAAAAACCGAGGATGATAATTAATCCTCGGTTTTATTTTATATTAGTATCTTTTTTTCTCTCGATACTCCTGGAACTGCTCTCTGCTTTTTTCTGACGCCTTTCTTATATGCTCTGCTGTTATATGTAATTCATCCATATATCGTTCGGCTTTTTGCGTTGCCATTGCCGAGAGCTTGTATCGGTATGTTGTTCCCATAGCTGCCTTTTTGGGATATGAGATCCATACTTTTGGGGTACTTGCCCATATTTTACGTATTTCTTCGTTGCTATCAGGCTTCTCATCGACAAAACGTTCTATTTTGTCCTCCTCCATATGCTTTCTGATATACTCTTCGGCCTGCTTCAGTGCACTTTGTCCGTCTATCCCCAGTAGGCATCTTGCTGCATAGAGCAGCGTATTGAAGCTCTGCCCTTGCCGGAGATCGTTATTGCAGCTCGTGATATATGCTATACATAAGAATGCTTTATAGGCACTTTCTTTGAGGGAGCTGATCTTTATGGGGATCGTCGCCTCTCCTTCTGTCGTGTGGGTGCGTTCTCTCGGTACTTCCTTTTGCGCTGTCGCTACACTGCTGGGCGGTGGAGTCGTTGCGATCAGCGATCGTTGTGTTGGCTCTCTTTGGGGCGGCGTCTCCGGTACTGCCACTTCCTTCATCATATCTACCGGTATCGTTCGGTATTCCTCTAGCTGTTCTTGCGATTTTTCGAACATCTTTTTTTCCTCTGCACTTGGCAGGAGGGAGAGTTCGTTTATACCACGTATAGCATGAAGAGCGATATTGGTTCTGTTCTGAAGCTGTGAGACTGAGTATTCAGAATCTTTTAGAATTCGCAATCCATCCTTAAACAGAATGATATCTTTTTCCGTGAGCGTTTCTTTCATTTCGGCATGCGTGATTGGCGTTCCTTCGAATCCATACTTCACGTTGAATGTCCGTATCGTGCGTACGATTTCGCTGAGCTCCTGTAATTTTGGCCGTATCTCCGCTTCATACCGTGAGGCATTTTTGACGAGCTCTTCTGAAAATGCGTTCCATAGATGAAATGCTTTTTCGTATTGCTCCCACCACCATCGTACGCTTTGCTGTGCCTTTGCAAGCATTCCTTCATCTACTTTTGTGGTGTTTCGAGTCGCCGAGAAGAGCATAATTCTGAATGAACGGATGTTATGCTCCGGATCACCTTCCCAAAATAACAGTGCGTCTTTTCTTTTTTCTTGTGAAAATGAGACGCGTGCCTCATCATATCTTTGGCGTGTTTGTAGCTGGTAGCGCTCGAGACGCGTAATGTGTTCGTCTATATCCTTGACCAGTCCCACCATGTCATGCATGGCAAGAACCCATGAAGTGAGTTCATCCGCAGAGCCCTTTGCCACTTTCATGAGATTCTCTGAGAGTTCTTCGTTGTTTTGGTTCAGCGAATCAACGATTATTTCATGTGTGTCCTGGATTTCCTGCCCTCTTCGTAGGGCTTCAGCAAGTTTATAGAACTCTCCCTGTAGTATGTAACTCAGGGCGGTGTAGGTTTCGATTGCCTTCACTTCTTTTCCTTCTTTTATGTAGCCCAGAACTGTTTCTACCTCTCGGAGCGCAGCAAACATTTCTTCGAGCTGGGGGTATATATCAACATATGCTGTTGCTATTTGACCTTCGATATCTTCCATGCGTTCGTTCACGGTGTCAATCAGACCTCCAATGGGGATTTCTTTGAGATATCCCTCGAAAAGGAGTGTTGAGACCCGTGCATATTGAATTATTTTGTTTGTCTTCATTCCCGCCCCCCAGAGCGTGGTGAGATGCTTTGGTTCAATTCTCTCAGCATCAACCGGCACGGGTACGGGGTGTGGTGCCCCTGGCTGGGGTAACATGAGATACATTTTTGCAGCCATAGAGTAAATTTCCTCTTTCCTTTTGTTTTCAATGAATTCCCGTCAAAAATAGCACAGAATATATAGGGTGTCAAGGGCTTTTTGCGCCTTATGATATACTAGGAGAAGAATGTGGAAACTGTATGCTTCGTTTGTCGGCGGTGCTCAAACCTCTCTTGATTGCATGTATCCTTGTTGCGCTTGGTGGCGTGGCGGGGGTTGCTTTTTTTACTTTCGTGGGCAGACGTCAGGAGGTGGTATCAACCATGAAGCAGAGCACGTTATCTATAGGAACAGGAACAATTATCGTTGATATCGCACATACGGCAGCGGAGTTAACAAAAGGCCTCTCGGGGCGTACTCGATTAGGAGAGAAGGAGGGAATGCTCTTTATTTTTGATCGTGATGGTCGTCCGGGAATTTGGATGAAGGATATGAACTTTCCTCTTGATATTATCTGGCTTGATTCGCAAAAACACGTCGTATATCTTGTTCGTACTGCTCGTCCTGAATCATATCCTGCCGTATTCACGCCACCCACTGATGCACGGTATGTACTTGAGGTGCCTACAGGGAGTGTCACGCGATGGGGGGTGAATATGGGGGATCCTGTGCGGTTTTGAAAAAAATGAGATTTTGAGCCCATATCCTTTTCCCACTTCTTCTCATTCCTGATATAATGAAAGGGATATTGTAGATACTGTCATGCTTTCGATTCGATCTGACCATTTTGAAGGGCCGCTTGATCTCCTTTTGCAGCTTATTGAAAAGGAAGAGCTTGATATTACTGAGGTTTCGCTTGCACAGGTGACCGATCAGTATATCGCACTCGTGGAGGCGTTGCAGAATGAGCGACAGGTTGAGGAGCTTGCGGATTTCCTCGTCGTTGCGGCGCGGTTGATTTTGTTGAAGTCAAAGTCTATTGTTCCGGTTCTGACCCAGGAGGAGGAAGATGAGATTCAGGATCTGGGGAGGCAGCTGAAAATGTATCGGGATTTTGCGGAAGCGACGAAGAAGATGCAGGCGATTTTGGCACAGCACAGAGTTATGTATGAACGTCCCGGTACCAAGATTGCTCCTTCGCAGGGGTTTCGTCCGCCTGCCTCTGTGACTGTCGGGGTTATGCATGAGGTGTTTCAGAGTATTATTACTCGACTTACGCCGCCCAAAAAGCTCGAAAAGATTCCCGTGGATCGACGGGTATCCGTAGGAGATCGTATTGCCCACATCAAGCAGATGCTTGCGAAGCGAATGATGTTCTCTTTTCAGGATACACTTCTCAATGCTCATTCGAAGACGGAGATTATCGTTACGTTTCTTGCCATTCTTGAGCTCGTTAAGCTACATACGGTCGATATAGCCCAAGAGTCACCCTTTGCAGATATTTCACTCACCAAACTTACTTCCCATGCGACTGAAGCCGTTTCATAATCAACGTGGACAAACAATCATCGAGGTGATGGCGGCTATTTTTGTTATCACTATTGGTATGATGGGGGCACTTGCACTGACGGTGTCGAATTTGCGGAATCAACGTATTGGGGCGGGTCGGCTTGTATCTACGCAGCTTTCCCGTGAGGGTATTGAATCAGTGCGTGCTATGCGTGACACGAATTGGCTACAGGAAGAGACGTGGGACAATGGTCTTACGAGTCCGACATCGCACTGTGCAGTATTAGACGCGAGTGGCAAGTCTTTGACGTTTCAAACTTGCGGTACCGTGACCGACGCAGTGTATCAACTCTCTCGTGATCCAGCAACGGGGGTGTATAACCCCACTTCGGGAGATCCGACACGATATTTCCGTCGCCTCACTCTCCATCCTATTTGCTTGAATGGTACTACCGAGACGGTGGCTACGAGTGGAACATGTGGGAGCGATGAGTCTATCGGGCTTGAAGTTACCAGCGAGACTGCGTGGAATGACGTGGTGTCTGTCCATACGGCGACTGTTGTAGAAAAGATATATAATTGGCGATAGAACTATGAAACGTCTTGCATCACAACGTGGGTTCACTCTGATGGAAATGCTCGTCGCGACGTTCATTTTTATCATTGCCATGACCATCGTTTTGGATATTTTTATGCTTGCGCAACGAGCACAACGCAAAGCAGTCGCTTATGAGCGTATTCAGGCTGATACACGGTATATCGTCAACAAAATTGCCGACGAGACTCGCGATGGAACCCTTGATTATAGCTACTATACTACCGCAGGCATTGCCATTGATTCAGCGAACGGCAATGATGTTCTGGCGATTAAGACGTTCAACGGGAAGACGTTGTTATTTCAGGTAAGCGACGCAGCGGGTACGTTTTGTGCTAATCCGACTGACATAACCAGCAAGCCATGTCTTTTGCAGAGTGATGATGGTGGTGCGACATGGGCGCAAAGTTCTTCAAAGGGTACGAGCATCGAGCGTCTTCATTTTTATATCTCTCCCGATAAGAGTCCTTTTGTTATCAACCCCGCTACGAATGATTATGATGTGAGTGAGCAGCCTCTGGTGCGGATGGTGGTAGATATGAAGGGAACAATTACCTCTACTACGGGAGTAGTGCGTATGCAAACGCAAACATCATTTGCGACACGTGAATATAAACGATAGTATGTATTTTTTACGGAATAAAAAAGGATCGGTGCTCATCATGTCGCTCATCATTATGACAGGCTTGCTTCTCGTTGCGATGGAGTTTGCGGTGATTGTTGTGAGTAGTATCCGCCAGGCACGTAATATCGATGTGTCACTCATTGCATTTCATGCTGCAGAATCGGGTGCAGAGAGTGCTTTGTTCCAGGTGCGTAAAAAAAATCTTACCACCCTCGATCGTGAAACTGGAAATGCCGGTGTTGCTTCTTGGGATGCGACGATGCCGGATAATTTTTCTCCTGAAGTGCCTGCGGTGACTCGTGCTCATCTAGCAAAAAATGAGACACTTGAGTTCGCGCTGTACAAAGATGATGGAAAGACGGCACCGAATATTCAATCAATGAAAATTACGTGGACGGGACAACAATGTTCCGCGGGGGAGCCATGGATTGATTTTGCGCGTGCGCCATGGACGGGGGGTGGGTCTACCTTTGTCTGGCCGACGAATCCCATTCAGCACTTCGTGAAGACACCGACCGCGCCTGGTGCCAACGAGATTATTACGAACGCATTCACTGCCGATCCTTCTATTGTGCGCATAAAGGCACTGTACTGTGACCTTGATGGAGTTTCTGTGACTTTTTATTCGGCACCCGATGCTCCTCTTGCGAGCCAGGTACCGGTGCCAAATTACTTCTCTATACGCCCCGTGGGGTCTATTGCTGACATTAAGCAAGCGGTCAAAATCTCTCTTCCGCGTAAGGCGCCCCTCTCAGGACTTTACGATTATGTACTTTTCAGCGAAGATGTAGTAGACAAGCAGTAAAGAGACCCCTGTAAAACCGCGCCTTTTTGCTTCATGGGCGCCCGCTGATT
>JAHFHK010000024.1 GCA_023246955.1 Candidatus Uhrbacteria bacterium
AGCATACGATTTTCGGCATACTTTGTGTTCCAAACAAGTTATGCGGTCAGTATGCTCTTTTTTGCTTTCTACTAAAAGCAAAACCACCACTTACGTGGTGGCAAAGTCAGGTATTACCCTATAAATAAAAAAATGCCGAGAAAGTATATTCACTTTCTCGGCTGAGAGACGAAGGGATATGTTCGCTCTCGTGGGCTTTTGAGAGGAGATTGGGGGTCTCCAGATGGGGCCAGAGGGATTCGAACGCCTCGACCAATCTCCTTGGTACCAGAGATACTCTACCACTGAGCTATAGCCCCTTTTTGCAAGAGCGCCCGGCAGGATTCGAACCTGCGGCATTCGGTGTCCCGAAGTGGGAGTTCCAAATGCTCTACCATTGTCCGCTAGACAAGGGTAGCCTCTATACCACAGAGCAACGAACGCTGGGGTGCGACGTACAACAGGAATCCGGGAGGTAACGAAGAGTAGTTCCGTGTAACTCCTCGCATCCGGTAGCTGTACGTCGCGACGTGACACAGGTGGGTATTTGACGCCACGCTATCTGCAGACAAGAAAATGCAACCGACCAGATCCAGAGCCGGAGCCCCGGAATAGGCCTGTTACATCCCCATGCTTGTCGTGTCTGCAGGTAGCAGGGAATCAAAATGAAAGGTGCGGTAACAGATAGTGTTTACTGTTGTGCCCACACTCTAGCACAGAGAAAAAGATCCGTCAAGAGTTTTGGCGGATCTTTTTGAATCATTTCCTTGTTCACCTCTATTTTATAAGGTTTTTTGGCTGTTTACCCCCAAAGAAATCGATGATATTCTGGGCTGCTTCCCGTGCCATCCCCTCCCGTGCACCATGGGTAGCAGAGGCAATATGGGGGGTCATAATGACCGCCGAAAGCTTTGCAAGCTCATAGCGATCGGCCGGGACACAGTCAATGTGGGGCTCACATTCAAACACATCCAACGCAAAGCCACCAATTTTCTTGGCATAGAGCGCCTTGAGGATAGCTTTTTCATCGACGACGGGTCCGCGTGCAGTATTGACGAGCAGTGCGGTCTTTTTCATGAGTTTTAGGGTCTTTCCGGTGATGAGATGATGCGTTGAAGGAAGAAGGGGAACGTGGAGGGATATAATATCGGCTTCCGCGAGGAGTTTTTCGAGGGGCATGAATGTTGCACCATATTCTTTTTCAAATCCTTCATCGCGCTTCATATCGGTATAGAGAATCTTCATCCCAAATCCCTTATTCGCACGTTGCGCTACTCCGCGTCCAATAGCACCCAATCCTACGATGCCAAGCGTCTTTCCATACACATCATGACCGACGAGGAGATCAGGATCCCAGCCCTTGTATTTCTTCGATCGCGTGAAAGTATCTGCTTCAACAATTCGTCTCGAGAGGGCGAGCATCAGGGCGAAGGTATGTTCGGCGACAGAGTTCACCACCTCGATACACGGAGTATTCGATATAACGATTCCCTTCTCGTGCGCCGTAGCAACATCTATATTATCGTACCCGACGGCAAAGTTGGAAATAATCTTGAGCGAAGGGGCGGCGCTCAATACGCGAGAATCAATACGATTCGTGAGAAACGAGAGGAGCGCATCCGGCTTTTTGGTAGCGAGAGTAGTGATAAGTTCTTTGGTTGAAAGGTCACGACGTTCTTTTTGGAGACTAATACGGTATCCTGCACTTTTGAGCATGGCAATTCCATTGTCGGGGATGGGGCGGGTAATATAGACGTGGAGCATAGAGAAAAAAATATCGATTCAGGGAACACTCCCTGTATTGTAGTATGTTTTGCGATACGGGGCTAGAAAGAACATACATAAAAACCGCGCAGGATATGCACGGTTCTTTTCGGGGGGGGTGATGAAGGGACTACGCTCGATTTTTTGATCCAAAAAGCATAATCTTTTGTCGTACTACCTGCTCCATGAGCTTTTTTGATTCCCCGAGGATGACACGAGGATCGTATGCTTCCGTATGTTCCAAAAGTGCATTACGTACACCGGCCGTGAATGCAATACGAAGGTCTGAGTCAATATTGACTTTGCAGATACCGAGCTTCACGGCTTTTTTGATATTCGCATCCGAGACACCCCGCCCACCCGCAACACGAACACAGTCATGAAGGACACTGCATTGCTTATGAAGAAAGGTAACCATATCATGAGAAATTCCGCTGGCACCGTGAAGGACGAGCGGAAGAGAAACGAGCTTGCGGATCGCAGCGAGACGCTTGAAATCAAGCACCGATTCTTCTTCGAACTTGAAAGGACCATGCGCGGTACCGATCGCAATAGCAAGTGCATCGATGCCGGTCTTTGCGACGAACTCCACCGCCTGGTTAGGATCGGTAAAAAACGCTTCTCGTTCGGAGACGGAGACGAGATCTTCTTTGCCCTTGATAGCGCCCAGCTCTGCTTCGACGGACACGCCTTTTTTCGACGCCCATCCTACCACCTTCTTTGTATTGCGCAGGTTCTCTGCAAAGGGGAGGCTCGACCCATCATACATCACCGAGGTGTATCCTTTGGCGATGCACTCTTTAACGACATCAAGATTCTTCCCGTGGTCGAGATGAAGCGCGATAGGGATACGTTCTTTGCTGGCGACCAGCGTGATTGCTTTGAGATATTCAAGACCCGCGTACTCGAGAGCACCTTCGCTGGTCTGGATGATGACGGGAGCGGAGAGGGCACGAGCGGCCGCCATTATTGATTGGAGTACCTCGAGATTGTTAACATTGAACGCACCGACGGCATAGCCGTGTTTTCGCGCTTTGGTGAGGAGTTGTTTTGTGGTGACAAGCATGGGAGGTGAGGTTAGTGAATCTCGGCAGTGAATAATGCGGGGGCTACTTCATTACTGTGCAGCACTTGAGCCCGGACTTTTTTATACGGGCGAGTACTTGGGATTTGGTCAAAAGCCCTGCCTGGGGACCAAAGTGCTCAATAACGGAGGCAGAATTTGCACCACCCCACAGCATAGATTCATGAATAGAGAGACCGTGGGTGAGCCCTGCAAGAAACCCCGTCGAAAAGCTATCACCTGCACCGGTGCGTTCGAGAACTTTGGCAGGAAGAGGCTTGAGGCGGTAATAGTCCTTTCCATCAAAAGCATACGCGCCATTCTCACCATCAGTGATGACATTGATTTCTGGCCCTAGATGACGCAAACCCTGGAGAAGGCCTTTGATGGAGGTATGGTTGTGATCAGAAAGGAGCGTCTCCGCCTCTTCTTTATTAACCAGAAGAACCTTGGTCATAACGAGTATAGGCTCAAGAGCTTTTGCTCCGGCAAGAAGTTGATGGGTACCAGGATTGAAAGCGAGTTGTGTCTTGGTTCCCTTTAGCTGGCTTTTCAGTTGATTGTGAATTTTTTCAAAACCCTTACCGAGTGAAGTGAGATAAATCCATTCAGCACTTCCAAGTTTGGGGAGTACATATTTACGAGGCTCATGATAGACGAGGATAGTGCGATCGGTTCTATAGTGAATAACCACTGCATAGTTTGTCGCCCCTTTCTTGTCTTGGATGACATAGTCAGTGGCCACGTTATCTTTCTTGATACCAGCAAGAATCTTATCGCCGGGTTCATCGGAACCGATAATACTGTAGAGGGCGGTTTTTAAACCAAGGCGTGATGAGCCGACCGCGTTGTTGCATGCATTGCCGCCCATAGAGGTATGGAGAGCTTGGATGGGGATCTTTTCTGAGTAGTTCAAACAGAGCCAGCACGAGTCCTTGTCGAGGCTGCAGAGCATTGATGCGTTATCGATGGTTACAAATGTGTCGTACGTAGCATCACCAACAGAAATAATATCAAACTTGAACGAACGTCGAATAGCCATAAGCAAGGGTGGATTTTATGAAAAGAATTACCGCTTAGAGTCTGTGTCGATAAGAGCAATAGCCCGTGCAAGAAGTGTCACGAGCTGCTCTGTTTTTTCCAGACGGACAAAGACACGGAAAAAGAGATAAAAAATGGCAATCAAAGAGAGATACATGATCGCGTCCGCGCCTCTTCCCACCTGGAGAAGGGCAGCAATACGATCCGTAAGATCAGGGAGCCATACGAGTATTGTAATCGCAATCCAGAAAATTATCCATCCAATCATGGGTGCTGGTGCAAGAAGGTGCCGACGAAACTGAGTGATCGCTTTGAGGGCAACGACGATCGCGATGAGCGTGATGAGTATTTGAATAACCATACAAACTAGGAAGTGAGTTTGCTCCAAAGCATTTGACCGGCAATGCGCGCGGCGTTGAGAGAGCTCTGTCCGCGAGCCATGGAATAGTCGGAGTAGGTGATCGTCACGGGGACTTCGGTGTAGCGAAGGCCATGACGGGCAATCTCATCGATGATTTCTGATGCATGCGCCATGCGGTTTTGATGAATTCGGATGGTTTGTGCTGCGTGACGAGAGAGCGCACGAAAGCCATTGTGAGTATCAGTGAGCTTCACGCCAGAAAGAAGCCAGGTGAAAAGTATACCTCCTTGCAATACCGCGCGCCGGAGGGCGGGTACATTGCTTCCTTCTTTGAGGAACCGTGATCCCAGAACGATGTCGGCACCTCCCTCAAGGATAGGGCGCACAACATATTCGATCTCTGCGCTATTATGTTGTCCATCGGCATCGAAGTGTACGATGACGTCCGCACCATGCGCGAGCGCGTAGTCCATGCCGGTACGCAGTGCTGCACCTTGTCCGAGATTGATAGGGTGACGGATGGCATGAGCCCCCGCAGCGCGTGCTGCAACGAGTGTGTTGTCGCGGGAGTGATCATCGACTACGACAATATGCGCCACGATAGGGAGCACGGAAGCAACAACCGATCCAATCATAGTCTCTTCATTGTAGGCAGCGATAACGATCCAGGTAGTGTGCGGGTGCATAGACGGCAAGTGCGGGGGGCTTTTCAGAATAATTGCTCGTAGTATAACGGAGTGGGGTATTTTTTTCAAGAGGGTTCCATAATCCTTTCCCAGCTTATGTGGCGAGGTATGTACGGGGCAGCTCGATCTCCACATGAGATAAGAGAGAAGCATCAGTATTAAGGCTGATGCATTCACAACGATTATTTGGATAGGTTTTTTCTGAACCACTCAACCGACAAGGTATGAATTCCTTCACTTCTTGCCCATTCGAGTAATGTACGAACATAGTCATCGATACTGCATTGCCAAAATGTAACAAAGTCGCACTCCTTAATAAGTTGTTTCGCTTTCCCAATATCGTAGCTTCGGTATACGACCGAATTAATGTCTTGATCGTGCAAGATCTTGACTACTGACTTGGTCGGCGTTCCTCTCGGCAAAAGAACAAAAGCAGTCTGGTGTCTCATCGCTATTTTTTCGCCCCCTCTCTTTCCCAGAAATCAATCATCATATCACCCACAATCCATGCCTTGACCCCTTTGAAATATTCAAGGGCATCAATGCGGATCATGTCGTGACGCGTTAGTGCTCCTTTGATTTCAATACCATTGAGTATGTCAGGAATACCGACAAACTTTTGTGGTTTTTTGAAAACAAAATCCAATGTGTAGCTAAACAATTTGTGCTCAGGGGTACGCAAATCCTCAAAGAGTACATGCGCCTCGAACTCAATTGCCGCCCGATCCAAAATCCGTGCCATACGCGCTTCAAGAATGGAATCGTAGAGAATACTACGGTCCCATTGATCTCGGTAGCGCGTCTTCCGCGCAGGGATATGGTAATGACTATCGCTCATTATCTTCCTCCTTCTGAGCGTAAAAACGTTGCACTCCTGCAACACCGCAATCATAATCGCATCTAGAGGGGCGATGCATCGAGCATCTCCTCTCTAGAAATCGATATATATCCCCAGCTTACGCAAGAATGCGACGTGCAATCTTCCGTGCTGAGCGATTTCCTGCACCGCGCGTTCCCTAAAAGCCGGGCTACGAATCGCACGATACGTCTGTTCCAAGATAACCAGGGTATAGTCACGTTCATGGTTGTTACTCCATTTCCAGCGATCCCAGCCATCAAAACAATCCGCTACCAGACGTTTAATCTGCTGTAGCATTTCCCAGTCATTTGCCTTCGCCATACTGTTTTCCTTTCCGCTCGTGGTTGAGCCATAAGGGAAAGGGATCAAGCGATGTCTGTTCGTTGCTATACCACCATTCAATCTCATGTCGGCATGGCCTCCCTGCATTGATCGTACTCATAATCACACCTCACGTTCAAACCTCCTCATAATCGTTGTTGTCAAAGAACTTCGGGGGCACCTATACCTATCTCCTCTATTATGAGGAGACGGACATAGATTTGTTCCCTCGTATATATAGTAAATCCCGTGAAGTACTATATGTATGAAGAAGCAAAGAGGGGACTGGTTGGGTACGCTATCCTCCTAAATGCTCTACAACTTCTTCGATTGTTTTTTTGTTTCGGGGCGCTCAATGTGCTGCCCCTATTTCTCATGGCACTCCTACTGCTGCGGTAGCGAGCTCTATTACTATCGATACTAGCACTATTCTTAGTTTTGTGCACAAGGTACATTTGCTTTTCATAATTTTCGGCAGGTAGGAAAATGGCAGCGGGAGGTAACGCAACATCGGATTTGGTTTTCGGAGATACGGAATTAAAAAATCACCCAAACCATTACGGTTCAGGTGATTAAATTCTATATTAGTTCATGGAGATACCCTCAAGCATTAAGCGAGTGTAGGTTTGTGCCGATTCCTCTATAAGCGATCTGAAGAAAGTGACAGGTACACGGGCACTTTCGGCGATATCCAGCAACCGGCGAACTATCTCAACTTCCGTTACTTTATAATCAGGGTCGACGCCATCAAAGGACGCCACTAGGACGAATCCCAGAAATAGCTTCCACCCCTCTAGAAAAACTTCCGTGAATGCATCTGCAGAGAATCGTCCCTGGTGTAACAGGAGATCCATTGCCGATGTAATAGTCTCGACCCGGGATCCTTTCGCTTGAAGGCGCATCTGCTCAAGACCCGCCTTAGTGTACGACGGATCCCAATCGCACATTATGGGCACTACGCGCTTGAAAATCTCAATCTGGTTCACTACTAAATCCTCCATTTCTACCTTGGGACGAAGTATACGACAAAAGACTATCTTGTCAATAGTTCCTGATTTTTCCCCAAAATAAAAAAGCCCTCCCCTTTGGGAGAGCTTTTTTGGAGCGGCTAACGGTGGGGGTTAGTATAATTGTTCGTGAGTTCCTATAGTGATGAATGTCCTAAAAATTTTTATGCAACTCGATTTCCATTGTCGTTCTTTAAATATGCAATCATCTTTGCCGCAGTCTTGAATCGTGGTGAAACATTTTTGCCTTCTTTGATTTCTTTTATCTCACGCGCAAGCATTCTCTTTGTTTTTTCATTAAGTTGTGGTTGTGCAACAAGTTCAACCTTCTCTTGAGGATTCGCATTCAGTTTGGGATACCCCTTATCAAAGGTTTTGTGAAAGCTTAAAATCATGCACCTATTTTAAAGAATCTAGATATTCTTTTGTTTCCTCCCAATCCTTTGTAGCGGTAATATTCTTTCCGGTTCGTGCTTCCCCAGACGCTCTTAGTATCGCCCTCTCCTCGGCCAGGGTAAGACCATTCTCAGTCAAGAGCTGCAGGGGAATTCCTTTGTGTATGACAACCTGCTTGAGATAGACTTTGATCGCTGAACTTAGGTCAAGGCCAATAGTACTCAAGATCTTTTGAGCATCTTTTTTCGTTTTTTCGTCAATCCTGATTTGAATTTGGGTCATCATAATAGGTAAGAGATATAATCTAATCGTACTATAGTACATTGTAATAACAATGTCAATACGTTTGTAAAACAACAAAAAAGCCCTGTCTTTCGACAGAACTTCTTTGGAGCGGGTAACGGGAATCGGACCCGTTTCTCGTCCTTGGCAAGGACGCATAATAGCCATTATACGATACCCGCGTATCGAGTGCATGAGATGCCTTCTAGTAGTGGTACGGCTTCTGTTTCAGAATCGTGACCGCTCGATAGATTTGCTCATGTAGTACTATCCTAGCGAGTTGGTGAGGAAGCGTCAAGGCGCCCCAGGAAAGACGATGACGCGCAGCAGCTCGAAGAGTTTCGGATGTACCCAATGGACCCCCGATAATAAAGCACAGAGAAGTTCCGCCCTCTCCTTCTCGAGCAATAAGATCCGCAAAAGCCTCCGACGAATACTCCTTCCCTTCACGATCACAAAGAATCACCACTGCATCACGGGGGATACATGCCATAACGCGCTTTTCTTCCTGAGCGAGAATGCGCACACGATCCGCGGCGTCTTTGAAGGGCTCCTCAGGAACCTCCTTGATGGTGAGGCGCACATAGGGGGAGAGGCGCTTTTGATATTCGGCCTCTGCGTCGCGCCAATACGATTCTTTGAAGGACCCAACAACGATAATAGTGATGGAAAGCATAATCTATATAAAACGGAGATCCCTGAAAAATTGATGGATTTTCATTGAATGGGCTGTCGAGATCCAGGAAACGTAGGACTGTCTACGTTGAGTGGATTCGACGGGTGCCCATGAAATGAAAAGACGCGATTTTACGGGGGTCTCTAAGGTTTCTTCTTAAGAACATACTGCAATCCCAGCCCTAGCACAAGGACAACTCCGCCCACGGCAGTTGCGATGATATATTTAAGAGCATCGCCAAAGGGATTCCGAGCTCCGATCTTGGTTGTCTCTTTCGCAGGATCGCTCATATCCATCGCTGCATCTTTTGAAGCAGCACTACGAACGACATCCGTTGCAAATCGAGGGAGGACGCGATACCCTGCTTGCGTTTGACTCACAACCCCTGTTACAGCCAAATGCTCCCCGACCTTCAGTTTCATATTGGCAATACCGGTAGTTTTTTTGACATACACACGTGCCTCCTCGGTGCCATCATCGATAAAAATATTCGGCCACTTCACCTCCATCACATCGCCAGCGATACTCACGAGATTTCCTTCGAGGGATTCGTTGATATCTCCCGTCTCGGCCGCATGCGGTTGTGGCGGTGTGCCTGATCCGATTTTTTGAAGAGCACCTGCATCAGGAATCGTGATACGCGTCTCTCCTGCAGATTGAGAAATCTTTCCTTCGACACGAACCATATCTCCCTCGGTGAGTGCGGGGAATGATTTGGATTGGCTATAGATCTGCACCCCCGACCCTGCGATGTACATAACCGTTTTCCCGAGGATCCCTGGGTGTACCGACACTACTCCTTGTACGCGCACCTTCGTTCCACTCCCCAAAGAGCGGAGTGCTGCGAGTGTTGTCTCGATGATGGCGACGGGGGATTTCACTTTTTTCGAAGACTTTGAGGATTTTTTAGATGAGGGGGTATCGGTACTGAAGAGTGTATCTTTTTTCACTGGTTCGCCGTCGTTGGTGTCGCTATCTGCATCTCCCGCACTCCCTGCATCAGAGTAAGGCTGAATGACATTATCCTCTTCCTGCGTAGGGCGGTTCGTCCACTGGACATTGCCGTCACCATCTCGAGAGAGGCTCGCATGGAGCGGGGCATCTTCGTATTCGAGCATATCGACAAGGGTGCCGGTATCGTCATAGAGCGCGACCACTTCCGCAGCATTTTTGAGGGCGAGTTTTGAAACACTCCGTGGTATCGCGAGGAGTCCCTTGGAGTCGAGAGTGGTGCCTTCGGGAAAGGTATAGGAGCGCTGTGAAGTCTCGGTATGGAGCGACCAGCCGGCGAGCGAACGAGAGTCGGTGGAAAGATTGACGAGTTCGATGAACTCCTCGGTACCGCTTTCCGGACGAGGGAAGATCTCGTTGATTACGATAGAAGGCGTGGCCGTCTCGTCTGCGGGGGTATCAGTGGGGGAAGTAGTCTCCGAGATATCAGTGCTCGAAGCGGCAGTATCTCCAGTAGCGGGAACGATTTTGATCTTCATCGTCTCGGTGGCAGTGTGCTTACCATCCCCAACGACGAGACTGACGGTGTAGGTGTCGGCACGAATATAGCGATGACTCACGACGGCCAAGTTCGATTCACTCTCGTCACCAAAGCTCCACTTCATCGTGAGGGCATCTCCGTCCGCGTCTGATGAATCCGATCCATCAAAAGAAAGTTCTTCACCGACCATAGCAGTCTTGGGTGCATAGAGGACGGCAGCGGGGGGACGGTTTGCGATAGTAATTGTGTTGACCGATCCCGGGGTCGGAGTGGCACTCCAGGTAGAGGTACCATCATCGCGACGAACCCATGTGCTCCCTTGCGGTGCAGAGTCGGTATAGAATGCGCGAGCGGTGGGCTTCTCCTGTCCAGGCTGATAGAGTGCAATACTATCACCGCCGGAATTTTTGAGTGCAAGTTTTGTGACGGGACGAAACAATGCAAGAAACGTCTTTGGGGGGATGATCGTCGAGGGGAGGTCTTTTTTATCGATGATGTATTTTTTGCCCTGTCCGCTCACGAGCTCCCACGAAGAAAGATCGATAGAATCAGTTCCTGTATTATAGATCTCTATGAATTCATCCTTGGTGTCCGCCCCCGCGGGGTTAGGAAGAAGCTCGGAGATAAAGAGATTTTTTACGAGAGGCTGTGCTGCACCTACGTCTCCCGGCGTCGTGACCGAATCATCGGTTATGATATTGGAAGTCCCCCGCGTGGGAGTTTTGGTGATTGCAAAATCAGTCTTGTTATTAAAGCTATTCACCCCGTCTCCTTTGCGTGCAATAGAAAACGGATCGTGAGCGGTGGGCGCGTTATTCGTAACATTCCCATCGTCCCAGTTGCCATACGATATATCATCGATCTGGTTGCGCGATGGATCACGGAGGAGGATACGATCCCCTGCGTTATTCAGACCACCTTTCGGAGATTCAAAAACAACGAACCGCGACACACCAGAGTTTCCGAGTGTTCCAAAAAGACTCGTCTGCGCGCCACTGCCATCCTCGAGCGTCCATCCTGTGAGCGGAATATTCTGCCCTGATGTGTTATAGAGCTCGACCCATTCTTTTTCGTCATCGACTGGATCTGCCACGAACTCGCTAATCAGGACATCTCCTCGAGAGGGAGTCCATAGAGGGGTCGCATTTGCACCAGTAGGCGTTGCTTGGGGCGTAGGAGATGGTGTGGGGGTGGGCTGGGGTGCAGGGGAAGGAGCGGGGCTCACCGGCGACGGCGTAGGGGCAGGAGGGGGTGGCGTCGCCGAGACCGCATTAGAGTTTTTTGCGCCGATGGTATTGCCTGATGCATGCTCTTTCCAATTCGTATTCGTATAGTCATTCTTTGTCGCATCAGCACGCTCGAGTGAATGGGTGGGTGCAGCAATATAGGCGAACGATTCGACGATGACCCCTCCCGCATCTTTGAGTGCGAGCGCCTCTCCCGTCTCGGTGAGTGTCGTCCATGAACTATCGATGAGGATTCCCGTGAAGCCAGGATAGTCGGTCGCCGTACTCGCTGCCACATCAGCAATCACCGCATATTCTCCCGCACCAATACTCATGCCACCACGAAATGCAGCAAGGCCATGGTTTGTCCCGTCTTCGAAAAACTTCCACCCTGTGAGATCGACGGATGTCGTACCTTTGTTATATATCTCAATCCATTCATGATCGCTCGGTTCGTAGGCACCGATCTCGGTAATGACGATGTCTGTGTTTCCCGCATCGGCAGGAACAGGGAGAAGGGAGGCGCAGAGGAAAACGAGGGCAAGGATCGCTGCTACTTTGCGAGGCATAGGGTACGATTATGAAAACATCTCACCTAAGTATATCGGTCTAGGAGGTATCGGGCGAGGGGAGGGGATTTTTTGACAAAAAGACTGCTTCCATGATGTAATAGTGCTACATAAAGCACGATCTTATTTTTTACACTTTTTGTATGGACTCAATGGAGCACACGAATGATACGTCTGCACACGAAGGAGCCACTCCTTCCCCCTCGGCAGAAACCCCAACCCCCTCGATGCCAAGCATGTCTACTACGTCTGAGATGCCTACGCCAATGCCAGCATCTCCTATGTCCTCGGGAGGATCAACGAATGGTGGTTCCACAAAAACTGCATTCTGGCTCGGTCTTCTCGCTGGTGTTGCAGCGATGAGTATCATTGGCCTCATCATTACGGTAGTGCTTCTTGTGAAAGGAGGATCTCTCCCGGGAAAAACCGACACGGGAACCGCCCCTACTCCGTCGACTGCGCCAACAGCACCGACCGCACCAAAAGGTCCCGTCACCCTCAAGCCCATAAAGCAGGACGATCACTGGGTGGGAAAGTTTGATAGCAAAGTACAGGTGGTAACCTTCACCGATTTGCAGTGTCCATTCTGTAAGCGCTTTGAAGAAGGCGCGCTGAAGCAAGCAATTGCCGAATACAAGGATCGCGTACTCTTCGTAACAAAACACTTCCCACTTGAAAACATCCATCCATATGCAAAGCGAGCAGGAGAGGCGTCCGAATGTGCATCGGAGCAGGGAAAGTTTTTTGAATTTGCTACTGCCGTATTTGCACAGCAGGACAAACTCAATGACGCATTCCTCCCTGAGGTAGCAAAGCAGCTGAAGCTCGACGAAAAGAAATTTAACGACTGTCTCAATGCAGGAAAATATCGTGCCAAAGTCGAAGCAGGAACACAAGAAGGATTCGAAGCGGGAGTAGAAGGAACACCAGCAACCTTCGTAAACGGTAACTCAGTCTACGGTGCCGTTCCGTATGCAGACCTCAAGGCAATGATCGAAACAGAATTGAATAAGAAATAAGAATAGTATGAACGCGATTCATTTTTTTGGTGGTGCGGGCAGTGTCACCGGATCGTGTTATCTCCTGGAGCTTGGTACCACCAAGCTCCTTGTTGATTGCGGGCTTTTTCAGGGGGATCGATTTATGGAAGAAAAGAACACGGTCGCATTTCCTTTTGATCCCATCTCCCTCGATGCAGTATTTGTCACCCATGCACACGCAGACCACATTGGTCGTATCCCAAAGCTCTATCGAGAGGGATTTCGTGGGCGTATTATCGCGACACAGCCCACATGCGACCTCGCAAAGATTATGTTTGCCGATGCATTGAAAGTAATGGGCTACGAAAAAGAAGAAAGCGGCGCCGACCCTATCTACACCGAAGAAGACATTGCAGGAGCGGTGAGACTGTTTGAGCCACACCCCTACAACGAACCTATTCGCATCAATGGAGCAGTAGAGGTGACGTTGCGCGACTCGGCACATATCCTTGGCTCAGCCATGATTGAGGTGCACTTCGGTGCAAAAACAATAGTGCTCACCGGCGATCTCGGAAATCCGCCTACGCCACTTCTCGGTGAACCATATCTGCTCCAGCACACCGACTATCTCGTGATGGAATCGGTCTACGGCGATCGTGATCACGAAAACCGCGCCGACCGCAAACTCATCCTCGAGCGCCTCATCGAAAACACCTATAGCGCAGGAGGCACTATCCTCATCCCCGCATTCGCTCTGGAGCGCACACAGGAAATGCTTGCCGATATCAATGAACTCGTGGAGAATAATCGTGTGCCCGCAATGCCGGTATTCGTCGACAGCCCCCTCGCGATCAGGGCCACAGAGGTCTATATGCAAAACAAGGATTTTTTTAATCCCGAAGCACAGCGTATAATGAAGACAGGAGACGACCTCTTTGCTTTCCCGGGGCTACGCTTTACCCCAAGTCGCGAAGAGTCAAAAGAAATCAACCTCGTAAAGGGTTCCAAAATTATCATCGCAGGAAATCCTCACGGAGATGGAAGTCGTATCGCATATCATTTTTTGAGATATCTTTCGGACCCGAACAGCACGGTACTCTTCGTAGGATTCCAGCGCCCCGGGAGCATGGGGCGACACATCGCCGACGGTGCACCCGAGGTGATGATCCATGGGCAGTGCATCGCCGTCAACGCACATGTAGAGCAGCTCTACTCCTACTCTGCACACGCAGATCATACGCAGCTCAAGCAGTTTGTAGCAGAGATTCATAAGCCTATCAAAAAAATATTTGTCGCAATGGGAGAGCCAGATGTTGCCACGCACTTCGCGCAAGAGATACGTGACGAATATGGGCTCGACGCGATTGCCCCTTCGTTTGGCGACGTGGTATCCTTAGATAACTAAAGTCACCCCCTATGCCTCCGGTAAAAAAAATCCCCCCAACTAATACGATGGTATGTGATGACCTTACGAAGTCATACTTGCGTTACAAGATTTGTGTATCAGGTTCCGCAGAAACATCGACCTGCGGCGCCCAGGCACTCGATATGGCAAAAGAAGTAGGGAAGCAGATTGTACGCCACAATGGAGCACTCGTGACGGGAGCAACGACCGGTATCCCGTATTGGGCGGCTATCGGCGCAAAAGAAGCGCGCGGCATCAGTATCGGTATCTCCCCCGCAGCCAGCGAGCTCGAGCATGTCAAAAAATACAAGCTTCCCACCGACTACTATGATCTCATCATGTACACGGGGTTCAACTACTCCGGACGCAACCTCCTCCTCACTCGCTCTTCCGATGCCGTGATTGTGATTTGTGGACGTATTGGAACTCTGAATGAATTCACGATCGCGTTCGAAGATGAAAAGCCGATCGGTATCCTCGAAGGGTGCGGTGGCATGGCAGACATGATGCGTGAGATTATCGAAAAAAGTCATCGCGGTCCCGGCAAAGTTGTATATGATTCTAACCCAAAACGTCTCGTCGAAAAACTCCTTCCGCTCATCGATGCCGAGCGGGTGAGCATTCTGCCAAAAGATTATGCCCGCGCAAATAGTGGCCCGAATACTGGTATTAGCAAAAAACGCGGGTAACACACGACGACTATGAAACTTCCTACCATATACATTGGTGCCGATCATGCAGGATTCGCCCTCAAGAAATCCCTCACTGCATCCCTAGGTGAAAAAGGATACGAAGTTATCGATTGTGGTGCCCATATCCTCAAAGATGGCGACGACTACCCCGAATACGCTGAAGTAGTCGCACAAAATGTTTCCAAAGAAAAAGGCGCACGCGGCATTCTGATTTGTGGAAGTGGGCAGGGGATGGGTATGGTAGCAAATCGCTTCACAGGTATACGCGCAATATCCGCCTGGGATGAAAAAAGCGCGCAGGCATCACGCAACGATGACGATGCGAATATACTATGCCTCGGGGCACGGTTTCTTTCCAATAAAAAAGCAACCGCAATAACTGACGCGTGGCTCGCAACGCCATTTGCGAAGGAGACACGCTTTATACGAAGGATAAAAAAGATCGATGCAATCAAACCCGAATAGATGGGCACACAATCCTCAGTGCACCATGCCTGCATTGAGGACGACGCTCGTGAAGGTAACACGCTTGGTAAAAAAGAAACCCCCGTATTCGTATTGTGAATATGGGGGTTTAAAAAAATTACGGAGACAGAACTGGTTCCGCTATCCGCCTGAGCGCATGAAAATACCGATCGAGCGTTCCTCCCGTGCGACCAATGTGGCTACTGC
>JAHFHK010000025.1:0-1359 GCA_023246955.1 Candidatus Uhrbacteria bacterium
TGGGCGTAGGGCATATTCTTTTCGGTGATTAATGGTTATCAACAACAACACATTATCACACCGGGGAGGTATGTCCTTTTGGTTTAGGAGAAATTCTGCTTAGGGAACGAATTGGGCTCGACTCTCTTGACGGTCCCCCCTTCCTCGTTTATACTCCACTCGGTTCATTCAAAAAATATATTACTTCAAAAGGAGACATATCATCGTGTCATTTCGACCTCAGATTACTATACTCTCGGGGGAATACCCCGGCGTTGTTCTTTTCCGCTACAAATATTGGGAAACTATTTCCTGGAACGGGCAAGAGTATCCCGATCCGCGAGGGGGATCATGTGAGATTTATTCAGAATATGATCTCTCTTTGTACCATGCATCATTCAAAGTAGCTCAGACGAGCCGTACCGATCGGAGAAAAGGATCTCTCGTTGGTCTCCACTTTCAACTCCCTCCCACGGGGATACCCGATGAAGAGCGCCAAAAATTCCTTCAAGGGAAACTTATCACCGTAAACTATGGTAGAATATGGGATGTTGTCGTCGATCTTCGTACGGGGACGCCAGAGAATCCCAACCCCCACTTTGGGCATACACAGGCATTCCTTCTCTGCGATAACCCCTCGCAGGAGCTACAGGATGACAAGGGTGCCATAAACCACGGGATCCTCTATGTTCCCCCAGGATTTGGTCATGGATTTCTCTCGGTCCCGGACGACGATCATACTATGAAGGGTCACGACGGGCCAATGTGTCAGCTCATCTACATGCTTGATAATGCCTTCGATGTTGGCAGCCAGCAAGGTATCGTCTGGAACGATCCTGTATTACATATAGACTGGGGTCTTAAAGAATTCGGTCTCCGTGAGGAAGATCTTATTATCTCGGAAAAGGATCGCAGAAATATGACCATTGCTGAAGCGCGGGAACGAAATATGCTTCCCATCTAATTTTCTCCCTTCTTGACCACTCCAAGGAAAGCAGTATAGTAGAGATAAGAGAATCGTACCTTTTTCTCTGTAGCCACAAAGGGTCCCACAGGGTCCAAATCTTTTTGAGGGTGTATACGAATGTATACGCCCTCTTTTTTATTCGCTAACCCACTATCTTCAACGATGAAAGATTCTTTCTTCCGAGGACTTGCAGATCAGAGATAGCGCGCGTGAGGGCGACGTAGAGGAGATCTTTGTTGATCCTTTTTTTCTCTTCTCTCAAATCCTCAGACGCATTTTCATCGAATGAGGCGCTGAAGGTATCTTTGTCTATTCCTACGATAAAAACGGCGTCGAACTCAACGCCCTGTGCTTCGTTCATGGTCATGACGTGCACTGTTTTGTTTTCGGAGAATGCTTGTTTGAATTCGGCT
>JAHFHK010000025.1:1369-1832 GCA_023246955.1 Candidatus Uhrbacteria bacterium
TATCGTTCTTGATGTGATTGATTTCTTCATACTCATCCTCAAAGATATACTCTCCGACGTCGCTTCCCTCTTTTATCCCATCGGGTACCTCCACGAGATATCCGAGATCTTGTATGTATTGCAAAATATTTCTCGTGTTTCGATATACTTTGTGCAAAATAACTCTTCGTTCTTCGTTTATCCTTTCACCAATATCCTCCCAGTTTCTGATCGTTCCGAGCTGCACCTGTTGCGCCATATCTCCGACGTAGAGGATGGACTGACTCTTTTTACTGATGCACGATTTAATGAGTGCGAGTTGCTCGGGAAGATAGTTCTGGAATTCGTCTACCACGGCGAGTGAATACTCAAAAGGGATAAAGCCTCTTTTCTTGCGCATTGATCCGTTCTTGAGCTGCTCCCAGTAGTCCTCTATAACACCGATCTTCTCATTCGTATTCACATACGCTCCGAGGAGTAGGGC
>JAHFHK010000025.1:1842-6907 GCA_023246955.1 Candidatus Uhrbacteria bacterium
TGTCGAGTTTTTGCTCACGCTTTTGTATTTGAAATAGTTTTTTCTGTGTATCGTCAAAATGGCTGCTATACGCGTCCTCGAGCATGGCATATACGTTCGCTTTTTTGTACGGCTCTCCCTGTGTATTCCTCATCGCGTGCAGCTTTGCAAATTCATATTGATCTCTTTCGTTTTCTGATGTTCCATATCGTATCGTGTATTGTGCATCGACCTCGAGAATAGAAAACGCCCATTCGGAGAATGTAGTAATATGAACGTCGTCGATACCCAGCTCAGGAAGTAGATGAGAGAAATATTCCTTTGTGCCGTTATCCTGTACGAATACGATGATCGAGTTACTAGTGTAGGTACTGGAAACGTCCGGGGCTTGTACGAGGTACGCGACACGATGGAGCGCGAGCGTTGTTTTTCCACTTCCCGCGGGTCCTGATATAAGGAACGGGCCGATATGATGTGCGCGGATGACTTGATCTTGCGCCTTCTCCATTTGTGCTACGATTTCTGGCAAAACGAATCCTTGTTTCCGGCTTGAAAAATATTCCTGATAGACGAGCTCTCGGGGGTGATCGAGGGATTCAATTGCCATGAATTTAATATCCCCTGCGACGATCATGTACTGATCTTTGCGCACCAGATTCGCCCTCTGAATTGCCCCATCGGGGCGTGCGTACTCTGCCGCTCCCGGATCCTCAAAACGCATCGATGCGGCGGGTACTACCCAGGAATATATCCCCTCGTCGCTAAAACTGAATCTGCCAAAATATATACTCTTCACTTCATGTTCGCCCTCCCACACCACGTCACATCGCGAGAAATACGGCGTCTTTTGGAGATACGCAACTTCTCCCACTCTCTTTGCGTTATGTTCCATGAGTGCGTTTTCCGCAAGCTGGGAGTCTGCTGCGATTTTTCTAAAATTCTCCTGGCTTTTTTTGATTGCTTTTTGGATATTCTTTCCCGCTTCTTTTAGCTTTAAAATGACCATACCCACATGGCTTCGTGCTTCCTCGAGAATTTTTTCCTTGTTGACGCTGGGCATACAGGATTTTTTGTTTTCCTAGTATATCTGAGTTCTTATGGAATTGAAAGGGACACCCCACGGTGATGATGTATGGCTCGCTCCACGAAAAGACGCTATACTACATATAGCATTCTTATTCGTATACTTGTTTATATGGGATTTTTAAAAAAGAGTGGTGATGGGCACAGTGATACCTGCCACGAGAAATGGGGCATGATGTGCTCCGGTGATCACCACATGTTCTTGCGTTGGATTGTGGGATTTTTTATTCTCGTATTTGTATTTTCGATGGGATACAAGATGGGGATGTTCACAGAACGCGTTGCTGGTAGCTACGATACCTATGATACATATCCTGGTTATGGCATGATGGGAGGCGGATATCGATCGATGATGAATCGTGGTTACGGAGGGGCTCAATTTCAGAAAGATGGGTACAGCCAACAATACGGTGTGCCTGTTCAGCAGGGTCAGCAGGTGCCGGCACCGCAACAGCCGAGCACCACGCAGCCCTACGCGCGATAGTGCAATAGTTGCCAATACAAAAAAGGCCTTTCTTCCGAAAGGTCTTTTTTGGTACCGCTACTGCTATAACACTCTGCTCGCCTAGTATATATTTCCACGATAGTCAATATCAATTATTTCGATACTTTTTTCTTTCGTGATGATGTATAGTATTCGCACTCTCCCTATGCGCAGCCTGTATGTATCTACTAGTCCTTTCATTTTTATTACACCATGTGCTTCATAGGGGTCATTACGTAGTTCAGCTAATTTCTTTTTAAGTGCATCCCGAAGCTTTTCGTCTAATGATTCGATAAACTTCTGTACCTTGTCTGGCATATTTATAGCGCATTCAATAAGGCGTCTAATGATATCCCCTTTCCGCCGTTATCTCGCTCGGCATTAAAAACATTGCCCTTTCTAGAATTGGTTGGCATATCGTCCGTAAGAAATGATTTTGTGAGGATAATCTTCACGAGGGAACTCACGGGCACGTCGTAGCTCTTCGCTTTATTCTGAATGGCTTTTTTGAGTTTGTCGTCAATCTGTATTTGGAGAAGTGACATATATTTTTATGGAAATTTAATGTTATTTGTATTGTACTATACTATTGCAAAAATGCAAGCCCTCAATGAAGCTCCACGGGTTTACACCCGTGGTATCCTGAGCATGCGTCGCAAGCGCCCTCCCGCTCGAGCGGGAACTACCTGAACTCCTCGGGCTTACGCCCGGGGTTTGTCTTTGACAACAAAAAAGACCTCTCTTTCGAGAGATCCCTTTTGGTACCGCCACGGAGAATCGAACTCCGATTACCAGGATGAGAACCTGGCGTCCTAACCGTTAGACGATGACGGCTCAATGTTGCCACTCGGCGCTTTGACGACAGAGGAGTTCCCCTGCTCGTTCCGGCTCAGCCATAACTTCCTTTACGATATATTCCATGCGCATACCTTGCGATCCTTTAATGAGGAGCACATCTCCTTCTTTCATGAGTGCCTGTACTTCCTTGTGTGCGCTCGTGGAGGTATCAAACCATAGAACCGCCTTTTTGTCAAAGCCTACAGCAGTCGCCCCCTCAATATACCCATGTGCTCGTTCCCCTACCGCTATAATCATATCCACTCCCCCTTCTGCGCAGAGAGCTCCCATGGCTCGGTGTGCCTCTTCGCTTCCCCCTCCGAGCTCGAGCATATCTCCGAGCACTGCGATTTTTCGTGATCCTTTGTCTACTGCAAAACCTCCGAGCGTGCTCAGCGCCTCTCGCATCGCGAGTGGTGATGCATTGTAGGTGTCATCTATGAGGAGGGTGTGTTTGATTCCATCAAGTATCTTCATACGCCCTGTGGGTTGCTGATATTCGCGTAGGGCCACGCATGCATCGCGCAGCGATATATCATAGATACTCGCTACTGCGATACTTGCCATTACTGCATACAGCGGCGGCTTCCCTAATACTCCGTCGAGGAACACCTCTTCTTGCGCTCCATGGAATCGTATCTTGGCAATGACCCCCGCTGTCGCTATCCCTTTGGTGAAGCGAAGGGTTGGTTCGTGTGATAGGACACGTACATCCGCGGTCGAAGAAAACCCATACGTAATACTCCGACAGTGGAGGTGAGAGAGGTATCCTGTGATGCTTTCATCGTCTACATTGGCAATCGCCCACCCCTGCTCTCCGAGAGATTCGAATATTTTAATTTTTTCTGCAAAGAGTGCATTCTGGTCTCCTCCGTAATTCTCTAGGTGTGCCGTCCCTACGTTTGTAAGTACTGCGACAGAGCAAGGGGCGAGTGCAGTGAGATACGCAATATTGCCTGGTCTATCTGCCCCCATTTCCAAAACAAGCATCCATGGATACCGCGGAGAGTACCATATGAGGAGACGGATGGCCTTGATGAAGACCTCGAACCAGCCTATTACCGAGCGTCCACGTGTCCGTGCACCGATGATCGTCAAAGGGACTCCGATTTCGTTGTTATAGCTCTTTGTTGAGGCGCGCATCAGAAAATTCTTGCGCAATACTAATGCTATTGCATCGCGTGTCGAGCTTTTTCCCACACTTCCCGTAACGCCAATAACGGTCGGTCGGTACCGGGCGAGAATCCCTTTTGAGAGATGGAGGAGTATTGTTTCTAGGGTGCCTTTGAGCATAATTAGTGTTTTTTCAGTTTCTGACGTGCGACTTGCTCAGGGGTCTCGTCGGGAGGAACTTGGTAATAATTAAGAAGAAATTTTGCGAGCTCTCCCCAAAGAGGGGCCGCTGAGCTTTCTGCCCACGCGACGTCTCGAGGGTGATCGATGGCAACGAGCATTGCAAAGCGGGGATTGTCCACCGGTGCAAATCCGGCAAAGGATCCAATCGTTGCGTTTGCCTCATATCCTTTCCCATCTTTGCGGGCAACCTGTGCAGTTCCCGTCTTTCCTGCTACGTAGTAGCCGTCTACGCCTGCTTTTTTTCCATGTCCTAAGCGTACTACCGTTACGAGCATTCCCGAAAGGAGTGTCGAGGCGTTTTCTGATATGACACGACGTACCTTCTTTGTCTGTGTTTTGATCGTAGAGCCGTCTGGCTTTATGATTTCATCGACAATATAGGGCTGCATCATCATTCCGCCATTGGCAATAGTGGCATAGGCGTTCGTGATCTGCAAGGGAGTGACCGTGAACCCCTGTCCAAAAGAAGCAGTCGCCATATATATCTCCCCTTTTTGATCTAAGGAGTTGATGGTACCCGGAACCTCGGAGTCAAGCTCAATGCCCGTCAATGCTCCGAATCCGAAGGATTTCATATATTTCTTAAACATATCGAGGCCGAGTTGTCTCGATATAAAGATAGTCCCCGTGTTGAGCGACTTATCGAGTACCTGCGTCATCGTCTGGATACCATTTGCCGCCTTGTCTGAGTTATGAATTGTATATGGTCCTATCTTGACTTCCCCTGTGTCATTGTACGTGGTGTTTGGCGTTACCTTCCCTGCGTCTAGCGCCATCGCCATCGTAATAGCTTTAAAAATAGATCCCGATTCGTATGGCGTAAAGATCCCCGGGATGGGGTAGGTTTGGATAGGGAATTTGCCGTAGTTGTCTGGTTCGTAGTCGGGCGCACCGCACATAGCGATGATCGCCCCGGTCTGAGGCTCCATGATAACGACCGATCCTCCATCAGCACCATGTTGCTTTACCCATGCGCTCAGACGATCACATACCGTGAGCTGCACCGCACGATCGATCGTAAGGACGAGGCTGGATCCATCTTCTGCGTCAACGACGTGCTTGTCTCCTGTAGGAATTAATGCACCGAACAGATCAGTTTCAAATTTGAGTGATCCTTCTTTTCCTTTGAGGAGATCATTATAGTATCCCTCGAGGCCATAGACCCCTTTCGGCACGTCTCCTGCGGTGCTCAAGAATCCGAAGAGCTGCCCACCGAGCCCTTTTTCCGGATAATAGCGGTACGTCTCCTTCGAAAAATACACTCCCGAGAGATTGAGTTTTTTTATAGCGTCAACTACTTCGTCTGTGACCCGCCGCTTTATGGGT
>JAHFHK010000025.1:6917-15452 GCA_023246955.1 Candidatus Uhrbacteria bacterium
CGAGTTCATCCCGGGAGAGTTCGAGTATTGGGGCAAGCTGGGATGCGACATACCCCGGATCTTCTATAGTCTTTGGCACCGCGTAGACGAGGAAGTAGTCCCGATTTGTTACGGCAGGGAAGAGGGTCTCGTCACCCACGGACGTGAGATATGAAGCCTGTGTGGCATCAGGAGTACGCTCGTGAAGAAAAATCTCTCCCCGCTTCGGCATGAGTTTTTGATAAAATGTATGTTCACCGTCGGCCGCTGCTTTGTAATCGGTATAGCTAAGAACCTGAAGATTGAAAAGACGGAGGAAGTAAGCACAACATATCAAAAAAAGAACGCCTTTCATGGCGGTAAAGCGATCAAAGTGAAACCGAGGGCGAAAAAAACGCACCCCCGTAGTACGTTTCTGGACTATTCTGCTCTTCTTTTTGAACATAGTTAGCGCAAGGTAGCAACGGCAGAAGCACTTTCAATATACTCGACGGTATCGCTTTGCACAAGTTTCATCGATTCAATTTTTGGTTTGATAGCGGCGAAGGATTGTGCCTCGATGGAATGGATTTGGAGCTTCTTGTTCTCTTCCTGGAGACGCGTCACATTCTTTTGTAACTCCTTGATCTGATAGCCCTTGGTTGCGAGACCATTTATCTCCCCAAGATAGCCGAGGCCAATAACCGAAATACCGATCAACAGCATAATGTTCAACTTCCTCTTCTTCTGTGTAGACAAATTGACTTTGTGAAACTGGATGCAGTTTGTTTTCACGAGCCGTGCTTTGAGGGAAGAAAAAGCGTTGGACATATGGGTTTGATTTGGTTTGGTGTATTTAGGTTTTTTGTATGCAGCGGAGTTTTGCGCTGCGACTCGCGGGATTTTTTGCACATTCCTCATCGGAAGGAACGAGTGGTTTTTTTGTAATGAGCGTTCCCTTGTTCTGTTTTTTCCAATCTCGAAAGCAATTTTTGACGATACGATCTTCGTGTGAATGAAAGGTGACGGTCACGATCCTTCCTCCTGGCTTTAGCACGGCGAATGCCCCTTCTATACCTTCCTTCAAAGCTCCTAGCTCATCGTTGACTGCCATTCTGAGTGCCTGGAATGTCTTTGTGGCACAATGGACGCGACGATGACGATAGGGAGCGGGGACGCTACGTTCGATTTGCGCCACTAATGCGCTCGTCGTATGGATCGGTATTTTTTTGCGATCCTCGCAGATGTTCTTTGCGATCCTGCGTGAGTACCGTTCTTCTCCGAGGGTAAAGAGTGTATCGGCGATCTCCTTTTCACTCCAGTAGTTGATGATCGTATCTGCGTCGAGCTCCTGTTCGGTATCGAATCGCATGTCGAGGGGAGCCTCTTCCATGAAGCTGAATCCGCGCCCTGAACTTTTGATGAGATCCATCGAGAGACCAAAGTCGAACACAATGCCCGCGATATCATGGAACTGCATGGAATCCACGATATCCTTCATGTGACGAAAATTCGATCGTTGTATAATGAACCGCTTGCCATACTGGTCAAACTTGTCCTCAGCATGACGAATACTGTCGGTATCGAGCTCGAATGCGAGTACGTGACCTCGGGGGCCGTTCAGCGAAAGAATCGCTTCAGAATAGCCTCCTGCGCCAAGCGTTGCATCGATATAGTGCTCATTGGAATGAACAGAGAGAAGCTCTATGACCTCATCTTTCATCACGGAAACGTGTTGCATATGCTACACGCCTAGTTCTGAAAGCTTTTCTGCGATCTCGCCACTTTCTTTTTCGCTATCGGTCTTATAGCTCTGCCATGCTGTCTCATCCCAAATTTCCAGACGGCTGTAGAGTCCGATGACTACCGTCTTTTTGGAAAGATGCGCATACTGCCGAAGATAGTCTGGCAGAACGATACGACCCTGTTTGTCAAGTCCTACGTCCATCGCCCCTGCGAGCATGAGACGCGCGAATGCACGACTGTTTGCCTGGCTCATGGGTAATGCTGCGAGCTTTGTTGCTACCTTCTCCCACTCTTCTAGTGTGTAGACGAAGAGACATGCGTCCAGCCCCTTTGTCACCACCGCTCCCTTCGTTAAATCAGCGCGAAACTTGGCAGGCACTGCAAGCCGTCCTTTTTCATCAATTGCATGTGCATACTCGCCGATAAACATAGAAAGAGGTTTATCCAAAATATGTTCCCATGTGCGCTGTTACGTACGCGAGAACGACTTCTTTATGAGTAAGAATAAGGGAGACAAGGTTGATCATAGTTCTTTTGTTATGGATTTCTGTTCGTATTTCTTTCTGGGAAGGGTAGGCTTTCGGGGAGTTCCCCACTTTCACCCACTCTACTTCTCCGTACAGGTATTATACCCCACCATCCTCCCCCTATCAACCACTTCGCGCCCTTTTTTACGATAATTCTTTTTCCCTTTGTTTATAATAAAAAAGGACTTGCGACGTCCTGATGAACACAAACGTGATTCAAATTTTTCCCCACTTGTCCCCACTCTCTTTTTGTGAAAAGAAAAATCCAGGCCACCGCGGGATGCCTGGATTGGTTTTTATAGTTTTTTATTTTGGCTAACTTGTGCAGCTATCCGCGCAGGTCGATGAGGTTGCCGAGCACCGAAGCAAAGCTTCGTGCTGGTATGTCTTGATCTGTCGATCTCATGTGCTTTTTATTCTGCCGCCGTGGGGTTTGCTCTTTCTTGCTCGTGTCCTCCTTGGACTTGGCTGTCGTCCCTGCCGGCTGGATACCTTCTGTCCTTTTTATAGAACTCATAAGACCTGATGCTCTCACGAATACTGGGATTGAAATCATGATCACGCACCTCTTCTTTCTTATTTTTTTGTTTTGAGTGATCGATGGGTATGCTACCACGTATTGTTGCTTTTGTCAAGGGCTGTCTGGGTAAAATCCTTTTCATTGTGGGATTTTTTTGATAAAAAAACACCCTCATTGAAGAGGGTGGGTAGCAACTTAGCTCGACTAAGCAGCTACAACGACATATGAACTATTCTTCAATTGCCGTCGTGTTGGTTTGCTCGCCGCTCCGCCTTGCATCATGTGAACGAGATAATCATAACCATCACCCGACGGTTCCAGGTATATCGCCGGAAGCATGATAATTCCTTTCTTGTATATATCACGCTCGAATCCAATCAAGGTCGTTCCTGGCTCTATGTAGGAACCATATTGCCTTACTAGATCCATGATTACAAAAAAGGGGACGGGACGGAACTCTTGCTCGCGACAGTCTTCGAACATACCCTCGACCGTATCCGAAGCGATCTTCCGGAGTGACACAGCAGTTTCGTATGCCCTCACTCCGCTAAACCGTTCCTTATCGTTATACGATCTAAACACCGTAAGATCATGGCTATGAAAATTTGGAGAGGACTTGATGAGGGTATCGTATCCTGCTGTAGGCACCGCCATGTGCATATTAAACACTCGCTGGCCTGATTCTTCTGGTGTCGCAAGCGCCATAACGGAAGACTGTGTGTCCTTTTTTTTATTTTTTAAAAGAGCTATGCTCATTTTTTTCTCCTCTTTTCTTCTGTTTGTATTTTTTTATTGTACGTTATTTCTGTTTAAGAGAAAAGGGATCCGCATATGCTGATCCCTTTGGGTCAAAAGACAAATTAGACGGGGATCACCTCCTTAGCCTGCTGCTTTTGTATGGCGCGGCGGGCGATCTCCATTTCGAAGGTACCTTCGAGACTTTCTTCCCGTTTCTGTACCTCGGTAGGTGCAAAGGTTGGGTCGAGCGGCTCAAAGGCGGTGTCCAAAAGGATATAATCATACTCGTTTGAATCGGGCATGGCTATATCTCCTTTCTTATTTTTATTTTTCTTACTTGCAATGATACCACACTTTTCCCTCTTTGTCAAGGGGTTGCTATACATATGTAAAGCCTATTTCCCTTATGAAATAGACCTTTTGTGCTATACCCCATAATCCCTATCCTTGAGCTGCTCGGGCATACAGGGCATATTGGTCGTTTTTTCATCAAAATCATGGGCATATTGGTATCCTTTGCCATAGCCGAGGTCTTTCATGAGCCCCGTTGGGGCGTTGCGGAGATGGAGGGGCACTGGGAGATTTCCATGCTCTTTGGCGTCTTTGAGCGCCTCGCTTATACCCATATATGCGGTGTTGTTTTTCGGTGCTTTTGCGAGGTAGGCGGCGAGATGTGCCAAAGGGATCCTCCCTTCAGGCATTCCGACGGTATGCACTGATTGGAATACGGTACCGGCGAGTACTGCCGCCATGGGGTCAGCTAGGCCGACATCCTCAGAGGCAAAGATCACCATGCGCCGTGCGATGAAGAGCGGATCCTCCCCTCCTTCGATCATGCGTGCAAGCCAATACAACGTCGCATTCGCGTCTGAATTCCGCATGCTTTTTATGAATGATGAGATGATGTTGTAGTGCTCTTCCCCTCCTTTGTCGTATTGAAGTGCTTTATATTGGAGCGCCTCTTCGACGATCTCTTTTGTTACCTTTGATATCCCTGCCTTCACGGGCGCATAGAGTACGGCGGTCTCTAGTGCGTTGATGAGTGCTCGCCCGTCGCCGTTTGCCCATGCGATCAACGCAATGCGCGCGTCATCAGTAAGGGTGATTTTCATTGCCCCCAATCCTCGTTCGGCGTCCGAGAGTGTACGATCGATTATTTCTGAAAGTGTGCTTGCCGTATGCGCGTTCAGTACCAGTACCTGTGAGCGAGAGAGCAATGCGGAGTTCACTTCAAACGAAGGGTTTTCCGTCGTGGCGCCAATAAGGATGATCGATCCATCTTCGACGCACGGAAGGAATGCATCTTGCTGTGCTTTGTTGAAGCGATGAATCTCGTCGATAAAAAGAATCGTGCGGGTGTTATGGAGTTTGAGGCGGTCTCGTGCGCGATCGATGATCTCTCGCGCTTCTTTGATACCGGTATTCACTGCACTGATCGCTTCAAAGGTCGCTTTTGATTCCTGTGCGATGACGCGTGCGAGTGTCGTCTTTCCTACCCCTGGTGGTCCCCAAAAGATAATCGAATGGAGTGCATCTTGTTCAATCATGCGTCTGATGATTTTTCCCTCTCCTACGATATGATCCTGCCCAATGATATCGTCAAATGTTTGCGGACGCATCCGTTCCGCGAGGGGCATATGCGTCGTTGTTTTTTTTGTATCAAAAAGGTCCATAGCCATCGGAGGGGTTATACTTTCTTTGGCGTGCTCACATTTGCCTCTCTTCCGTAGGCGGGTATAACGGGCACGAATTCTTTCATACCCCCAAGTACTTTCATTCCTTCGGCAAAAAGCTCTTCGGCGACGTAAGTCTCATTTCCTCCTACCCCTGCTACGGGGATATTGAGTACCTGCCCCGTCGTATTTGCGATGACGATGCCTGAACGCAATGCCGCGAATGATCCTGGTCCCGACATCACGATGATTCCTTTCAAGTTTTGTGGCGTGGCGTTATTTCTTTTTAGGATAGCGTCTATATCGATCATAAGATCCATGTTTGCATTCGCTTGAGCGGAGTAATTCTCCGTATCAAAAATCCCCTCGCTTTTTGCAAGGGCAACGTAGGTCGTGTCGCGGTTTGGAGAGTGAATGAGGAGATACATAGGGTATAGGAAAGGTTGTGTCGCGATGTACGTAGTATACTATTCTCATTCGCTCCGTTGCGCAGGGCCGCAAAAGTCGCTCACGAGAACAGCATACTACATTTGATACTTTATTCTTTGAATATACTTTTTACTATCGTCCAGGGAAAGCGAATCGTTGCAGTGATGATGCGATTGATGCGATGGGGTTGCACGATGAGACGCACGAGCCACTCCATGCCGATTGCACGGACAAGACGTGGTGCACGGGGTACCGCACCTGATATATAGTCGAAAGCACCGCCGACGCCTACCGCGATCTTCACTCCGAGAAGTTTTTCTTTGTTGCGTGCGATCCAAATATCTTGCGTGGGTGAACCATACGCAACGAAGAGTACCGATGCATTACTACTGCGGATTTTCTCACAGAGTACATTTTCTTTTTCTTTTTCTTTGTCGTTCAACTCCGTAAACACTGGTCGTGTACTTCCTGCGGGTGACTCCCCTGCTTCGTACAGAAATGTGAGGTTGGGATATCGAGTAGAGATGATTTCCTCCGTTGCCTCACCCACTTCTTTTGATCGAAGGCCAATTGCATATATCGTTCCTTTTTTTGCATGTACTTCTTTCAAAAGATCTTCAACGAGATCGACTCCGGTATATCGCGACACGGGATTTTTTTTGAGTGCTGCAATGTACTGGATTCCTGCGCCGTCGACGAGTGCCATATCTGCGCCATTGAGTACGTCTCGGTATGCCCCGTTTTTCTGTGCTTCCATGATGAACTCTGGGTTGACGGTGACGATTTGGTGAAGATGAATAGGGCTGCCTTGTTCCTGGAGCCATTGCGCATACTGAACCTGCGCTTCCTGTTTTGATTTTTCCGAAAGGGTTACGCCGAGGATTTTCATAATACCTTGGATTATACGCGTTTTCGCCAAAATAACAAGGCGAATCATGCCCTTGACGCGTGGGCTCCTTCATATATACTATCCTTAATGTTATTTGAAAGAAAAGGAGTATCGCCCGTGTTAAAGCGATCTGTTGACATAGAATCCCTTCGTGTACTTTTGAAAGTTTCCAAAAAAGCTGATATTACAATATTGGACGAGGCACCAGAACCTTTTGGTACTGTTCTCCTGGTTAAGACCCTGATCAAAGAAGGGGTGAATGGGCACCAAACGCTCGTGCACTTTGTTACTGAACTTTACAAGACAAAGGAAACAAAAGTGTTACCTCTCTTTGACTCGAATTCCGAGAACCTGGGTGGTCACAAAACTTCGGGAGCTCCCAGGGTTCTGGGTTATAAGGTTACTCATATCGACATAAAGAAGCTGGGTGCGATTCTTAGAACTGTTTTCTATTCGATCACCGTATTGTCAGAAGGTGGCTATCAGGATCACGGTGATCCGCACTGGCGGTCGGGGGATCTCGAGGTTCGTCCCTTTGAACCATACGTGCGGATTGTTGCTGTCTCCGATAAGGCAGATCTCAACCGTATTATCGATCATATGATCTGCACAAGCCCCCAATAGGCGTTTGCTCAATCACTATTCCCCAGGAAATCCCTGGGGTCTTTTATTTTCTGTTTTTTTGCAAAGAAAAAAGACGGGCGCATTCGCGTTGGCCGTCTTTTGATTGCTTTTCACTCCTCTGTTATTTCGGGCATTAGCTACAATACTTTTCTATCTCTTTTCGTAAGGTATCATTGATCTCCTGGGGATTGTAAGGAAATTTATATAAAATACTCCCCCGAATACCCAGGAAAGAGACGAGAATGCTCTGTGCGACGAGGGACTGGATGCATACCATCTCAAGAAACCCCTCTTCCATGCGTTTTTGATCCGCTGTACACTCAGCGTCTCGGAATTTACGGTAGAGGTCGTGCATAGTATCGGCCACAAAGAGCTTAGATATTTCGGAGTCTGCGAGGCGCTCGAACGATGATGGTCCACCCGAAAGGACTGGATGCGCACACGCAGCGAGGATCACGCATCTTTTGTTGCGCGCTCGTATTTCTTTTGCTATCGCCATGAGTGTACCGAGCGTATCTGCCATATCATCGACGATCACTGCGACGTCCCATGTACCCATCTTTCCACTTTCTGCAAAGCTCGATACCGAGGCAACATTTGGCTCTGGGCGATACTTGAATCCTTGCGCTAGATCCCATCCGGTGAGCTTAGAGTATGCATCCGCAACTTTTGATGCTCCTGCGTCTGGCGCTACGATACCTATCTTCACGGCGCCGAACTTCTTCGCTATGTACTCTTTGACTCGTGTTACTACCACCCGCAATGCAAAACGTTGCTTTGGCGTGGCAAATTGTCCTGGTGTCCAAAACGCACTCTGTACTGCTAGGCTGTGTGGGTCGAAAAGAATGATTTCATCCGCACACATCCCTATTGGATGCGCTATCACACACAGCTGGTTACAGGTTCCCGGCCTATCTCTGCGATCCTGGCGATCGTAGCACAGCTTTGTAATAACTGCTGCTACTGATTTTGCTTTCTCTTCTCTACATATATTGAGTGCAAAGAGATAGTTCAGGTATGTCTCGTGCGACAACTCCCCCACCACTACAGCATGGTTTCCTCGCAAATTTCCCGTGATAATCGGTGACACCTCTCCATTGCTGAAGCGCCGCGTTTCCGTCTTTACGGGCTCTATAATATCGGGGGCATATTCCCCTGCTATGTCATTGACGTACTGTATCACCCCTTGCTCAAAATGCGGAGCATGGGTGTCGGAAGCTACAATACAGAGCTTCCGTGCGTTTTTCATATTTCTCACTGCTCTATTCCTCTATTTCTTTTTTATCGTTTTTCAACGAACGAATTATCTCAAGGGTAGCCTGCCGTCCAGAAAAAAGTCAAGAAAAAACCCGTGATGCATTATGATCACGGGTTATATATAGAAGAGAGTGGATAGCGTCAACAGACTATCGCCTGAGTAGTGATTACTGC
>JAHFHK010000002.1:0-21579 GCA_023246955.1 Candidatus Uhrbacteria bacterium
ATCGGGTATCAGTATGTTATCGATCCGGCGGGGAATATTTATGAGGGGAAATTCGGGGGGGATGGGGTTGTGGGAGGGCATGCGTATCGATCTGCTTCGTGTAAGAAATTTGCTACGAAAGACATTGGGTTCAACTATGGGTCGGTGGGGATTGCGCTTTTGGGTACCTATACGACTGACACTATGCCTGATGCGATGCGTACGAGTTTGACTCAGCTGGTTGCTGACAAGGCATATGAGTTCGATATTGATCCAACGGGGTCGAGCTATTTTATGGATCAAGTATATCCCAACGTTATGGGTCATCGAGATGTTGACTGTACGGAGTGTCCTGGGGATATGGTGTATAACGAGTTTGGGTTTTTGCGGACGGCTGCGAAGGTTCGATATGATGAGCTCGCACAACTATATCCTAAAAAATACCAGGGTCAAATTCTTTCCGTTACTCCTGCTACCATTTCGATGAAGCCGGGAGAGGTGCGGGATGTGACGGTGATGGTACAGAATTCGGGGACGACGACGTGGAGGAATTTTGGGAAAAATGCGATGCACTTGGTTAGTGCTGCAGCGCGTGAGCACTTTGCGTCGCTGGAATCTTTGAATCTGGCTGCGGTTGACGGCGCTTCGGGCTCGGCACTTTCTCTTGCTATGAAACCATATCAGGTCGGGAATTTGTCTGCGCCCAATATTGCTCCAGGGGGTGTTGCGACGTTTATGATGAAAATCGCAACCGTTCCCGCTGCGCTCGATTCAGTGCAGAGGTATTTAATTGCCGTCGGGGATACGGGGTATATAGGGAGTATCGAAGCGAGTATTCCCTTTGAGAATACCGGCATTCCTTTTGCGGGGAGTATGATTTCGGAAACTGCTTTTGCCATTCCTGATCAGGAAGTGAGTACACGAGAGATTCGTTTTAAGAATCGTGGTACGGAAGATTGGAGGCAGGGAGACGTGCGATTGACGATCCGTGGTGCCCATGGTACGGTATCACCGCTCAAGAGTAGTGTCTGGGGAAAAAGCGATGGGCAATTTTCTTTCAAAGAAAAAGAAGTGAAGCCAGGGGAAGAGGCCACCTTTGCGGTACCTCTCAATGGAAGTGTTTCACCGCAAGATTATAGCGTTTCTGCTGCGTTGCTTGCCAAGAATGAGATAGTGGTGGGGAGCGATGTAGCTTTGTTGATGGTTACGGTGGTGCCGCAATATGTTGTGAAGGTGGTTGGAGTGACGTTTCCTGAATCGCTTGTCGTGAAGACAAAGGGACAGGCGGTATTCACTCTCGAAAATGTGGGCGTGCGTCCTTTGAAGAATGCCGATATTCTCCTTTGGGATGTGTCGGGCAAGAAAGGTTCAGCGCTCCATGATCGTACATGGCGATCGAGTACGGTTATGTCGCGTATTGGGGTGCTCGAGCCTCAGCAGACTATTTCATTGACCGCTTCTCTTCTTGCACCGAAGAAAGTAGGGGATTATGTGGGTACGGTTACGCTTCGCCAAGGAACGAAGAAGGTGTATGTGATGCGAGATGATATACGACGCGAGTCGATTTCGTATGCAGTGAACGTTGAAGCGCCAAAACCAAAACCGAAGGTCGTGGCGCCGACGAAGAAAAAGTAGGGTGGTATGGAGAGGTGCGTGAGTTGGTTGAAACGACCGCTCTCGAAAAGCGGCAGGGCAGCAATGTCCTCGGGAGTTCGAATCTCCCCCTCTCCGCCAAGTTTTATAATGTGCATATATTTGAAGAAGTTTTTCTTTATTCTCAACAATCTTCCGGAGTATTCAGATTTTAAGGAAGAGATCTTAGGTATGCAGCCGATCGTCTTGCGGGGAAACTTGTGTTCTATTGAATAATGTTTGCATATAAATAACCAATTTCTCAAAATTACTCTTTGTGGTATCGCGGCGCTGGGCTTGCGGTTTTTGATCGTTGATCGATTTTTGTTGGGGACTCAGGTGTGGTGGCAGCAGTGTATTGCCATTGTTGTTGTTTTTGTGGTTGGTATTGGCTATGTGTTTTTTCAGACGGCAAATGTTATTGAAGAGACTACGGATGTTCTGAAAGAGAGGACGGGGTTGGCGGGTGGCCTTCTTCAGGCGCTGGGCACTGCCTTTCCGGATATGGTTATTGGTGTAATGGCGGCGGTACTCTCTTTCCAGGCGAGGGATGTCGATTATGCGCGCGCTATCAACCTCGCTATCATTGCAGCTTCGGCGACCTTTGGATCTAATATTTACAATATCGTGCATGCAGCGTGGTGTGTGCATCGGCAGAATCTTGCGAACACTCGACACACAGCGCTCTTCATGTTTCCTTTTTTTAAAAAAGGCGGGGTTCTCAAGCCGTTTGAGGGGCATGAAATTATACCTTCTACAGAAGAGATGGATGGCGCGGTTCGTATCCTCACGGTTTTGACTATTCTTACTGCGTTTGTCGCCATCAGTATGGTGATGTTCGGGCAAGTGAAAAGTGGTAAGGGGGAAGTTCTAGGAGACCTTTATCAGCTTGTTTTTCCTGCGGGGATTGTTCTGCTCTTTTTGTGTATTGGGATCCTCTACTATTTTCGAAACAATCAACGGCCTGATTCGCCCGTTCCTGAGATTATCGAAGAAGAGCGATACTATGCTACACAGAAGACGTGGCGGATCTGGTTTGATCTCGCCCTGTCTGGTGTAGCAATTCTCTTTGCGGCGGAAAGTATGGTGCGGGCAATGGAGGTTTTTTCGCATTTGGCACATATTCCTTTTGTTGTTACGGGGATAATAGCGGGGATCATCGGATGCTTTGGCGAGATGATCGTGGTGCATAATTTTTCCGTACATCCAAAGGGGCGGATTGGAGATGCTATCGTGGGGGTGGCTATGGATAATATTGTGACGACGATGGGGGCGGCTATCGTGGCGATTTTGGGCGGGATATTTTTGGGTGGCAATTCCCTGATTCTTATTTTCATTATTATCTTGGCTGCGAACACGGTATTGATTCAGCAGATTTCCCGGCTGAGGAATGGCATAGTAGGCGTGACAAGAGCCTAGGGCGGGTCTATGTATTCCCTCTATGTACTCAAATGCGCGGATGGAACTTTGTATACCGGTATCACTACTGATGTCCAACGACGGATACACGAGCATAATTCTTTGAAGGTGGGTGCGAAGTATACTCGTGTTCGTCGGCCGGTACAGTTGGTCTTTGCTCGAGAGTTTGCCGATCGATCGAGCGCTTCAAAAGAAGAGGCAAGAATAAAAAAACTATCGAGGGCTGAAAAATTTGTATTCATTGATTCAGGTTCTCGTGCGTAACAGGATTGTGTCCGATACGTTGGGGTACTGTTTATATTTTTTCGTTGCTATACTATAGGGTACTATGTCTGCGTATCTTTGGTATAAAAAACTGCATAAGCCTTCATGGGCACCTCCTGGCTGGCTGTTCGCTCCCGTGTGGAGTATTTTGTATATTATTATTGCTGTTTCTTTTAGCGCTGTGTATTACTTGGCGGTTACGAAGCGGATACCGGGATTGGTTGCGTTACCCTTCGCGCTTAATATTGTTTTTAATCTCTCCTTCACTTCTATTCAGTTTGGGCTCAAGAATAATGTTCTCGCTGCTATAGATGTTCTTTTGGTCTTGGGGACACTTGCATGGGGGATTGTGGCAATATTTTCTTATGCGGAATGGATCGCGTATGCCCAGGTTCCTTATTTTCTCTGGGTGGCGTTTGCTACCGTTCTCCAAATCACTATTACATCGATGAATTGGGGGCGCTCGGTGTCGGATCTTGCTCGTCGATAATAGTCCCCTTGATTAATTGGCCATTGTATGGTAGAAGCATAGGAGTATAGAGAGCCTATATGCTCTTTTGTTTTTTCTATGCTGCTTCGTATTATTCTTATAACCGTCATTCTTTCTCTTGTAGGAGGTGTGATTTTCGCTCTCATATCCCAGCCCGCTTCACGTGCGGTTGTTTCTGGTTCGAGTACCGCAGAAATCCGTTTTCAAAAAAATGGCACTTCGTTGCCTTTACCGAGCCCGCTTAAGAATCTTTTTACGCGTACTGAGAAACAAAGCGTGTCCGTCGGATCTTTGAAGCCACTCGCGTATTATGATTATAAAAAAGAGTATGCTCTGCCGGTGTACGGGCAGGCCGAAGATGCAGTACCTCCCCTCGATAGCGATGAATTAGGGATTTTGATTCGTGATGATTATGTGCCGCGGTTTTATCCTATTCGTACGCTCTATGACGCCGGTATCCTCAATGATCGTGCTACGAATCATGCCTTTGTGATTGTGGCGTTTCCTGGATATGTTCCGCGTGTGTATAATCGGACGCTCAATGGGAAGACGTTAAATTTTGCTCCGAGTGGATATCAGAATGATGGCACCCCTCTCTTTACTGATACGGAGACGAACACTCTTTGGGGACAGAAAGAAGGGAAGGCTATCATGGGAGAAATGACAGGGTCTGCACTCGCTCCCCTGAATTATGAACTAGGAACATGGCAGACTATGGCACAAGAATACAGGGGTATGGTATGGTATATGCAGGAGCGCCCCATTCGCGTGGACGCAGTAACCATGAAGTAATATATGGAAGATTATCATCAGCAGTACCTCGCTAAGCGAGGGCTTAATGTTTGTCATTGATATATGCCTGCGTACGTTGTCATGAGGAGAAATGATCGACAGCAATTTTTTGGTAATATCCAAAAAAAGGTTGAGGGTCTCGGGCACCACGGACGAGCACAGTTGCGTAAGTTTTCCGGAGGGACGGAACGAGATCTCGGACGATGGGAGAGAGGAACTCACCTCGCTACAACTGATACCGTAGGAAAATTCATGAAAGGGTTTAAAGAGAAGCCTGGAAACAGTTTTATGGTATATGATGCATCGGGGAAGTTTCTCGGGAAGGGGATGACGGGAATGATTCGTGCCAAAAGTACACAGAGTGCTTGGAAATCAGGAGGAGAGCATCACTGGGGGGCGCCGTCGAGTACTCCTTGGGCGGAACGTGCAACGCCTCCTCGAATGGGGAGTGGGGGTATGCGCACTAGGGATCTAAAACATGTAGCAATCTCTTCCCACCCATCAACAGCGAGTTCATTACATTTTGCTCACACGAATGCACCACATGTGAGTACTAGTACACCGCATATGGGAGGTGCTGTTCATATGACCGCCCCATCTGCGCATCTGCGCTCACTGCTGTGAAGGATATTTCCAAAACATATGCGGCGGTTATTGCCGCATTAGAGGCAGCACGAAACGGCGAGAAGGCGCAGAGTTCTTCTCGTTTTTTTAAAACAGGTCCTGGGCAATATGGGGAGGGAGATATATTTTGGGGTATTGCTGTTCCGGTGCAGCGCGCTATCGTTCGAAAGTTTTTTCATGATGCTATCCTCGATGACATTGTCCAGCTCCTTGATAGCCCCGTCCACGAGCAGCGTCTTGTTGCGCTTTTGATTCTGGTACAAAAATTCGAAAAAGGCGATGTGGTAGAGCGAGAGCAGATTGTTGATTTTTACCTCACTCATCTTGATCGGGTGAATAACTGGGATCTGGTTGATTCTTCGGCTCGGTATATTCTAGGAGCATGGCTCCTCGATCACGATCGCAATATTCTGGATGCGCTCGCGGGATCAAAGAATATGTGGCATCAGCGTGTGGCGATCACTGCAACGCATGCATTTATTTTGAAAGGTGATTATGGAGATACTCTGCAGTTGGCGACTTTATGGAAAAAACATCCTCATGATCTTATGCAAAAGGCAGTAGGGTGGATGTTGCGGGAAACAGGGAAAAAGGACGAGGCGGTGTTGCGTGCATTTTTGGATCAGTATGCGCCCTTGTTAGCGCGTACGACGCTGCGATATGCTATAGAGCGTTTTGATGAGAAAACGAGGAGGGGATATTTGACGAAAAAATGAGAACGTTGGTAGGATTGATACGGGTTTTTTATGAGAAAATCACTATAGTACTTTGATATATAGAGAAAGAAGGTGTTTGTCGTGATGGGGTATAACTTTGGTGTTTTGCAGAATGAGGATCTCATGGAGAGAGGTTCGTCTTATTTGTCTGATTTTTTGCCGAATAACGTGGGGCCTGCTTCATATGACTTGAGTTGCTCCGATGAGATATATGCTATCGATACGCTGGTGCTTCCCAAGAAAGGGGAGACGGTTGATCGACTCCTTCATGCATTGAAGGCTCCTGCTCACGATCTTTCCGTTCCTCTTGCTCCTGGGCAATGGTACGTGTGTCGTCTTCAGGAAAAAATTATGTTTCCTGATATGATACGGGGAATGTGTAATCCAAAATCAAGTACCGGCAGGAATGATATTTTTGCCCGGGTGATGGCGGATGGTGTTGATTGTTATGATGAGATACCCTTGGGATTTACAGGATGTGTGTGGCTGGTTATTCAGGCACAATCATACCCATGTCTTCTTTCTCGAGGAGAGTGCCTCGTGCAACTGCGCATATCCCATCGCGACCGTATCGTTCTCGCTTCACCGCAGCTTCTTTGCATCGAAGACCAGCGCTCTTCTTTGTTGTATGGAGTGAACGGTGAGAAAATACCCCTCACGAATGCCAATGTTGATGAGCAGGGGGGTGTTATTGTCACGGTAGATTTTTCTCTCCCTGTCTCTGTGCTTGAGTGCAGAAAGGAGCTCCAGGATCCAGTTGATTTGACGCAAAAAGAGAGCCGTCATCTTGAGAATTATTTCATCAAGACCCCTTCTTTGGGATCTGCGTGTGTTATTTTGGAGCCGGGGAAATTCTATCTTCTCCAAACAGCCGAGCGGGTGCATGTACCTATCACTCTTGCATGCGAAATGAAACCTATTCAATCGAAGTATGGCGAATTTCGTGTGCACTATGCAGGATTTATTGATCCTGGATGGGGAGGTGAAGGGGGGAGAGCATTGGTTCTCGAGTTACGTCCTTTTGAGAGGATATTGCTGCGTCCTGGACAACCGATAGGCGTCCTGATCTATGAGCAGTTGCACAGAGCATCCACCGCTCCCTATGAGGCGCGAGAAGGATCGCACTATGCACATACTCACGAAGGGTACTGTCCTCGACCGGCGAAGCAATTCATTTTGCCTGCGCAAGAGATAATGGAAAAAAGTGAATAAAGAAGGAGAAAGAGTATGACATTATATCAGCCAACGGAGAAAGAGATCTATGGTATTGATGGTACTGACGGGACTGGGAAGGAAAGGCAAACCGAAGAGCTTGCATCTCGTTTGCGAAGTGAAGGGAAAAAAGTGAAAATATTTTCTTTTCCTCGCTATGATACGGGACCCGGGAAGCTGATTAGAAAACTTCTCAATGAAGGAACGATGCCCAAGGATCCCTATCAGGCTTCTTTGTATTATGCAGTCGATCGCTCCTGTGCTCTTCCGGATATGTATGCGGCTTTTGATGCCGGATACGATGCGCTCATTCTTGATCGCTATGTTCCTGCGAATATGGGGCATCAAGGAAGTAGGATCTATAACGGTTTTGAGCGTGTCAAGTTCTTCCAGTGGATTCTTGACACTGAATTCGGCCATCATGGTCTTATTATTCCCCGCAAAACTTTCATTCTCGATCTTCCTCCGGACATTGCCCTACAAAGGATGGTTGCCGCAGGAAAGGTGCTTGACACTGTCGAGCGGGATATGAATCACCAGAGGCGCTCCCATCGTGTGTATCAAGAAATCGTAGGGGTTATGCCGGGTGCTTGTCTTATATCATGTATGGAAGGAAGTCGGGCACTAAGCATAGAAGAAGTGCATGAACGTATCTGGGAGGAGATACAAAAGAAGTAGCTTTTTTGGTGCTTTGTGATGCAATTGTCGCGTATATCATTGCTCGTTTTTGCTAGGAATTTCTAGCGGAGACGAGCTTTTTATTTTGGGGAAATTTTTTGGCAAGAGAACGCATATCGATTGTGACTAGGATGTGTCATAGGCGTACCGTTTGACATATCGGGAGCTGTACTTTATAATCCAGACGAATTTCATTGACAACAAAGGAGAATAGTCGCTCATGAAACAAGTATCCGATATGGCAATCAACCGCGCTAAGACGTGGATGGATACCCCGATATATCCGAAGAGTGTGTGGACGGGGAGGGAGAAAAAACTTCTTCGTCTTTTTTTCTCGAATATAACACAAAGGATATTCTTTCTTTATCCGATGCCGCAGAATATGACGGCGTCATTGCTGGCGGTGTATTCGCGTATCAAGAATCCACGAGGATTGCGAGGACTGTTTGTCGATTCGTTCATTCCTCAAATCCTTGGTCTAGAAATGGCTGCATTTACTGCAGAGGTCAAGAAGGCGGAAGATGCACTTGCAAGGGGGGATACTGCTAGAAAGCCCACCATTATTGGTTTCCTGAAAGAAAAAGGCATCAAAAACCTTGCCACCTTTATCAATTATTCTGCCGAAACCGCAGAGCTCTACGATGCATTTTTCTATAATTCTATAGGGGATCCTGAATATCTTGAACGGATCGCAGGAAGTGATAAGTTCAAAGTGTTCTTGGGAAACTTTCTCGATCGGTATGGTCATAATAGTATTGCGCGGCCTACTTCCATTGCGTTCTGCTGTGAAGAGATTTCTCTCTTGGCAGCAAAAGCACTTGAGTGGATTCGTCCCGGAGCGGGGTTTATAGAATTCTCTACCCGCTTTGTTGATGCGAGCAAAAAAGGCATGTATCCATTTTGGGAACTGTCTGATGGTTTTAATGGAGATACCAAGGAGATGCTTGAAGGTTTCTTTCGGGCATTCAAGGATCTTCAAGAACCATTTGCGGAATTTTTGCGGGAAGAGCACGGACATCGCTATGTGGGCACTGAAAAAGAACTCGAATATGGTATTGCGGGTGAAGTGCTCGATGTGCTTGGTAATCTTCTTCCTGCTTGTACGCTTACGAGTGTGGGTATGGGGGTGAGTGGAGAATCGCTGAACGGACTCATTAAGCATTTGTATCTCGAAGGTCTTCCCGAAACCACTGTTCTTGCGCAATCTATTACGCAGGAGGCAAAAAAAGTTGGAGCGGATCAATTCATTCGTCATCCTGAACCTACGGTATGGGATACGGCGCTCATGAGGGCGCCACGGTTTACTGACCTTGGGATCGACGCATCACTTCCTCCTCGTGAGTGGACAGAAGAACATCTGCTTACTCAATTTCAGGGACTTAAAGGGTTTTCTCATGTCAAAAGTTTTTCGGAACTCATTGACGTACTCACTTCGATGGAGCGAGGATACTTCGATAAACTCCCTTACCCATTCGAGTCGATTACGGGTACCTTTTATGGAGTGCCGACGTTTCGGACGTGGCGGGATATTCAGCGGCATGGATTTTGTAGTCACAATAGAACGCTGTTGACCACAAAACTAGGTTTCTATACATACCCGAAACCCGCTTCCTACGCACTAAGTACTCTTTTTGGAAGTCTACAAAGAGAAAACACCGAATGGTATGAGCAACACGAACGGAAGGGACTTCCTGAACTGTTGCGTCAGTATGGGCTGATGATCGGGTTCAGGGTGGGCTGTAGTGTTACCGAGAATCTGAGGCAGTCTGAGTTCTGTGGGTGGCAAAGAGGAAAGCCGGGAGCACATGAAGAGGCTCGACGGTTTTTTCTCGGTATCGATGTTGCGATTGAACGGATAAATCCATGGTGGAGGAAGATTTCGCGTGCCGACACTACTCCGCTGTATGTGTTTGCGCGACTTCTCGATGAAACGAAAGGGGGAATACCTCTAGAGCTCGAAGCTAAGTTCGTCGAGGAATAATAATTCAATGCGAAGACCGTTCTCAATATGGGCGGTCTTTTTTTTATTTCGTCTTCAACACAAAGACCTTATCCCAATCTGTTGACGGGGGATTATTTTTGAAGTCATGACATCGGTCGATAAAGACTTGCGCGGGGATATCGCCCTCTTTTTCGACGAGGACTTTTTGGAAGCTCCCCATAGCCTTGCTCCAGTCTTGAGAGAAATATGCATCGAGCCCTTCGTGGAAGAGTGATACAAAATGTGGCTCGGGTTCAGTGGTTTTTGCCGATATAAGTTCGTAGATCATGATGGGTTTTGTCTTCCCTTTTACCGCAACGTAGTCGAGGCGACGACAGATGAATTCATCGGCGACGGTTTTGTGAGTATTCTCACTGATGATGATTTTTACACCATAGGGTTTGCATAGGCCCTCGAGGCGGGAGGCGAGGTTTACATTGTCGCCGATGACCGTGTAGTCGAACCGTTGCGTTGATCCGATATTCCCCACGACGACTTCTCCGCTGTTGATTCCAAGGCCAATATCAATATCGGATTGCGTATCTTCTCTGAACTGAGGGAGCGCTGCCATCATCTGTAATGCCGCGCGGCAGGCATTGATCGGGTGATCGAGGTTTTCGAGGGGTGCGCCCCAAAATGCCATAATTGCGTCGCCGATATATTTATCAACCGTACCTTTTTCATCCATAACGATACTACTCATTCGCGTGAGATATTGGTTCAAAAACAATACGAGCTCTTCGGCGGATACTTTTTCTGACATTGCGGTAAAATTGCGGATGTCGGAGAAGAGAATCGAAACTTCTTTGCGTTGTCCTCCGAGACGTAGTTGCGCGGGATTTTTCAGGATCTCTTTGATGACTTCGGGGGAGAGGTAGTGGGAGAAGGCAAAGCGGATCCATTGTTTTTGTTTTTCTTCTCGAAGGTATTTGAAGGTAAAGCTTGCCGCAAAGGTGAATATGATAACGAGAAATGGGTAGAGGATGTCGAGGACATATCCCGCATCAAAGAGCCATGAGGTAGCGATGATATATGCCACAAATACTCCGATCGTTGCTGCGATACTCCCGAGGGGGCGGAAGAGTCCGACGAATAGTGCCGTGAGGACTCCGAGGAGAAATATAATGAGTGCAAGCGTCGTAAAAGGGGCCGGGTGCAGTCCAGAATCTTCGAGAAGGGATTTTAGGATATTTGCGTGAACGAGAACTCCCGGCATGAGTTCGCGGGAAGAGAGTGGCGTTTTTTGTTCATCATGAAGATTGGTTGCGGTGGCGCCAATGAGGACGAGTTTGTCTTTGAATGCATCGGAGGACACTTTGTTATCTAAGACATCGGCGAGGGAATACAGCGAGCCGGGGGTGCTGGAGAAGCGAGGGAAGAAGAGACGGGAGGGGTCGAAGATGTCTCTCGCGGGAGGGTGGTAGCCTTTGGAGAGGGCATCGGATATGGGTGACAGCGTGCTTGTGAAGAGTTCGTAGGCGAGACTGTCGTAGCGGGCAGAGCCGTTGACGAACTGTAGGGATGTTGCACGAAATACTCCATCGGAGTCGAGGGGGGTGTTCACGACCGCGAGAGATCCGTGAGACTCTAAGCCTGGGAGCAGCTCTTTCTTTTTTTCAAATGTTGTCGTGCTGGTTTTGGGGTCGGTATGTACTCCTTCTAGTTCGCGTGCGAGATAGTGTCGAGGACTCGATGTGATTGCTGTTATGAGCGCCTGGTCTGCTGCTGTATCGCCGGATTTTTCCGTGAAGGCAATATCGATGCCCACTGCTTGCGCACTAGCTGCATCTAGGATATTGAGGAGGCGTGCATAGGTAGTACGAGGAAGGGGCCACCTCCCCAAAGCTTTAATCGACGCATCATCGATAGCGATGATGGCGATGTCGGGATGGGGATTTGACTGTGTGTTTGCGTAGAGGTTGTCGGTGATTGCTGCTCGATAGCTCGAGAAGATCCCTTCATAGAGCGCGATACTGAAGAGACTTGCGATTCCTATTCCGAGAAGGGAGTATGCGGCGAGAGACTGAAATTTTTTCATACGAACTTGCTAACGGTTATGGCAATGGGGTAGTGCTCATGGGCGAAAGAAGGAGGGCGGTGATGGTCAAACTGCTGTTAAAGCTATGTCCCAAGGGGTCAGTACATTGCGTACCGATAGTAACAACTCCCCCGGGAGACTTAGTGTGAAGAAGACCGTTTCCGTCTACCGAGCCTATAGGATCGCCCGACGTGGTATAGGTACACCCAGGTGGGGATACGGTACTTCCGTTGCTCAAGACGAACACGGGTCTCAGTTGTAGCATTTCTCCTGCGACGATATTCGTACGTTCTGCGCGAAGCTCAAGGTGCTGTACGGTGATGGTGGGGAGAGGTGTGGTAGAGATTTGTTGCGATGATGTTGTTGTGTTCGTTGGTGTGGAGACGGGCTGAAGAGTATTCTTGGTGGGTAATGGGGCAGGCTGCGGGACGGGATTAATGGGGAGTAGGTTCGTGATAGGAGGCCTCGGAAGAATAGTGCCTGGGAGTGGGGTCGGTTGTAGCGGAGAAAGGGGAGGCTTCGGGAGAAAGGTTCCTGGAGCGGGAGGCATCGTGTTCTGGGGTGCGAGGGGGTTGGGATTTGTAGGAAGTGGTTGAGGGGATGTAGCAGGATTCTCTCCTTGAGGGGAGGGGGGTGTTTGGGGGAGTGGAGATTTTTGATCACTTGGCGTTGCATCGAGATTGTGAATGTTTTCTCGAATGATATTTTGTTTTTGAAGACGATCAAGAAGCTCGGGAGCTATCCCGTCTTTTTTGTCGATGATGATTTGACGGAGGGCATTTTGCAGTGGTGTTGTGAAGGGGGCGTTTTGATCTGCGTCTTGTGCTTCTTGTGGAAGAAATTCATTGATATGGCGCAGTGCCGCATCAGGTTTTCCTTCTTGAATGAGAAGCCCCGCTTCTGCTGCACGACGAATCTGATATTGATCTTGAATCTCCTGTTTCTTTTCTGGTGGGGCGAACTGAACGCGCATATTTTCTGCAAAGCGTTGCATGCCATAGAGGGGGTTTTCTGGAGAGAGTTTGATGAGCTGTGCTTCGTTTTTTTGTACTCGCTCTTTGATGATGGCATCAAACTCTTTGTCCTGCTCTTTGTTTTCGCTAAACCATGCATCGTTCTTCACGGTCTCAGGGACATCTTCAGGTTCAGGAAGGGGAGCATCTTTTTTTAGGTTTTCCGGAGAGAACTTGATTCGTTTGTTTTGTGCGAGGGCAATCTTTTTTTCGGGAGCATTTTTTAGTTGTACGTCGATGTTGTTTTCGACCATGGATATTTCTTCGACGCCTTGTTCATCTACCGATATATCAAAAGCAGTTCCGCGTACTGTGGAGACGGTGTTGGAGGTTTCTACTTCGTAGCTTGCTTTTGCATCGACAAGGCTAATGATACGATTCCAGAGGCGGCCGAGCGAGAGGGTGATTTTGACGTTATTGTTGTTGGGATTCTTTTCGTCGATATAGAGTGAGGTGAGGGTGATGTTGGTCTTTTCTCCCAGTCGCGCACGGGCATTGTCATAAAAATTAATCTCGGCGGATGCGCCTTTGCCGGTTTCGATCATATCGTTACTATGAAGTGCGGTGCCGACTTTGCCGGTTTGCCACTCTACGGTTCCTGCGGTTCGGTAGCGTACATCGCCTTCTATCTTTGCGATCTCGGCCTGAGGGGTGGGAGTAGCGGCGTTGACCGAGGTGAGGGAATGAAATGCGAGGTATCCACCGATACCTATAATGACAACGAGGGCAGGAACGATGATGAGAATAGTTTTGCGCATAGGAAAAGGTGAAGGAATAGGTATCCGTATTGTGTCATAATTGAAGGACTTGTGCGAGGGGACGGGTGCCCTTGACACAGGGAGTGGAGTATGATAGAGAATAGGTAAGAAAGCGGGGGAAGAATATGAGTAAACGTAATAAGAAGTTGTATAGAGGAAAGAATTTTCCTTTTGGGCTCGAGCCAGATGACTGTGTACGGCGTCTTTCGGGGCTTCTCAATCGTGGGACTGTTTTGGATATCGGATGTGGGTATGGGCGCAACGCTCATTTCTTGGCTGGAGGAGGGCAATTCAATGTGACGGCACTAGACATAGACCAAGAGAGGATTGACGTCCTTAATAGGTGGGCAGACGATTCTTTGATACCCAACATTATTACCCAGTGTATTGATGTCAAGCATTTTCCGCCTACTAGGGAGTATGATGTGTGTGTTATTGCGTATATGCTTCATTGTTTATCTCTTCCGGAAGCTATCGCGGTGCTAACGAATACAAGAAGATATATTCGTCCAGGAGGATATGTTTGTATAGCGGCATTTATGAATGAGGGATATATCTTTGATGAAAGTAATCAGAGCAACTATTTCCCTGGGAACAAATCATTAGAGGGGTTCTATGATGGTTGGATAGTTGAGTACAAAGAAGGGTTAGTGCAGTGCTTTCCCGTAGAGCCGGGAGTGGTGCAGGAGAATATGGCAGCATTTGTCTTGGCACAGCGTCCTATATGATACGATATGTCATGTGTGCACCATGTGAGAAAATATCACAAGTCCTTGGTAATTCGAGGACTTTTTTGTTTCTTGCGTTTTGGTGTCAAAAATGATACGCTTGTCATTGTTAATTTTTCCTATGAAAAAACTTCCTGTTCCGCTCATTGCTGGCGTTGTCACTACTCTCCTTGTTGTGGGGGGTATTGTGTACTTGGCTGTTACTGCAAAGCCCGCTCCGAGTAAATATGACGATTTTGCAAAGTGTCTCACCGAGAAGGGTGCGGTGTTTTATGGTGCATTCTGGTGTCCTCATTGCCAGGCTCAGAAAAAGGCTTTTGGCTCTTCTATGCAGTACGTCTCTTACACGGAATGTTCTACGAGTGATGGAAACGCCATGCTTCCGGTTTGTAAGGATAAGAAGATCGAGGGATATCCGACATGGATCTTTGCGGATGGCTCTCGTGAATCGGGCGAGGTCTCTATGGAAAAACTTGCAGAAAAGACATCGTGTACTCTCCCTAAATAACTTCTCACTGATATGAACCCTCTTGTTGCTCAGGTTAATACATTCTTGTCTCTCGGAATCATGCTCGTAGAAGCATTATCTATTGTTGCATTGGCGGTTTTTTTGTTTGCTCGAAACACTTTGTGGGGTCAAAAATTCATAGGGGTTTTTGGAAAATGGGGGGTATGGATGGCGTTCTTTGTGGCGTTCTTTTCGATGACAGGGAGTCTCTTCTATTCGGAGGTTGCCCATTTTGAGCCATGCAAGCTGTGCTGGTATCAGCGCATTGCTATGTATCCTCTCGTACTGCTCCTTGCGTTGGGAATTCGGTTTCGTGATCGTATGATTACGTGGTATGCGGGTGCTTTGGCTGCTGTGGGTGCGCTCATCGCTGCAAATCACTATTATCTTCAGGTGAGCGGTAATTCACTTTTGCCTTGTTCTGCCATAGGGTATTCGGTATCGTGCTCCAAACAATTTGTTCTCAAGTATGGATACATCACTATCCCTGTGATGGCGCTGTCGGCGTTTGTGTTCATAATCATTGCTATGATAATCCACCACTATTGGCGCACGCAGCAGGAGGTGGCGTTCGTTGAGGAGGTGCTGGGGGATGTTATTGCCGATGAGATTGTGGAAGAATTCCCTGCGGATTTTTATGTTGCGCCTGCGGACATAGATATCCTCATCAACGACGAGGTATCCTCTGATACACTACTATCAGAAGAGGAGGCCGAGTAATTTGTTTTTAACCCCATGCACCATGAGCAAGCTCAACGAGATATTTGTTCGTCAACAAGAAATTCGTCGCGAGAAGCGTATTATTCAAGAGACGTATAAGGATGCACTTTCGAATTCGCGCGCCTATCAGCAGGCACTCGAGGGATTCAAGGAGATGCAAGGAAAGAGGAAGCAAGTTGAATTGGAGATACAGCAGGATTTTTCCTCTGAGTTCAATAAGCTGGATCGTCTCAAACAAGAACAGAAAGATAATCAAGATCTTATGAGCGACATCGCGCTCACTATGTATGCCAAAGGGCAGGAGGTTGCCCTCACCGATGAGTATGACACCGTGTACGAACCGGAGTTCAAGGTGGCGTTTAAGAAGGCAGCCAATCAAAACAAATAAGAGACCCCGAAAAGTCGTCGATGAGCGCATTGGCGACTTTTTTGATATACTAGAGGATAGGGTTTCCTATCCTTGTATTTTTTTATGAAAGAATATCGTGTTTTGTACACTGTCATAGGGTTTCTCGTTATCATTCTTATTTTGGCGGCAATATACGTTGCTTGGATGCGCCCTTTTGTCTTAAATCAATAAAAAAAGTTTCTTGTGTTTGTAAAACAATATCGTTGGTCTATTTTTATTCGTACGGCGCTCATGTATGGGGCTGCGCAGATATTAGCGCTTCTCGTCGCACATGATCTCCGTTCGATTATCGTTCCGCAGTATCATTTTGGACAAGAGATTAGTCTTTTGGCGTTTTTGGGATATTTTGCGATTGGGACGGTGGGGCTCCTTGTTCTCATGCGTCTCTACAAAGGGGGATGGCCGTATCGCTTGTTTTTTTATAGTGTGGTGATATGGGGGATTATGATTGTATTTGAGCGGATATTTCCTCTCTGGATTGGTATATCTATCGCGCTGATCTATGCTCTTGCGATGACGCTCGTGCCTGTGGTGTGGGTGCATGATCTCGCTATTGTGGTCGCGAGTGCGGGGATCGGTGCGTCATTTGGCATGCAGTTCGCGTGGCCGATGGTGGTCGCGCTCATGGGGGTACTCTCGGTATACGATATCGTTGCCGTGTATTACACAAAGCATATGATTGCGATGGCACATGCGATGCTGGAGCGGCATGCTATCTTTGCTTTGTTCATTCCCGGTAAGGAGCGGGGATTTTTTCAAAATATAAAATCGGTGCAGCCAGGGAGCGGGTTTATGCTCCTCGGTGGGGGAGATATCGTCATTCCTATGTTTCTCGCGGTGAGTGCGCTCGATATCAGCCCTATAGCGGCTGTTGCGGTAGTCGCGGGATCGCTCCTTGGGTTGCTCGGTAATCACATCACTCTCATGAGGAATCCACGTCCGCTTCCTGCGTTGCCAGGGATAACGGCAGGGGCGTGTTTAGGACTCATAATCGGGATGTTGCTGTAGGGTTTACTTTCTGTGGAATCGATGCTATATTCTTCGTAATATACTACAAGCTATGCCTATTCTAAAAATTACCAAAGATTATATAGCTCGATTTCTTCAAGAAGGTGCAGACCGTCTGGTTGGCGCTCCTTCTGTACCAAAGAGTCTCTATGAACTCGATCAGTATTTTCGTCGAGAAGGGTCTATTAATTTTGATTATTTCACCGAAGATGGTGTTATGGTTGCCGTGAGTACTGACTTCAGATACGGCTCTATCATCACACAGGGTAAAAATATTCATGAACTTGATGCCAACATAAAGGATGCAATCCTTACTGCTTTTGATATACCCTCCTCGTATGCAAAAGAAATAGCTTTGCATACACTCGGTGATCATGCTACAGAGTATGCCCTCGCTTAGCGAATTACCAGGGGAGATAAAAAGAAAACAATTTATAAAAGCACTTCGGCGTCTTGGTTTTGTTATTGATGAAAGCGGGGGTAACGGAAGTCATTATAAGGCTTTTTGGCCCACGACGCATAAGAGTATCACTATACCATCGCATCTTCCAAAACAGGTGCTAAAATACGTTCTCAAAGAAATCGAGGCATGTAGTGACCATACCTGGGAGAACATTCGAGAAAAACTGTAAGGTGCTGAGCCTCCATATGTGCGTTCGGGCGTGGTTGATATATTCTCCTTCGCTCCGGTCTTCGCCAAGTCGCTTCAAGAGAACATATCAACCACACCCTCTTTTTGTGCATTACTTACAAAAGGTGTTTCATGAGAACAGAGCAAAGACACCAATGTTTTGTCTATAAAATCGAAAGCCCCCTTGCGGGGGCTTTCTCGGAGGCCGAAGCCATAATACCAGTACTATAACATATATACTTTCAAACCGTTACATTTTGTAACGGTTTCGTTATTGCCTGGAAATCATCACCAGGGCCGAAGCCCTGGATCGGTGGGTAATCCCAAAGGTAGTCAAAGTATACCACAGGCTACCCCCTTTCTCGCTTCTTCTGCTATACTAACACTACTATGCTTCGTCGTACTCTCATTATCGGTCTCCTCCTCGCTACGCTTCCTTTTATGGGGTTGCGTTGTACGTTGTTTCCTGACCCTGCGGCACAGGCGACGGCGCAGCCGGTGACGTTGAACTATTGGCGGACATTCGACGATGAGGACACGATGCAAGATATCATCACTGACTATCGCCGTATTCATCCGAATGTCACTATCAACTATCGGAAGTATCGTATCGAGGAATATGAAAAAACCCTCATCGATGCATTCGCGGAGGATAGGGGGCCGGATATCTTTTCCGTACAGAATACCTGGATACCAAAATATCAGAGCAAGATCTCTCCTATGCCTGATGTGATGAATGTGGGCTATGTCGTTGAAAAGGGGACGATCAAAAAAGAACTCGTTCCCGAGATTCGCACCATCAATGGCTATACTCGTCGTACGATCGAGGATACCTTTGTGCCTGTTGTGGCTAATGATGTGCTCCTCCCTTCCAGTGATGGCAAAGAACGCGTGCATGCGTTGCCCCTCTCTGTCGACACCCTTGCGCTCTACTATAACCGCGATTTGTTCAATAACGCGGGGATTGCCTTTCCTCCTGCGAACTGGGATGAATTCGAGGCAGATGTAAAGGAACTGAAAGTAGTCCAAAACGATACCGACATCATCAATGCCGCCGCTGCGATAGGCACGGCGACGAATATCCAGCGATCAGGCGATATCGTGAGTGCGATCATGCAACAGAACGGCACCCAGATGTCTTCCAATGGGGGAGCGAGTTTTGAAAAGATTCCTCCCGGGCTTTCTACGCGTAACGTACCTCCGGCTGCTGACGCATTGCGCTTCTATACGAACTTTGGTTCTCCGAAGAAAGATTTCTATACCTGGAATGAAGATCAGCCCGATAGTGTGGAAGCGTTCGCTCAAGGACGTGCAGCGATGATGTTCGGGTATGCCTACCACATGCAGAACCTGGCTGCGCAAGCCCCCGCGCTGCGGTATTCGGTGGTTCCTTTTCCCCAGATAAAAACGACGGGCAAAGGTACTGCGGTCACGAGTGCGAACTACTGGGCAGAGACGGTTTCCAAGAAATCCAAGAACGCTGATATGGCATGGGATTTCCTTATGTTCGCCTCTTCACAAAACGAAGCAAAGAAATACCTCGCAAAGACGAATAAGCCTACGGCGCTACGTTCGCTTATCGCCGAGCAATCAACCAGTGATGTCATGCGCCCCTTTGCTTCGCAGCTCCTCTACGCGACGAGCTGGTATCGCGGACGTGATCCGCAGGGAGCTGAAAAGTCCTTCCAAGACATGATCCTCGAGTCTCTTGATGCGAAGTCCGGTAGTGCCGATGAGGAAATTTATAAAATTGAAGAAGCTATTCGTCGTGCGTCACAGAAGATTAACGAAGGGTGGTAGGTATGGGAATGTTATCCTCACAACTATCTCTCCTCGCAAAGGAGACCTCTGCAAAACTGCGCCTTTTCGTTTCACGGGCACCCGTCGATTCCACTCAACGTATAATCCATACGTTTCCTGGAGCTCGACAGCCCGTTCAACGAAAATTCATCACTTTTTCGGAGGTCTCTAAAGGCTTTCTGACGATAGCCCTCTTTTTTGTTGTTGCGGGAGTGGTGTTCGGAGGGGTGAAGGAGGTGGGGGCGATAGCCTGTCCTGGGACAGCCCCTGAACTAGGCTATCAGATTGGGGATCCGAACTGCCCTAAATCCGAAGAACTTCTTTCTGTCCCAAAACTTACTCCGATTGATTCGACTACGATTTTAAAGTCACCAGAGCCCCAGTCCTTTAAAGATCAGGTTAATTCGGCGACGCGAGGGTTTGAGCAAGGAGTGAGTAGCTTTGAGGCGCAAGCTTCGGGAGCCAAAGGGGACTACTGTGCTCAGTCTGCGCAGGGTGGTAATGGTGTTATCCCTGCTTGCGACCTATCGCAATGCAACTATACCCTTGATGCATTTCTTCTTCTTGCGATTAATATCATCAAGTATATTCTCGGGATTACGGGGAGTCTTGCGCTGGCAATGTTTGTGTTGGGGGGCGTGCAGTGGTTTCTTTCTCGAGGAGCTTCTGGCGAAGTAGAGAAGGGATTGAATACCATGGTCAATGCAGTTATCGGTCTCGCTATTATTTTTGGCAGCTGGACCGCGGTGAACTTTATAATGTCGAGCGTGGCGAAGGCCGGTCAAGATCCTTTTATGGTCAAGCTCACACAGGGTGCTGCAAACTGGGCAAAGATTAGCGCCGTAACATGTATTCCGTTTACGAGCGTTGAACTAAGCAGCAATGATAGCTTTGCGTTTAAGGAGTCTCAGCGACAAAATGCTATTTCTAATGCAAGTACTTCTGCGAGTGCATTTGTTCCTGGGGGGCCACAGGTGGCAACCAAGGTAAATGATAAGCCTGATTGTGAGAAGTTTTGTGCAGTTAAGGCTAACGGAGCTATACTTGCCGGCACAAAAGATAATATTAGTAATTATGACGATGTTACGAAAATGTGCACTTGCAATGACTATGTTAATCTTTCCGAGTATAAGCCAAGCGATAGCGCATGTGGAGCTGAGTTGACGACAGGGACCCAGAAGTTCTATGGGGTAGTCTGTGATCGGGCGGAAATGCACGGAATTACTACAAGGTGGCAAAAATGGGCAGACGGCTATCGGGTTGCTTTGGCATCCAGCAAGTCGGATCTTGATACAATGCAGCATTGTGTGCGTCTAGAAAGAGGTACTGGTAATCCGGACGCACAAAAATTTGAAGAAAATACTAATAATGTAAATGATAAGAGGGATTGGTCGCCCGGAACTCCGCAGTGTGAATTTACTGGTTGGTGTTATTCAGGAACTCAACACTCCGTGAATGGTAAGGGCGGCATCCACTATACTACCCAGGAACCCACGACCACAAGCTTAACTTCTATGATAAATAGTCCTACCGCAGCACCAAATCAGAGAACACTCTTGTCTCGCTGTCAGGAAAAGAGGAATGCAAATTCTACCGTGCTAACAGAATACTTTTTCTGCAGAGATTCATTTGATCCCAATAATTCATTGGCTCAGAATTTCTGCATACATTTAGATAAGAAATAATGTGGTCAAGAAGGTAGCTGCACCAAAAGCACGAAATAAAGAACACACACAAAAAGAGGCCATCACCGCGATGCGCCTCTTTTTCTTTGGAACATATATGTTGTCGGGAAATGGGGGGTGAGGTATACTGGGAGGACTAAAGATGTCTGCTATGAAAAAAATCGTCGTGAATAAAAAAGTGGTTTCGTTTTTGCTTGTGAGTGCGTTTGCCGTCGGGGTGCTGTTTGTGGCGCCGCATTTTGCGTTTGCGGATGATAAGACGGTGGAGCTCGTTAATCCTTTAGGGAGTATCAAGACTCCTCAGGCGTTCATTGGATTCATTATCCAGACATTGTTCGGGATTATCGGATCGGTGGCGTTATTGATCTTTGTGTATGGGGGTTTGATGTGGATGCTCGCGCAAGGGGATCAGGGGAAGATCAAGGAAGGGCGCGAGACGATGATCTGGGCGGCGCTGGGGCTCCTCGTGGTGTTCGGTTCGTATACGATCGTGG
>JAHFHK010000002.1:21589-54691 GCA_023246955.1 Candidatus Uhrbacteria bacterium
TGCTTAGCGCCTTGGCGAAGGCGGGAGCGACGTAGGGACGGGGGGTGTATACGTACAAAAAAATCCGTAGTGATACGGATTTTTTTTTGCGGCTCTGTTGGGTACACGAGCTGTTGGCTTTGGCGGTTATTTCATGTTGAGCGCTTCTTTGATCTGATTCATGTCTATTTGTAGTTTTGATACCTGTTCTCGAACATCGAGTTTTTGTTCGAGGTGGACTTGCATGGCCTTGAACCCTTCGCTGAATCTTTGTTCGATGTATGTTCGTTCTCCGGCAAACCCTTCCTGGACCATGCGTCCCATCTCGTCGTGCTTCACGTCGACGTAGGCTTTTAACTCGGTATACTTTATGTCGACGTAGGCTTTGAGGTCGTCGTGTTTTATGTCGACGTAGGCTTTGAGGTCGTCGTGTTTTATGTCGACGTAGGCTTTTAACTCGGTGGTTTGTTTTTGTAGTAGATCTACTAAGAACTCTTGTGTTATTTCTGGCATATACTTATTTGAAGATGAATGTATTGGTATCGTAGCAGATGTGCCAGAGGTGTAAAGGTCTTTATTTCGAGTCCATAGGCATACAATAGAGGGCAGTATGGCAGCGGGCGGGGTGGATGTCGGGACTTTTCCCCTGTTTTTTGTCTCGACATCCACGGAGTGTGATATACTAAAGAAAAGCGTATCTATTTCCTTATTAATATTTCCGACGAATATGACGAAGTTTCGTGCGATTATTGCAAGTTTTTTCCTTGCGTTTAGTATGTTTTCTTTTGCGGCTATGGCTGCGCCGAGTGCGTTTGCGGCACCGTTAGCAGTGCCTACGCTGGACGCAAACACACTCGGTGTTCCTAAGGCCCCTAATTCCAGCGGAAATGGTGTGGATGACTTGAATACTTTTTTTAAAAAGGCTGTTCAGATCGTAATGGGCTTTCTCGGAATGATCGCGGTTGGTATTATTCTCTTCGCGGGATTTAAGTGGATGACGGCAGGAGGTAACGATGAAGCAGTGGAGGGTGCTCAGAAGATGCTTATTCAAGGAGTTGTTGGGTTAGTGATAATTATTGCCGCATATTTAATAGCAGGAGTAGTGATCAATATTATAGTCGGTTTTGTTAATGGCCCAGTCAGTGGCTAGGGCCCCTGCCTATTAATCACAGAAACCCATGAAGAACTTTTCTTCACGAATCATGGCTTTTTTCGCAGCACTCCTCATCGTGGGGAGTGCTTGCGTGTTTAGTTTTGGGATGATGGGGATGCCTGTGGCGCACGCAGCTACTCCCGATCCCGCAGACAAGACATATGGAAATTATGGGCTCGATGCCTCTGCTGCTCAGTTTACTGATAAGCAAAAAGATCCAGATGCTCTCCCGAAACTTATTGGAGGCGTTATCTCTGTCGTACTGCAGCTCCTCGGTGTGGTGTTTGTTATTATTGTCGTCTACGCGGGGTTCCAGTGGATGATTGCGGAGGGGGACTCTGGTAAGATTGGTGAGGCGCGCGGGATGATATTTCACGCTATCGTGGGACTCATCATCACGATGAGCGCATACGCGATCACACAGTTTGTGATTTCGAATATAGCGGCAAAAACTATTGGTCCTGGGTAAATTTCTCTATGAAAACATATTTGAGGTGGTGGTATAACAACATAAAGAATACTGCTGTGGCAATAGTTATGGCTTTGTTTCTTTTTTCGCCATGTATTGGGGTCTACGCTGCAGGCGCAGATACTTTGAATGGCCTCAATAAAAATCTTGGTAACGTGAAATCAAGCGCGGGATTTGGAAGTACTAGTGCTGTTGACATTGTTGCAGGGATTGTTCAGGTTGTTTTGGGATTACTCGGTGTCTTCTTTCTTGTTCTCCTGATCTGGGCGGGTTTTATTTGGATGAACGCACAGGGTGAAGAATCGAAGGTTGAGGAAGCGAAGAATCGTATTACTCAGTCAATCATTGGGCTTCTCATCGTTCTGGCTTCGTATGCTATTTCCTACTTTGTAGTGAGTAGTATTCAGAAGGCGGTAGGCGCTGGGTAGGAATTGTTTCAAATACTATGCCTCGTACCGTACGTTCTAACAATAAAAAAAAGACGTCCGTTCCTCGCTCCAAAGCAGGGGAACGGATTGTTTCGCGTCATGCAGTAATCAAAAAAAATGAACCATCGGCTCGTTCTCGTGTTGTATCTAAGAAAGCAGTGCCGAATGTTTCACGATCGGTGAAACAAACAGTGGCTACAAAAAAAACTCGTTCGAATACAGCGCCAGCGCGCGCGGAGAAGAAATCTTCTGGGCCCGAGATATGGGGGACATTGACGGTGGGGTTTTTACGATGTGCTGAGCATAAGACGGTGCAGCGGTTTGTGACAGTTGTTGAAAAGGGAGTTGTTGTTGGAGGGATGTTGCTATTTCTGAGTAGTGTGCTTTTTGGTGCGTATGCGGTGACGCGGGCGGCAACTCCGGGAAGTGAGGCTGTGGCGGGACGAGTGAGTCCGAGTGCAGTGGCAGTTCAATTGGCGGCTTGCCCAGACGCAACGAATCCTCAGTGCGCAGAGGCTCCCGCAGTAGGAAATTCTAATGCAATAACAAATCTCAATAAGTTTGCCCCCTCCAAGTCAGGAAGTGGAGGTGCCGCTCCTTCGCTTTCGGGCATTATCATGGGGATTATTAGTGTTTTGTTGGGACTGCTAGGGACGTATTTTTTTGGTCTTATGTTGTATGCGGGGTGGCTATGGATGAATGCGCAAGGTGAGAGCGATCCAGTGGAAAAGGCCAAGAAGATATTTACTGAGTCGGCGATTGGGCTTCTTATCATCTTGTCCGCACAGTTTGTTTCTTTCTTTGTTCTCAACCAGCTTATTCAGGTGGTTACTGGGCAACCGTAATATTTGTATGAATATAGTGTGGAAAAAAATATTTCTTTCGTGCTCACTGTTTGCGGTGAGTGTTATGGGGTTTGCATCGATGATCGTTACTGTGCCCGTGTATGCTGCTGGGCCAACGGATCTGAAGACCCAGGTGCTTGGGAATGACACGGAGACAGGAAAGCTCTATGCGGGCTATCAGATAACCGGAGATGCGACATCGAGTCGCGAAAAGGTTATGTCGATCATACAGCAGATCTTGAACTTTATTTATGGTATTCTCGGGATGATTATGGTGGGGTATACGCTGTATGGGGGGTGGCTGTATATGACGGCAGCGGGCAATGATGAGCAGGTGTCGGATGCGTTGACGATTATAAAAAATGCAATTATTGGACTCGCTATTATTGTCGGTGCTGCGCTCATCACGGGTATCGTGGTGAATATTATTGTGTGTTGGGTGACGGGCGGAAGCGCGCAAAACTGTGCCTCATCGGGCAGCTCTGGAGGCTTTACTGGTCACACTGATCCTGCTTCTGTTGGTGCGTCTCCTCAGGGTCGGTGAGTTATGTAGTAAGGGACGCTATTTGGTGCGTAGGCATACCTTGATATGCAAAAACAGCCTTACGGTTGTTTTGTTTTTCCTGGTAATCAGGGAGTTGGATTCTTGAGGCCATTATTCAATGCTGCGTGGCTCTACAACTGCTTTTTCGTCCACTCAATTGTTGTCACGGGCGTGGGGTCGACTTTGTTGAGGATGGCGAGGTAGTAGGTGACGTAGTCGCCGATGAGGATGGTACACAGCTTTTGAGTCCAAACGTCGTCGCCGGGGGCTTCGATGCTTTCATAGACGATACCGTGTTCTTCGAGGAGTTTTTTGAAGATGTCGATGCGTTTTTGGGTTTGGGGATGGTCGAAGGAGTTCTCGAGGAGGAATACGCAGGCGTCTTCGCGGATACGATCGGGGTAGGTGACCCCCTCGGCGGTATTGTGATTGAGCTCGGGGAAGGTATCCCAGAAGGCAAAGCTCTTGGCGTTTTCGTTGAATTGTGTTTTGAAACGTTTTGCGACAGAGGTGAGAATCCCTGCGCCAAATACTATAGGGAGGCGGTCGTAGCAGAGATAGGCGAGGTACTTTGCATTGTTGTCTTGGGTTGTGCAGGTGGGGTCGAGATGGGGGATGAGATCCCTGAGGGCTTGGACGGCATTGCTGAGGGGTTCTTTTTTATTCTTCCCTTCGTTGATGAGTGCCCCTGTTTCGTAGAGTGTCCACAGAACGGCGGTAAAGAGGTAGCCGAGTGCGGCACGGGGCATTGCCTTGTAGGTAAATTGAAACATCGGTACGTCTTTTTTGGTTGCCCATGCTTTGAGCTTGCCTCCTGAGCAGATACAGAATACTTTTGCGCCTTTTTTGCGTGCTTGTTCTGTTGCGCTCAATACTTCTTCGGTACCTCCTGAATAGCTGACGGAAATGAAGAGTGTATCTTTGTCGACACATCCTGGGACATCATAGTCGCGTAGGGTCGTGATGGGGATGCGCTTTTGTCCCGGTAACGCTTCGGATGCAAGGTCGTTGCCGATACCAGAGCCGCCCATACCGACAATCACGATGTTTTTCGCTTTTTTGTAGGAGGCGGGTAGTTTGAAAGTGGAAATCTCTTTCCAGCAGTTTTCTATTTGATTCGGGAGGTCGGCGATGGCGTGCGCCATGTTACCGACATCGATTCCTGCCATGTGTTCATGGTCGTCGAGGGGACCGTTCGGATGAGGGGTGTGCGACGGCGTGGAAGACTTTGGGGAAGGGGATGATTTTTTGGAGCTTGGTTTCTTGGCGGGTGATGTTTTGGGCATATATGGTGGTTATTCACGAGATATTGATAGGAGTATCATAGCATTCTGGGGGGTTTTGAGGAAAAAAGGAAGCGTTGGACTACTTTGTAAACAGCTGGTAGTAGTTTGCACCCGTAGATGCGCAGAGGGATTTGTTCTCTTCGTTGAGGATGGCGCAGAACTCGTTTGATTCTTTGTCGGAGTGGTAGAAGGAGATGAATTCTTTTACCGCGCCGGTGATGCAGTTATTGCGATCATTGGGGTCGGTAGGGATATAGCAGGTGTTTTTTGTGGTGCTTGCATCGTGTCGTGCTTGGTTTGCGGCGTCTCTGCCGAGGCTTTGGTTACATATATCTCGGTATGTTCCTTTGACGGTGGCGCAGAGGTCGGATACTGTTTTGAAATTATACCCCGCAGCCTTGAGGGCAAAGGATGTTTGACCGAGGTAGCATTGGTATTTGTATTCTTCCTTTACTGCGGTACAAGGGTAGAGGGGGTCGCTGGGTTTCAGATATTCTGACGTGCCATAGCGTTCGTAGAGCATGACGTTCTCCATAAAAACACCTCCTTGGCATGATTGCTTTTCCCATGCGCCGGTAAGGTTGTCACATATTCCGAGAGAGGTGAAGACATCGTCTCCTTTGAGCTCCATGATGCCGTGACCGAGTCCGTGTACGCAGTTATAGTAGTCAAAGCCATACTTTGCTCTGTCGGGGATGTTTGCGCAGATCGTGTTGAGTTCTTTGGGGAGGTTGTCTGCACCGATTCTTTCGGCGATTCCTTCGATGACTCCGTGGTAGTATCCACTCCAACAGTAGGGATCACCTTGCATGTATGCAGATGAGACGTCTTTGAATTGTTCTGAAGCAGCTTGGCCTATGGCGTGCGCGAGGGGATGACACTGTGCTGAAACGGTTGCGTTCTCGCCGGCGCGTTTTTTCAGATCACTGATGGCGGTGGGGATGCCGTATTTTTTTACGAGGCCTTTGTAGAATGTGGAGAGGCAGGTGTTTTTGGCGTCATTTTTGTCTGTGCATATTTTTGTGTCGTATGCGTAGGTGTTCTTTACTTTTGCGTAGATATAGGTGCCTGTTGCTGCGAGGATGGCGAGTGCGAGGAGGGTGATGGTGAATTTTTTCATAAAGAGGGGGTTGTGTGTGGGTATTGTAGCAGGGAGGGGGGTGTTTTCAAAATCGTGTACTTTATATGTCGGTGTTGTGGTAGGTGTGGTATACTTTACTGTATATTATATTTTCATTCCTGATATGCCGCATACCAGCTCAACTCGTTACGCTACTCGTAAAAAAAATCCTGCCGCAACCTCACTCGGTATGCGCACAGGGAAGACTCGTGAACGATATGTCTTGCCGTGGCGTAATCACAAGACTTCGTTGTTTGCCCTTGGGGTAATGGCGGTATTGGTATTCACTGGCTTGGTTGCGGGAGGAACGAAGGCGCAACAGATTATTGTCCCGCGCGACCTTCCTGCAGCAGGAACACGTGGAGGGTTGGGGTATGGGCAGGGGACGACGGTTATTAATAATACGACTGCTGGCGGCGCGGGACAAAAAGTCATTTTTGTTACCTCGGGGAGTAGCTGGATGGTCCCTGCTGATTGGAGCTCCTTGAATAATTCTATTGAAGTTATTGGTGCGGGCGGTACTGGTGGTGGTGGCGGTGAGGGGGGTACCCCTAATTATCGTGGTACTGGTGGTGGTGGCGGTGGTGGTGCAGGAGGAGGAGGAGGGTATGCTAAAAAAACGAACGTAGTGCTCACACCGGGTTCGACGGTTCCTATTGCTGTTACTACTGCCAACACGTTGTTTGGCGGGACTAGTACTGCGAATGCAACGGTATGGGCTACCGCAGGCGGCACAGGAGCAGGCGGCACAGGCGGCGGTCCTGGTAGTTTTAGTAGTGAAGCCCCTGGCGGTGCGGGAGGAGTAGGGGGAGCGGGAGGAGTAGGGGGCGGTGCAGGAGCAGTCACCTATACTGGTGGTACTGGTGGCTATGGTGGTACTGGTGGTGGTGCGGTTGGTTATAGTGGTACTCAAGGAGCTGGAGCGGGAGGTGGCGGTGGTGGCAGTGCCGCTGGTCCGCATAGTCTCGGAAGTGCTCCTGCTGCGGGTACAAATGGTGATACTGGTGGCGGCGGTGGGCATGGTGAGATGAGCTATGATAGTTATACTGCTCCCCCTGCTGTTGCGGGTTACGGTGGTTTTGGCGCTCCTGGTGGCGGTAATATCGGTGGTCCTAGTCAGGTGTGGGTGCAGACATCGGATGGTGTAGTGGGAGGAACTGGTAACGGGAGGAGTGGCGCTGGTAACGGTGTGAGTGGCACGAGTGGCGGGTATTCTGGTCAAGGAGGTGGTAATTATGGTGGAGGTGGAGGTGGGTATTCTGGTCAAGGAGGTGCTGGGTATAGTCCTAGTGGTGGGAGTTATGGTGCTACTGGTTCTGCCGGTTCTGGATATCCTGGCGCTCCTGGTGTGATTGTCATTACCTACTTAGGGGCTGCAGCAAATATCGATGGAGGCACTATACAAGATGGAACGGTTTCTTTTTCTAAACTTACACCCTGCGCTACGAATGGACAGGTGCTGAAGATGTCTGGAGGTTCTTGGGGGTGTGGGACTGATAACGTAGGGAGTAGTTCTCCTGCACCTGCTCCGGCGCCTGCGCCAGCACCACCCCCTCCGCCTACTCCTATCCGTATAGATCAGGGCGCATTCACTGTTAATGATTATAACTTTGGCCTCCTTAGCCCAATGTGGTACTATGGCAGCCTTATTAATGGAAGTATTTCGAGGAGCTGTCCTGCGGGGTACACGCCTCGTACCATGGCGACAAACTTTTGGGGCGACTATACGACCGTTGGCTGTACCACTGCGAATGGTGACGGGTATGACCTTAGCGTTTGTACTGCGCCAAATATGGTAGGTGGTAGACCGAGCTTTGGTTGTGCTAGCAATACTCATGGTTGCACTATTTGTCAGTAATTATTAGGACTACTTCCAGAACTAAGAATAAAAAATACTCGTATAGACCAAATCTATACGAGTATTTTTTTTGGGTAGGCATTGGATATTATTTTTTCTGTATCGGGATACTGAGATCGGTTTTTGAATAGGTTACATTTAATGCTATCACCGAAGCAGCTTTTGCTTCACCGAGATAGGATACCTGTACATAGTAGCCCGCTTTTATGTCGTTTGCGGATCCAGTTGTCGGGGTCTTTCGATCGGTGAGTGGGTATGCCTGGAGGAAGGACGTGAGTGAATCGAACGCTACGGTAATTTTTTCTACACTATTTGTTTTGCCTGTGGTGGGATCGATGTCTGGTATTGTTACTATGAATGAATTCTTGTTTACCTCCGAGATTGTACCGGATAGTGATATGAGCGAAGGTTTTGCTGTAGGTTTTGATGCTGTGCCCGCCTGCTGCTGAGGATTGGCGGGCGATGTTGGTGTGGTATTTTTGTGCCATGAAGATTGTATATATCTTCCTCCATATCCTGCGGCAAAGCTCAGAACTATAGTTATGGCCATAAGTATGGCGAGTTGTTTTTTTGGCATAGGAAGGTGAGGGGTTTATCGTTTAGGTGGATATAGTATACCACGATCGATATTTTTTGGGTGTAGACGTATTACTGGGGGCTTATTGCACTATCCCGTGGTGTGGTTACTGTTAGTCTTGTTGGTAATTGTGGTATACTGTCTTTTGGAATACACATTTGTTTTTCCTTCTTTTTCCTCCTCTTTTGTATGCGAAGTACTCATACCACTGGACGCGCGCTTCATAAAAAAAATCCTATTGCAACTTCTTCAAGCGGGTGCGTAAGGGAACGTTTTGGGGCATATTTTTCGCCTTGGCATAAGCGTACTTTTTTTATTCTGGGAGTCATTGCCGTATTAGCTTCTACAGGACTTCTTGTGGGGTGGAGTAGGGCGGCTGCTATACTCCCTGCTGCAGGAGATCGCGGAGGACTGGGCTATGGGTCTGGTTCGACGACGGTTAATAATACTGTATCCTCGGGAGGTGGTACCTTTGGCGGAAGTACTATCCAGGACGGAACTCTTCGTTTTTCCGGGCTTCCACACTGCGCTGAAGGGCAGGTGCTAAAGACGGTTTCCGGTGCCTGGGCGTGCGGAGACGATAGCCTATAGGCTGGACTGTATTTGTATCTCCCTGGTTGATGCTAGAAACCCAAGAATGATCTGTTGGTATCACTAACTCGGATGAGTGCTCGTGGCAAATCCGGGTTTTGCCCATTTAAAAAGAACCTCGCATACTGAGGTTCTTTTTTTGTCTATGTGTATTCCGAACTATAGTTCATCGGGTGTAATGTAGATTGCTTCTGCTTCACCGGTCAGTGCTTTCTCGTCTTGGTTTTTAAAGAAGATCTGAAGATAGCTTCCTTTTTTTATATCTTCCTTCTTTGCTTTGACGGGAGGGAGGACTGGAGGGGCGCCGAGAGTTTTTGAGGTATTTTTAACGAGCTTTTCAATTACTGTGTCTTTGAGGAGTGTGATGGTGTAGGTGGGTCCGTCAATAACCTTGCTTCCTTTTGTTTCGGACTGGAGGGTGATGGTGTCTGTGTCTATGGCATCGACTCTTCCGAAAATAGTCTTTGGGGTAATCGGGGAAGGTTGTGGATTACCCGATAGAGGTGGGGTTTTTGGTGTATTATTTTGCGGGGTCGTTTTTGACTCGGCACTATTTTCTTGCGAGAGGATCGACGTGTTCTTTTTTGTGGAAGAATAGTAGAGGTAGCTTCCGGTGCCGGCAATTACGAGAACGACAATTGCAATTATAACGGGGGATAGTTTTTTGATGTCCATAAGGGCTGTGTGTTATCGAATGATAGATGTAGTATACCATGGTTGATGCTTTTGTCTGGTGATATCTGTGCTACTCGGTGTTGAAACTATACCCACGGTATTCTGTGTCGGTACGACACAGAGCGGTGTAATGGTTGTTGGTCTTGCTGGGGATTATGGTATACTATCTTTTGAAGATATATTTTGTTTTTTCTTATGATACAGTTTCGTCAATTCAAGGGTCATACTCTCGCGCTTTCGTTTGCTGTTTTTGCCGTAGCGGTACTCGGCATTGTTTCGTATCAATATTCTTTTGCGCAGTGGCAGGAGCCAACCCTTCCTCCTCCACAAGGACAGCCAGGAACGGGAGGCGGTGTGTCGACGTTTTTGGGATCTTTACAAAATGGTTCCGATGCAAGTGCGTATACTGCGGATACGAAAGTGGGAGGGAATTTTTATGCGAGTAATCTTTGTTCGGGGTCAACATGTATATCGATGGCAGATGTGGTTGCCGGTACGGGGACAGGCGGGGGAACTGTGGCGGTGGGGGCGGCGAATTACTATCGTGTTACTCGAGGCGTTTTGACCGACGCTTCTGGGCCTGGGGTTACTCTTGCTGCAAAGGATGCGCTCTGTACTTCTGAATTTGGTTCTAGCTATACAACGGCAACAAAACCAGAGGCGGTTGGTTTTGCAAAAATCGGTCTTGGTGGGGAGAATCTATGGACCACACAATATTGGTTCGTAACCACGAGTGCCGCTGGTGGTACTCTTGGTCTTCAGGATGCTAGTACGGGTGGCACTGGCCAATCAGCAAAGGTCCTTTGTATTAATAAGAGTATTGGTAGCTCTGGGGCTGCTGGTTCGGGTGGTGGGGCTTCAACTACGCTCTACCAAGATCGTGTTTCCATCCCCCCAAGCTATGATGTAACAACACCTTATGCGACTGTAACTGGTGCCAGCCTTACCGGTACGACAGATACTGATCGAGTGATGCTCTCGTATACGGGAGAAGTGTGGGTGCCTGCAGGATGTTCGGTGTGGCTTCGATTTAAGGTGGATGGAACTGCGCTCGGTGGGTGGCCTTATGGAGTTCCCGGGACGCAAAGTGCCACTATATCGTATTTGACGAACGCACTCAACGCTGCATCGCATACCTTTACTGTCGAGGCGACACAGACAGGGTCATGCGGAGGGACCCAGGGAGCAGTGAATTATAATTCCAATGGAGAATTTCAGGCGTTCGAGCTCCCCGCTAATTCATCGACAGGTGGCGGAGGAAGCGGAGGCGCGGTGAATGCGAATACACTAACAATTACGAATAACGGCTCCGTGGGAGGTACTTTGACAGTGAATAACTTGGCGGTGACTGGAACTACTAGTTTTTCTGCTGGGAGTATATCTCCTAGTGCGTTAGGGGGAGGTTGTGCGAATGGACAGATCTTGAAGATGCTTTCTGGTTCGTGGCAATGTGCGGCGGATGATGTTGCGAGCAGTTCACCTGCGCCTGCGCCGGCACCTGCTCCGGCACCTGCTCCGGCACCTGCTCCGGCACCTGCTCCAAACCTTCGCCTTGATCACGGACCAAACATTAATGACGTTGGTTCAGTTGGCACCACCCATGGCTCAGGTAAGAGTTGCCTTCCCAATATGAGATTGCATGTTTTTGGCTCTGACCCCAATGGAGCTGTGACAATTGGCTGTATGTACTCCCCTAATTACGGCGATTTATATATTCCTGTTGGCGACGCGACGTGTGGTGCACCAAATGGTGGTTGGACAGGGGGTGGCGCTCGATATGTTGAATATTGTAGCTTACCTTCAAACTCGTGTTCTATTTGTGAGACATATTAAGAAGATTTAAGACTCACTGTTTTATAACACTAAAAAACTCCTATAGGGGAGTTTTTTAGTGTGTCCTTTTTGATTACTATTTTTTCAACCCAGAGGAGAGTGGATCTAGCTCTGAGTATGTTATTCTTGTTGCTACTATTGATGATGCACTTTTTGGAGCATAAGTTTGGATTTGTACATAGTAGCCTGTTTTTATTTTTTCCATAGAGCTGGGTACTGGGGGTTTTATAGGGGTTTTTTTGTCGACAAGGTTATAGGTTTCAAAAAATATTGTTGCAGTGTTGAGTGTTACGGTGATTTTTTTTGTGGTATTGGGTGTATCACTGGGAGATATATGGCCGATATCTTCGACAACCATTGAGCCCTTTTGTATATCCAGAACCTTTCCTGATATCCATCTCGGCGCTAGGGGTTGTTGTGCTATGGTGGGTGCCGGTACTGTGTTTGTTGTTGATGCTGGTGTGGCACTTTTCTGTCGTAAAGATTGGATATATCCGCCCCCGTATCCTGCACCAAGACTAATGATTATTGTCATGGTTATGATTAGAGTAAGTTGTTGTTTTGACATAGGGTTTGAGGGTGCTTAACTATTAGTGTTTATAGTATACCACGGTGTATGTTCTGCGAATACAAAAAGAATACTCTTTCGTGGGAGTATTTTTGCTGACAGGGTTTTTACGGCAATAGGGGATTGAACTCGGAATAGTCGATGCTTTCTGCGTTGACGGTGGTTTGGGAGAGGATGTCGTCTTTTGTCTTCACTTGGACGAAGTCACCTTTTTGGATATTCTTATAGCTTCCTTTTTTTGAAATAAAAACTGCCTGTCCACCTTCATCCTCTTTCTTTTCTTGGTGGGTTACCGTCGTATCTTTAGTGATAGTGATTGAGAAGTCTTTTTCGGTGTCTATGCCACCCACGGGTGCGATGGTGGTCACCATGAGAGTTTGAGGGGTGACTTCTTTGACTTCGCCCAGGAGGACTACTGCTGATCGCGACGGGACTTCCTTTGACTCTGCGGGAGGGGCGGGGGCCGCTTTCTTGCTTTCTATTGTTTTTTGGGGAATAGTCGGTGTTTCTTCTTTTTTGCTCTGCTTGGCTTGGCTTGAGAATGCAAAGAAGCCAACGAATCCCGCTACAGCAAGGACGAGGATGATGCCGGCGAGGGGGCTATTCGCTTTGCGGTCTTCGGATGTGAGCTTTCTATGGTATTGGCGTTTAGGTTTTTGGGTGAAGGGGAATGGCATATATGAATAGTATATCATACGCATCGGGCCTAGACTTGAGTATTTTGTCTTATTTTGATACGGTATAAGCGGAAGAATACCATGAATACCCTATGAATTTTGCTCAACGAGAGGAGAAAACGCTTCGCTTTTGGAAAGAGAAGAATATTTTTAAAAAAACCCTCGACGCTACTCTGGGTAAGCCGGAGTACGTTTTTTATGATGGGCCGCCGTTTGCGACGGGGTTGCCTCATTATGGGCATCTTGTGCCGAGTGTGTTCAAGGATGTCATCCCTCGCTACAAAACTATGCGCGGGTATCATGTACCCCGACGTTGGGGCTGGGATTGCCATGGGCTCCCTATTGAGAATATTGTAGAAAAAGAGCTCGGATTTTCTTCAAAGAAGGACATCCTAGATTATGGTGTAGATAAATTCAATGAGCAGTGTCGCTCCAAGGTGTTGACCTATGCAGATGCCTGGAAAGCATATATAGATCGCTACGGTCGCTGGGTGGATATGGAACATGATTACAAGACTATGGATCTTCCATTCATGGAGTCTGTCTGGTGGGTGTTCAAACAGCTATGGGAGAAGGGGTTGGTGTATGAAGGGTACAAGACGATGCATATCTGTCCTCGCTGTGAGACGACCTTGTCACAGTCGGAGGTGGCGGAAGGATACGAGACGATAAAAGATATTTCTGTCACTGCGAAATTCGCTCTCGTGGATGAACCCGGCACGTTCGTTCTTGCATGGACGACGACACCCTGGACCTTGCCGGGGAACGTGGCGTTGGCGGTGAATCCTGATATTAGCTATAGTCGTGTTCGTTTTGAGGATAGTGATTATATTCTTGCTTCGGTTTTGGTTGAGAAGGTGTTTGCGGGTAAGGAGTATGTCGTGAAGCAAGAGGCTATCGATATCACTGAATATATTGGTAATAAATACGCGCCGCTGTTTTCTTTTTTTGAAGGGAAGGATTTGAAGAATAGCGAACGACTCTATACTATTCAGGCTGCTTCGTTTGTGACGGATACTGATGGTACTGGAGTGGTGCATATTGCACCGGCATTCGGTGAAGATGATTATCGCCTAGGGCTCGAAAAGGAATTGCCATTCATTCAGCATGTCGGGATGGACGGACGATTCACTGCCGATGTTACGGAATGGGCGGGCAGGGTTGTGAAGTCAAAAGAGGACCACCAGGCGACCGATGTCGAGATCATTAAATACTTGGCGGGTAGGGGGCTTCTTTTTTCGAAGGAAAAATTCGAGCATGCCTACCCACATTGTTGGCGATGCCATACGCCACTGTTGAATTACGCAAAGTCATCGTGGTTCGTGAAGGTGACGGCGGTCAAGGATGTTATGCTCGCCAATAATCAGCAGACGTATTGGTTTCCGTCGCATTTGAAAGATGGTCGTGCGGGGCAATGGCTCGAGGGCGCACGCGATTGGGCGGTCTCTCGTGAGCGTTTTTGGGCATCGGTGATGCCGGTTTGGAAATGTGGTTCCTGCGACAATGTGGTTGTGATCGGATCGTTGGCGGAGTTGAAAACTGCTTCCGGAAAAGAAGTTGCTGATCTCCATAAGCATATTGTCGATGAAATTATCTTCCCTTGTTCTTGTGGTGGTGAAATGCATCGAATTCCAGAAGTACTCGATACGTGGTTTGATTCTGGCTCAATGCCGTTCGCTCAAGCGCATTATCTCGGTGAACCTATAGAAGGGTTTGACCCTGTGAAGGGTGTCGGTATCCCTGCCGACTTTATCGGTGAGGCAGTCGATCAGACGCGGTGCTGGTTTTATTATTTGAATGTTATTGCATCGGCACTCACCGGTGGTCCTGCGTTCAAGAATGTTCTGGTTAACGGGATTGTTTTAGCGGAAGATGGCCAGAAGATGAGCAAGCACCTCAAGAATTACCCTGATGTTTCGACTATCATGGATACGTATGGGGCTGATGCGCTTCGTTTTTATCTTTTGCTGTCACCTGTGGTGAAAGCCGATGATCTGAACTTTGCCGAAGGGGGTGTACGTGAGGCGTATAACAAGGTAGTGAATACGCTGTGGAATGTTTTTGCATTCTATTCCTTGTATTTTCCTACCTCCGAGGCGGTGGAGGGATATAATCTGTCTGCTCTTCATAATCCGCTTGATCGCTGGATTATCTCGAAGCAGCAACTCGTAATACAAGCGGTGACAGAAAAACTCGAGGCATATGACCTCTCTGCTGCTACACGGATGATACTGGAGTTCATTACTGAGCTATCACAGTGGTATGTTCGTCGTACGCGAGACCGTATCAAGGATGAGGCGTCGAGTGATCGTACTGAGGCGGGTGCTACGCTGTTCTTTGTGCTGCGCACTACCACGCAGCTGCTGGCACCGTTCTGTCCGTTCCTCGCTGAGGAGATATATCACGGTTTGGGGGTTTGGGATGGGAAAAAAGAATCTGTCCATCTTGAAACATGGCCCGTATTCGCTCCTGAGCTCGTGCATCATGAGGGTATCGAGCAGATGGAGATGGTGCGTATATTGATCGAGCGGGCGCTCGCGATTCGTGCTAAGACGGGTATCAAGGTGCGACAGCCACTCGCCGCACTGTATATCACCAAGACGTCCATTGCCGTTGAGTTGTATTATCTTCTGGCTGATGAAGTGAATGTGAAGGAAGTTGTCCTTGTTGAGCAGTTTCCTGAAACGGCGAATATTGTCGTCGGCGATGATACGAATTATCATGTTGCGCTTGAAACAGAGATTTCTGACGTGCTTAGATTGGAAGGGCATGCGAGAGAGCTCATTCGTCAGATAAACGCGATGCGGAAGGATCAGGGGATGACTATCTCTGATGTTGCTGAAGTACATTTCAAGACAGAAGAGCAAGAGCTTCTGCATGCAATTGACGCGCATATCGATGAAATAAAGAAAAGCGTGCTTGCGTCAGAATGTATCTTTGGCGATGGCGACACTTCTTTTTCAATTAATGGAAAAGAGATTGCGATCACAGTAACAAAAATCTCATGATCGGCTTTTTACATGGACACGTAATGTCACATACCGGAGGGGAGTGTTTGTTGCGCGTGGGTGACGTAGGGTATCGCGTGTGGATACCGGAAGGGCTATCGCATGCACATCCCAAAGGCGCTGAGCTTGATATTTACGTTCACCATCATTTTCGTGAAGCTGAGCAGGAGTTGTATGGATTTGCGACGCTCGATGAACTCGATTTATTTGAGAAGCTCATTAGTGTTTCGGGCATTGGGCCCAAGATTGGACTTGCGGCATTATCTACTAGTTCATTGGATCGATTGCGTAATGCTATCGCGACGGGGGAGCCTGCGTATCTCACCTCTATCAGTGGTATTGGTGCAAAGACTGCGCAGCGTATGATTCTTGAATTGAAGGGGAAGGTATTTTCTTCATCTCCTTCTGGGATGGTCGTCTCCGGTGATGACGAGGTGGTGCAGGCACTCATAGGGTTGGGCTACAGTACACAGGAGGCGCGGACTATTGTTGCGAAAATTCCAGAATCTGCACAGACCATGGAGGCGCGACTCAAGGAAGCGCTGAAGCTTATGGCGCGATAATTTTGTATGTTTAAAGAATTTCAAGGAACTCCTCAACAATGGGACGCGATGGTTGGCAAAGCTGACTATGCGCCGTTTTTGCAATCGTATGCATGGGGAGAATTTCAAAAAAGTGTTGGTCGTCGCGTGTGGCGTTTTGTGGATGAAAAAAATGAAGCTTGTGTCCAGGTGATTGCGAACGATATTCGATACGGTATTTGGTATGCGTATGTGCCATTCGGTCCGACTGGGGTGTTGTCATCCGATGAAATCGAATCGCTCACTGAATATTTTCGGAAGGAAGGTGCGTTATTCTTGCGGTATGATAATCCTTCTCGGCCCGTTGAGGGAGTGCGCAAGACCAAAGGCATGCAACCCGAGGCAACGATCTTGATTGATTGCGCGCATAATGAGGAGATGCTTTTGTCTGCAATGCACTCCAAGACGCGGTATAATATTCGCCTTGCGGAGAAGAAGGGTGTGGCGGCAAAGTCGTATTTTGACGAAGCGTTCACTGATGCGGTGTTTGATGAGTGGTATGCACTTTTAAAAAATACTGCTGAGCGCGATGCATTTTCTTTGCATTCGGCCAGCTACTATCGATTAATGCGCGGGGCACTTCCTGGACTGGGCTTGATCGGGGCGTATCATGAAGGGGTGATGATCGCGGGTGTGCTCTTGTTGAAATTTGGAGATACGGTTACGTACTTGCATGGGAGTAGTGATTATGCGCATCGTGCGTTGATGGCGCCGTATCTTTTGCAATGGGAGGCGATACGGCATGCAAAGAGCTGTAGTGCGCATTGGTATGATATGTGGGGGATTGCTCCAGCGGGTGCGAGTCCTGGTCATCCTCTCACGGGGGTTACGCGGTTCAAAGAGGGGTTTGGTGGGACGTATATTGTGCATAGTGGTGCGTATGACGCGCCTTTGTCGTCTGTGGGGTATTGGGTGTATACTGTTTTGCGAAGAATCCTATGACGTCTAATGATACAATTATCGCTCTTTGCAAACAGCACCCGGTGGTGTTTGTCGATATAGAGACGAATGGGCTCAAGACGGATACTAATATACTTGAGGTGGGTTGTGTTTCTTTTGCTCCCGGAGAGCTCTTATCGAGCGAAGAGGGGACTCCTTATGAATCGCTGGTATATTTTGATGGAGAACCGAATTGGGGGGCGTTTTCGGTGAATAAACTCGATCCGGAGGAATTGCGTCTTAGCGGGCGCCCTTTGGCGACGGTGATGAAGGAATATTTTGATATTTCTCAGGATGCAATCGTGGTGGGGCAGAATGTTATCGGTTTTGATCTTCGTATTCTGTCGTATCACGCGCTGAAATGTGGATATGCTCTCCAGCATAGGGGGGTGCTCGACACGCAGCTTCTCTCTCGTGCGCGACTATGGCTGCCATCGTATAGCCTCTCTGCTCTTTCGCAGCATTTTGCGATTGAGAGTATGCCTACCCATCGTGCTCTTGCAGATGTGCGGGCCACCGTATCGGTATTTCGTCATTTAATCGGCATGGCATGAAAAAGATAATAAAGAAATTGTTTCCCAGAAAATATATCGCTTTTGCGCATGGAGTTCTTTCCTGGGTGAGTGCGTTGTGGTACCAGTTTCCTTCTCGCCGTATGGTTGTTGTGGGAGTAACAGGAACGAACGGAAAATCCACCACCGTGCATATGATCGGTGAATTATTGCGAATTTTGGGACAAACAGTGGGGTATACGAGCACGGTGGAATTCCGGGTAGGGGAGAAGCATTGGATCAATAACCAGAAGATGACGATGCTGGGGCGGTGGCAGCTTCAGAAACTCTTGGCTGATATGGTGCGTGTGGGGTGCGGTGTTGCTGTCGTAGAGACCTCTTCGGAGGGGTTGGCACAGAATCGACACTGGGGGATCGATTATGATGTAGCGTTGTGTACTAATCTTACCCCTGAGCATATCGAATCGCATGGGAGTTTTGAAAAGTATAGGCAAGCGAAGGGGAAGCTCTTTGAGAGTCTTGTTCGAAGTGTGGCTAAAAAGGGACTGGGGCTCGTGGTGCCGAAGACGAGTATCGTGAATATTGATGACGTGATGACCCATTCATATAGCGAGTATTGGGCGGAAAAAAAGGCGGGGTTTGGTACCGGCGTGGTTCGGGACGGTGCGCCGCTCATTGAGTCAACAATAGGTACAGCAGAGGAATTGCATCCGCAAAAAAGCGGGTTTGTGGTTGAAGGGGTGCGCTTTGAGATTCCTTTTGAAGGGAAACATAACGTTGCTAATGCTCTTGCTGCGATTGCTGTCTGTCGGACCATGGGGTATCCACTGGGAGATATTTCAAAGGCTTTTACTTCTGTCCCTGCCGTTCCTGGGCGCCTCGAAGTTATTGAGGCTACTCGGGGATTCACTATTCTTATTGATTATGCCCCCGAACCCGCATCATTGGCGGCGCTTTATGAGACGGTTGATGAGCTCTATCGGTCTACTCACCAGAGGATTATCCATGTTCTGGGGTCATGTGGAGGGGGTCGCGACAGGGCACGCCGTCCGGTCCTTGGTGCTATGGCGGGAAGGAATGCTGATGTGGTTGTGGTGACGAATGAGGATCCTTACGATGAGGACCCTCAGGAGATTATTGACGTAGTATTTCAAGGGGCGCTTTCTGTGGGAAAGAAAGAGGATGAAAATGTGTTCAGGGTTTTGGATCGAAGAGAGGCTATTGCTAAGGCGTTTTCGTTGGCCAGAGAAGGAGATCTTGTTATTTTATCAGGAAAAGGAGCTGAACAAGCAATTGCCGGACCTAACGGCACATATACCCCCTGGAATGAGCGCGAAGTGGCGCTTACCCTGTTGAAAACTTTTTCTTAGGACTACTATTTCAACAAAAAATCTGTGCATAAACTGTTGATGAATGGCCTTTTCTGTTGATACATTTTAGTGAACACGATGTCAAAAACCATTATAAAAATAATAAAAATGTGCTTAAACGGGCGTAAATATTTTGACAAAGTGCGTTTATGGGCAAAAATAACCGCTTGACATTCCTGATCTTGACAAAATCCGAAAAAGTGGTATGATAGGTAATACGAAATAAGCACGACACTTTTCTCCGTGAAATAGGGGCTGTTATGGGCAAACGCCTTTTGTTTACGGATACTATGTGTACTTCTTAGGCCTAAACTACTCTCCCGTGCACGACCGCGCTCACCATCACTGGCAGGCAGCGTAGGAAACTCACTGCAGGATTTTTTCCTGGTGAGGATTTTTTTGTTTCTAAGCCCCACCCCTAACTCTTGGTATAGGAATTAACGCTTTGGTATGCCGATATCTACTCCCCGACAGTTTTTTACCAAGGAGCATAATGTGCTCCCTCTGCCGGACCTTATTGAGGTTCAGAGAAATTCATATAAGTGGTTTCTCGACATCGGTCTTCGAGAACTTTTTGATGAAGTATCGCCGATTAGAGATTTTATTGGTCGTGATCTTGAGTTGTCGTTTCTTGACTACTACCTCGACGAGCCAAAATTTGACGAAAAGACGAGTCGCGCGAAGAACCTTACGTTCGAGAGTGCGCTGTGGGTTCGTGCAAAACTGGTAAACAAGCGTTCCGGCGATGAAAAGGAACAGGATGTCTATTTGGGTGATTTCCCTCTCATGACTGACCGGGGTACGTTTGTTATTAATGGTGTTGAGCGCGTTGTTGTGTCACAGCTCATTCGTTCTGCGGGGGTATTTTTTACTTCAGAATTCCGCAAGGGGAGCGACAAGCGTCTCTATGGCGCAAAGGTTATTCCAAATCGTGGGGCATGGCTTGAATTTGAAACCGACGAGAACAATGTTATCTGGGTGAAGATCGATCGAAAGAGAAAGGTAGCGGTTTCTGCGCTCTTGCGTGCATTTGGGTATGAGACCGATGAGGAGATTGCAAAGCTTTTTGCTCATGTGGATACGAATCCCGAGCAGACGCACATTCCCGGAACATTTCTCAAGGATGCATCCACTGATCAGGCAACAGGACTTGTGGAGGTGTACAAGCGTATTCGTCCAGGAGATCTCGCCACATCCGATAATGCAAAGTCACTCATCAATGACATGTTCTTCCGTTTTGACCGCTATGATCTCGGATCAGTGGGGCGTCACAAGATGAATATTCGTTTTGAAGAAGACATCCCTCCTCGCACAAAAGATGGGCGTGTTTTGCGTCCTATCGACATTGTCAACGTTATCTCGGAAATTATTCGCTACAACAATACGCAGGTTCCTCCTGATGATATCGACCATCTTGGTAATCGTCGTATTCGTGCTATCGGAGAGCTCGTGCAGAATAAGTTCCGTATCGGGCTTATGCGTATGGAGCGTATCGTCAAGGATCGCATGAGCACGCTTGATATTCAAACTATTACCCCTAACAAGCTCATCAATGCTCGTCCGGTTATCGGTGTGGTGAAAGAATTTTTCATGTCTTCGCAGCTCTCTCAGTTCATGGACCAAACAAATCCTTTGGCAGAACTTGAGCACAAGCGCCGTCTCTCTGCGTTAGGTCCTGGAGGTTTGAGTCGTGAGCGTGCAGGGTTTGAAGTACGTGACGTACACCAAACTCACTATGGACGTATTTGTCCTATTGCTACTCCTGAAGGGCCAAATATCGGACTCGTGGGACATTTGGCAGCGTATGCTCGCTTGAATGAGTTCGGATTTATTGAAACTCCATTTCGTAGAGTTATTTCTTTGCTTGAGAACAAAGCAGAGCTCACCGAGGGAGAGATTCTTCGGGGAGATGTTACTGATTCTAAGACAGAAAAAGTCATAGCAAGGGGCGGAGAAACGATTACTCCGAAACTCGCAAAGGAGCTCGCTGCGTTTGCCTCTGCAATACCTATGATTCCCGTTAAGGCGCGTGCAACAAATGAGGTGGTATACCTGGACGCTTTTACTGAGGAGAAATATACTACAACTGCCGCCACGACTGCGCTGGATGAAAAGGGATATTTCGTACATGAAAAGGCAGACGTTCGTAAAAAAGGCCAACCATCCATGAACCATGTTCACAATATTGATTTCATGGACGTTGCACCGAATCAAATCGTGAGTATTTCTACGTCACTCATTCCTTTTCTGGAGCACGACGATGCGGTGCGTGCATTGATGGGAACGAATATGCAGCGTCAGGCGGTATCTCTCGTGCGCCCTCAGGCACCTATCGTAGGTACCGGAGTTGAGGCGCGTGCAGCATACGACTCTGGACATCTCATTGTCGCCGATGAAGCGGGTACTATTATCGGTGTAGAGGCAGACCAAATCACTCTTCAGGCAGACAATAGTGAGGTATATACCTATGCTCTCACGAAATTCAATCGCTCGAATGCTTCAACCTGTATCAACCAAAAGCCTCTCGTTAATAAAGGAGAGCAGGTAGCGAAGGGTGCGGTGCTTGCCGACGGTCCTGCGACTGATGGCGGCGATCTCGCGCTGGGGCAAAACATTCTCGTTGCCTTTATGTCTTGGGACGGAGGCAACTACGAAGACGCTATCTTGCTTTCGGAACGACTTGTTCACGATGATCGATTCTCTTCGATTCATATTGAGCACTATCAGCTCGCGGTACGTGATACGAAGCTGGGGCCCGAAGTAGTAACTCGTGATATCCCTAACGTCAGTGAAGAAAAACTCAAGGATCTTGATGATGATGGTGTTGTTCGTATCGGTGCGGAAGTCTCTTCTGGCGATATCCTTGTGGGAAAGATAACTCCTAAGGGCGAAACAGAACTTTCTCCTGAAGAAAAACTTCTCCGCGCAATTTTTGGAGAAAAGGCAAAAGACGTTCGTGACTCTTCTCTCTATCTTGAGCACGGTGAGCATGGAAAGGTTATCGACGTAAAGACATTCTCTCGTGAAGGAGGGGACAAGCTTACCTCTGGTGTTATTAAGACTGTACAGGTGACGGTTGCGCATCTCAGAAAGATTCAGGTAGGAGACAAGATGGCAGGACGTCACGGAAATAAGGGGGTTATCTCTCGTATTGTTCCTATTGCCGATATGCCATTCCTCGAAGATGGAACACCGATCGACGTTATGTTGAGTCCTCTCGGTGTTGTGTCTCGTATGAATCTCGGGCAGCTTCTCGAAACGCATCTTGGACTTGCTGCGCGCAAGCTTGGTTTCAAAGTTGCCACGCCTCCTCTTGATGGTATTGCTGATGAAGTGATTATGGATCTCCTTGTTAAGGCGGGGTATCCGGCCGAAGGGAAATTGCAGTTGTACGATGGGCGTACGGGTATGCCATTTGATAAGAAGACGGTGGTGGGATACAAATATATGCTCAAGCTGATCCATATGGTGGAGGATAAGATTCATCAGCGTTCTATTGGTCCGTACTCACTCATCACCCAGCAGCCTTTGGGAGGAAAAGCGCAGCAAGGTGGACAGCGTTTTGGAGAAATGGAAGTGTGGGCACTGGAAGCGTATGGTGCCGCACATACGTTGCAGGAAATTTTGACGATTAAATCTGACGACGTACCCGGACGGTCGAAGGCGTACGAGGCAATCATCAAAGGGGAAAAGATTATCAAGCAAAATGTTCCAGAAGCATTTAATGTTTTGGTTCGTGAGCTCAAGGGACTCGGTCTTGATGTAGAGCTCATCAAGAATAACGCGGTCGAAAGAGAAGACGCTTCTTAATTCCTTCGCATTGTAATTGTTCATATGCATAACGACTATCAAGATTCAGTGCAGTCACTTGACTTCGATGCGATTCGATTACGCGTTGCATCTCCTGATGATATTCATCACTGGTCACACGGAGAGGTCACACGTCCTGAGACTATTAACTATCGTACTCAAAAACCGGAAAAGGACGGTCTTTTTTCGGAACGTATTTTTGGTCCCACCAAAGACTGGGAGTGTTATTGCGGTAAGTATAAAAAAGTTCGCTATAAGGGAATCGTATGTGATAAATGTGGTGTTGAGGTAACGCGCTCTATCGTTCGTCGTGAACGTATGGGACATATTGATTTGGCGGCTCCCGTGTCGCATATTTGGTTCCTGCGTGGTGTTCCTTCTAAGATTGGAACCGTTCTCGATATGTCAGTTATGGCGCTCGAGAAGGTTATGTATTTTGCGAATTTTATCGTTACTGATGTACAGGAAGAGTCCCGCCAGGAAGCCATAGATCAGCTTCGTAACGAATATAAACAACAGAAAAAGCAGATTGATGAAGAGGCGATTCGTCAGATTGAGCAGGTTCGTAAAGATATCGAGACAAAAGAAGGGTCGGAAAGCGCTAAAGAAAAAGAACTAGAAAAAGCACTTCAGGATATTCAAACACTGAAAGAGCAGACACTGCTTGTTCTCGATGAGAAGGTAAAAATGGAAGAAGAAGAGCTCAAGACACTCAAGGTGTTGCGCACTATGAGTGAAGAGACGTATCGCGAGCTTTCTTTGAAGTATGGACATCTTTTCGAGGCAGGTATCGGTGCCGAAGCTATCCACAAGCTTCTTGGTCGTGTAGATCTCGAAAAACTTGCAACCGTTCTTGATGAAGAAATAGAAGATTCGCAAGGAGTAAAGCGAGAAAAGCTCATCCGACGATCAAAGCTGGTGCGTAGTTTGGTGCAGAATGGTATTCGTCCTGAATGGATGGTGATGACGGTTGTTCCTATCATTCCTCCTGATCTTCGTCCTATGGTGGCGCTCGATGGAGGACGCTTTGCCACCTCTGACTTGAACGATCTCTATCGTCGTGTCATTAACCGCAATAACCGTCTCAAGCAGCTCGTGGAACTGAAGGCGCCTGAGGTTATCTGTCGTAACGAAAAGCGCATGCTTCAAGAAGCGGTAGACGCTCTTATCGATAACTCGGCACGTCACGGAAAAACGGTGGTGGCTTCTACGGGTCAAAAGCGCATGTTGAAGTCTTTGGCGGATATGTTGAAGGGAAAGCGCGGACGTTTTCGTCAGAATCTGCTCGGAAAACGTATCGACTATTCTGGTCGTAGCGTTATTGTTGTGGGGCCTACGCTCAAGTTGCATCAATGCGGTCTTCCTAAGACTATGGCACTCGAGCTTTTTAAGCCATTTGTTATTAGTCAGCTTATTAAGCGTGAGTATGTTTACAACGTTCGTAGTGCGTCGCGTTTTATTGAGAGTGGTCGTACTGAAGTGTGGGATATTCTTGAAGAGATTGTAAAAGATTCTTATGTACTCCTCAATCGTGCTCCTACCCTTCACCGACTCGGTATTCAGGCGTTTAAGCCGGTTTTGATCGAAGGAAAAGCTATCCAGATTCATCCTTTGGTATGTTCTGCATATAATGCTGACTTTGATGGAGACCAAATGGCGGTGCATGTTCCACTCTCCGATGAGGCAAAGGCGGAAGCAGAAGGGATCATGCTTGCCAGTCGTAATATCTTGAAGCCCGCGACGGGAGATCCTATTGCAAACCCTAACCAAGATATTGTGTGGGGTGCGTTTTATATGACGTTCATGCCCCCCGAAGAGGAGGAAAAGAAAACGGAAGCGTTGAAGTATTTTTCTGATGATAGCGAGGCACTTCTTGCATATTCCACTGGTTTCGTTGGATTACAGCAAAAGATTCGCGTAAGAACTTCTGGCCTCAATCCTGAGAAAGTACACACCGATGAAACATATATCGAAACTACTTCCGGACGTCTTCTCTTTAATCGTCTTCTTCCTAATGTCATTCCTTTTCAGAATGTTACTCTTGCAAAGAAGAACTTAGGGGAAATTATTTCTCTTATTCTCGATAAGGAGGGGATAGAAAACACTGCCGAGGTTCTCGACGCTATTAAAGAAACGTGCTTTAAGTATTTGACGCGCTCTGGACTCTCATTTGGTATGGGCGATGTGCCGGTTCTTCCGGGCAAGGCGATTCTTATTGCAGAAGCAGAAGATCGTATCAGCGAAACTGAAGAGCAGTATCTTATGGGTCTTCTTACGCATCAAGAGCGTAAGAGTCGTATTATTACGATTTGGAGCGAAGCGCGTGACAAGATCTATGCGCAGTGTCGTAATCTTCTCGGTAAAGATAACTCTATCTATTCGATTATTGAGTCCGGCGCTCGTGGTACATGGGCACAGCTGAACCAGGTTATTGGTATGAAGGGATTGATGGCGAGCCCTTCTGGAGAAATCATTGAACTTGCGGTTAAGAGCAGCTTTAAGGAGGGTTTGACGGTGTTGGAATTCTTTATCTCTACTCATGGAGCACGTAAGGGACTCTCCGATACTGCATTGCGTACCTCAAATGCTGGATATCTTACTCGTCGTCTCGTTGACGTCGCGCAAGATATTGTCATTATGGGTCTTGATTGTAAGGATACGGAGGGGGTGCTCTTTACTAAAAAAGGGAGCGATGCTATCGATGTTGACTTCTATACTCGTCTTATCGGGCGTATTCCTTTGAAGAATATTGAGAATACAGCTGGTGACGTTATTGCCAAGAAAAACGAGATTATTTTGCGCCCCGAAATGCAGGATATCAAAGATGCGCGTATCGAAGAGGTGGTGTTGAGATCTCCGCTCACCTGTAGAGAAATACATGGAATTTGTCGTAAGTGTTACGGTCTCGACCTTGCGCGCAATGGTGATGTTGAGCTGGGAACTGCCGTAGGGATTATCGCTGCACAAAGTTTGGGTGAGCCATGTACGCAGCTTACTATGAGAACCTTTCATACTGGTGGTGTGGCGGGTGTGAGCGATATTACGCAGGGGCTTCCTCGCGTGGAAGAGTTATTCGAAACGCGTCCTCCGAAAGCAAAAGCAGTTATGGCTGAAGTTTCCGGACGAGTGTCTATTACCCACAAGCAGAAGACGGTTGTTGCGGGGGGCAAAGAGGTTATGCAGACGCAGCAAGGACAAAAAACTGTCTCTATCGCGTATGATGACACTAAAGAAGACGTATATAAGTTCATGGTAAAGGGTGAAAAGAAGGTAGAAGATGAAGGGGGTGAAGGAAAGAAGAAAAAGAAGCGTGGCACCATTGATGTGAAGGTAGATGACAAGCAGCATGTCATGGAAGGGGATGTGCTCTTTGTTACAGATGATGGACTGGAGATTGCGGCAAAACATGCAGGTACTGCTCACGTAGAGAAGCAAGGTATTCGCGTACTTGCGACCATTGAGGCAATCAAGGAGTACGTCGTACCACAGCATGCTATCCTTTGGGTCAAAGATGGTGATATGATAGAAGCGGGAGATCAGATTACTGAAGGAAGTCTTGACTTGCAGATGCTGTTCCGCTACAAGGGTCGCAATGCAGCACAGAAATATATCATCGATGAAATTCAGCACATCTACTCTTCCCAGGGTCAAAAGATTAATGACAAGCATATCGAGGTAATTGTACGCCAGATGTTCTCTCGTACCTATATTACGGAGACAGGAGATACTGAACTGTTGCCTGGTGAAATTATTGAACGCTCCGAGTTCCTCGATGCTAATAAAGCTGCAGAAGGAAAGGGTGGGGCCGCTGCGCAGGGCGAAGAGCTTTTGATGGGCATTACTAAGGCGTCACTCTCGACGCGAAGCTGGCTCTCCGCTGCTTCTTTTCAGGAGACAGCACGTATCCTCATTAATGCCGCAGTAACCGGGAAGATCGATCATCTCGAGGGATTAAAAGAAAACGTTATTATTGGTCGTCTCATTCCTGTAGGGACGGGGTATGGGGCCCGCCCTCCCCGCATCCAATAACGGGCTTTGTAAAATCGCGCCTTTTTGCTTCACGGGCACCCGTCGAATCCACTCAACGTATAGCCCATACGTTTCCTGGATTCGACAGCCCGTTCAACAAAAATTCATCGATTTTCCAAGAGCCCTTGGTGAAATTTCTTGAACATAAACTCCTTATTCCATGGAGGAGGTACTTCATAACTTAGGTTTTAGCGATAAGGAAGCGCGGGTCTACATTGCATTTCTTGCTGTAGGTCCCGCTTCGGTGCAGGATATCGCCAGCAAGACTGGTATACAGCGCGCAACACTGTATGGCGTTTTGGAATCTCTCAAGAAAAGAGGCGTGCTCCGCGCCCTCTATCAGTCACATCGCAAGGTTTTTTCCGTTGCTTCCCCTGATGTTCTTGCGCGTACTTTGGCTGATGAAAAGAAGCGTCTTGAAGCGCAAGAGGTATCGCTTTTGACGATTATGCCTATGTTACAGGCACTTGAGAAGCAGGAGCAGAGTCAAGGGGAGCGGGTGATGCTCGGAGAGGGTGAGTATTCGATACGTAATGCGTGGGGAGATATAGGGAAGCGTGCAGAAAAAGCCGTGATGGAGGTTATTGTCCCGTCTCGTGGCATGCAAGAGGCTTTTTTTGCTGATAGGCAGAGTGTTATTGGGTATACCTCGCGTATTCAGGTTCGTCGTATGTATATCGCTCCCCGTGAATCGCCCTTTATGCCTCGCAAAGATGATACACAGGAAGTCCGTCTCTACGATACAGAGGCACAGTTTCCCTTGGGCACCGAATGGGTACTCGGAGAGGGCTTTTTGGTGAGTATTATCCACGAACCATTTCCTCGCGTATATTGGCATGAGGATTCTATTTTTGCAGGGGGAATACGGGGAATGTTTGAGGTTTTGTGGAGAGCTTCATTGACCGCATCAGACAGCATACCCCTTGACAAACACTAGAAAGTGTGGTATAGTGTCATCATAAAGCGCTTCATTCTTGGTAGGACTATCTCTCTCCTCGTGTCTTTTTCACAAAAGACATTGGTCCTATCGAGAACGGGGCGTTTTTTGCTTTTGTGCTCTTGCCTATAGATGTGTAAAAACGCTATACTTACCTTTCGATCAGTACGTATTGTGGTGTGTGCTTTTATAGATTTTTATCGCTTGTCATGAAAGAACCTTCCAAAAAACAATGGTCACGAAAGAAGGAGAGTGTCGATGTGCCTAATACTGGCTTTCGCGAGGTGGTGCGTACTTCGGTAGAGAGCATCCATCCAGAAACAAAGCGGACAATTGGGGTTATCTTTTTGTTTGCGCTTGGGGGTGTTGCCCTTCTGAGCCTTGCTCATTTAGCAGGGGCGCTTGGGGAAGCCTTTTTGTGGCTTTTGGGCATATTATTTGGGAGGACCCGATTCATTTTCCCTCTTGTGGTGGTTTCGCTTGCGTATCTTTTTTTGCGAAAGGGAAAATATGATGTTAAGGCAGTCCACGTTATTGGCCTTTTCTCCACCCTTATTACCTTTACTGCATTTTGGCACTTGGGCTATGAACCCGGGGAATCATGGGTGGTGGCAACTTCAGGTGGTGGCGGTGGTGTTATTGGCTATTTTTTGGGATATTCTCTTCGTGTAGTGCTGGGGTTCTGGGGTGCGCTTATTACTCTCATTGCACTTTTTTTGAGTTCGATAGTGATATTTTTTAATACGTCTATTGAAGCGATGCAGGAGTCTGCCGAGCGCGGGAAGACTCTATTTGGTATGTTTCGGGATGCCATGGTGCGATTTCGGAATTTGTTTATCACTGAAGAAGAGGTGGTAGTGATGCAAGGAGAAGAGGCTACCCCTATACCCGAGTTTGCACACAAAACTTTTGGAGCGTCTGATGACGAAGCAATAGAAGAAGAGGGTGAAGAATCCGTAGGCGAGACTTTCGAGGAGGATGGTGCTCTCGAGGAAGGGGCTCCTACAATAGAGCCAATTGTAGTTCCTAAACGTCCTCGGCGTAAAGTACAGCTTGCTCTTGATTTGCTTGATAAGAAGACGTATCAACCACAAGGCATTGATATTGTCAAAACGAAGCTTGCAATCCAAAAGACGCTGGAGAGCTTTGGTATTTCTGTCGAAATGGGTGAGGCAAATGTTGGTCCTACGGTGACGCAATTCACATTTAAGCCTGCTGAGGGTGTTAAGCTTGCATCCATTACCGCTCTTCATAATGATCTCGCGCTCGCGCTTGCTGCACATCCTATTCGTATTGAGGCACCGATCCCCGGAAAGCCTTTGGTGGGTGTTGAAGTACCGAACCAGAAAGCTGCTACTGTGACGATGTATGAGATCCTCTCTTCTGATATATTCAAAAAGCGAAAGCACAATATGTTTGCTTCGCTCGGGAAGGATGTTTCGGGGTTGCCCCATCTTTTGAGTGTGATCGGTGCTCCCCATATGCTTATTGCTGGGGCCACTGGATCCGGAAAGAGTGTCTGCGTGAACTCTATCATCATCAGTCTTCTGTATCAGAATGGCCCTGATGAACTGCGCTTTATCATGGTAGACCCCAAGCGCGTTGAGTTGACGGGGTACAACAACATTCCTCACCTTCTTACTCCGGTAATTACCGATTCTCGAAAGGCGATCAATGCTTTGAAATGGACCGTAGGGGAGATGGATCGGCGTTTTGATACTCTTTCTGCTCATGGAAAACGTGACATTGTTTCTTTTAACAAGGAGGCGGCAGAAAAGCTTCCGTATATTGTGGTTATCATCGATGAGCTTGCTGATATTATGGTAACCTCAGGTCCCGAAGTTGAGAGCCTTATTATTCGTCTTGCCCAGATGGCACGTGCGGTGGGCATTCATCTTATTCTCGCGACACAGCGTCCGTCGGTGGATGTTATTACGGGGCTTATTAAAGCAAATGTTACGACGCGTATCGCGTTCTCGGTTGCTTCGCAAATGGATTCTCGTACTATTCTTGATACGTCTGGTGCTGAAAAGCTTATAGGAAAGGGAGACATGCTCTATGTATCTGCTGAGCTTGCAAAACCTGTTCGTCTGCAGGGGGTATTTATCTCTGATGAAGAAATAAAGCGGGTGGTGGATATTTTGAAAGAATCGGGGGACCCTCAGTATGAAGAAGAAATTGTTCAAAAAATTACTACCGGCGGTGGCGGGGGGAGTGGCGCTGATGAAGATGATGATATGTTGCCACAAGCGAAAGAGGTGGTTATTCAAGCCAAAAAAGCTTCTGCTTCTCTTTTGCAGCGTCGATTACGGGTGGGATATGCTCGTGCCGCTCGCCTTCTTGACCTTCTTGAGGCTCAGGGTATTATCGGTCCTGGAGACGGAGCGAAGCCACGCGAAGTGCTTATCGGGAGTGCCGATGATCTCGATATGATGGAGGGACAGGAAGAGTTTCATGGAGGGGATGACGCATGGGGAAAATACAGTTGATGCCTCTGTAAAACCGCGCCTTTTCATTTCATGGGCGCCCGCTGATCCCACTCAACGTATCAGTATACGTCTCCTTGGGCTCAGCAGCCCGTTCAACGAAAATGCATCGATTTTTCAGAGGTCTCAGCTCAGTTGAAATATATAGATGACAAGCGTATACTAAATGGGCATTATATGGTACATGCTATGCTCGAAACTCCTATTCTTTCTATTGGTCAGCGTCTTGCCGAGACACGTGAAGAATTAGGGTATTCGGTTGATTCTATCGCAGAAAGGCTTCGTATTAGTAAGCGGTATTTGTCTTTTTTGGAGCATGATGAGTTTGAAAAAATACCTGCATTGGTGTACCGAGAGCAGTACCTCAAAACGTATGCATCATTTTTGGGGTTTCGGTGGGAGGAGATTCAGCCTTTTTACGAGGAGACACTGCGTGTTCGTTGTTGCAGTAAGGACGCCTCTAAGGCAATTGAAAAAGTTACTTCTTCACAGCTTTGGGTGGGTCCTCGCATTGTAAAATACGCAGGGATTACGCTGGTGTTCCTTGCGTGTCTTGGGTATCTGGGAGTGGTCACGTACCATTCTTTGCGATCTCCGGATCTTGTTATCGATGCACCGAGCGATCATATTGCCAGTAACGAGTCGACGGTCATTGTGACGGGGAAGACGGAGAGTGCTGCCGAGCTTACTATTAACGAGCAGCCTATTGCGAAGCGACAGGACGGAACTTTTTCGCAGGAGGTGAGCTTGACAGGAGGGGTTAATCTTATCCGGGTTGCGGCAGCAAAGAAGTTTAGTCGTCCCACCGTCATGTATCGTACGATTATTCGAGAAGATAACGGGGTTTCTCAGAATATTAACACAAACACCAATCATTCGTTATAGGTAGTATTTTAATTACTAATATGTGTGAGGTATGAGTACCGGAAATGCGAATAAAGAGAAGTTCCGGGCGATTGAGGAGGCAATCGACCAAATTAGGGATCGTTTTGGGGAAGGATCTATTATGAAGCTGGGACAGGCGAAGCGGATGAATGTGGAGGCGATTTCTACGGGCAGTATTTCGATGGATATTGCATTAGGGGTAGGTGGAGTACCTCGCGGGCGTATTATTGAGGTATATGGCCCAGAGGCTTCCGGAAAAACCACTCTTGCCCAACATATTATTGCGGAGGTGCAAAAGCAAGGGGGGCTTGCGGCATTCGTTGACGCTGAGCATGCACTGGATCCTGATTATGCACGAAAGATCGGTATCAATGTAGACGATATGTTCATCTCTCAGCCCGATACCGGAGAACAGGCACTGGAGATTGTAGAGACGCTGGTACGCTCCAATGCCGTTGATGTTATCGTGATCGACTCAGTTGCCGCCTTGACACCTCGCGCGGAAATCGAAGGGGATATGGGGGATTCTCATATGGGTCTTCAGGCACGTCTCATGTCCCAAGCGCTTCGTAAACTCACTGCTATTGTGAGTAAGACGAACACGGTTGTTATTTTTATCAATCAAATCCGCCTCAAGATCGGTGTGGTATTTGGTAATCCCGAGACCACCCCAGGAGGAACAGCGCTTAAGTTCTATTCTTCGGTGCGTATTGAGATCCGTCGTGCTGCACAGATTAAGCAAGGAGAGAAGATGGTAGGAAACCGTGTGAAGGTAAAGATTGTGAAGAATAAGGTTGCGCCTCCTTTTCAGACATGTGAATTTGATATCATGTACAACGAGGGTATTTCCCTTTCTGGTGATACACTCGATGTCGGCGTTGAGATGAAGATTATTCAGAAGGCAGGAAACTCCTACTCGTTCGAAAATGAGAAGTTGGGCGTTGGTCGCGAAGCAGCGAAGACATTTCTTCGCTCACGTCCCGATATGATGCAGGCGATACGCACTCGTGTTATGGACAAGATACATGCCGAACAAGACGCAGGGATCGTTCATCATACTAAGCCCAAAGATGCTGATGAGGATGAGGCGGCAGAGGCCCCTCTCGAAGAAGCGATGTAGCAAGGTACTTTCTGTGCTAAAAAGAGAGCCGTGAGGGCTCTCTTTTTTCTTTGCTTCGATATGCACTATACGCGCTCGACGTATTCGCCTGTTTCGGTATTTACTCGGATCATGTCTCCTTCGTTGATGAAGAGTGGTGCATTGACCGTGAGTCCTGTTTCGAGCGTGATAAGCTTTGTTACGTTGCCTGCGGTATCACCTTTTACTCCCGGAGGGGCAGTAGTGACTTTGAAGTCGATTTTGGGAGGGAGCCCTACGGTAATAGGGTTTCCATTGAAATACATGATATCAACAGTGATTCCTTCTTTGAGATAGTCGACTTTGTTGCCAAGGCTATCAATGTCGATTTCTATCTGCTCAAAATCCTTGTTATCCATGAAGTAGGCGGCTCTCTCGTCTGTATAGAGGTAGTTCGCCTGTCTTCGCTCCATATCTGCCTCCTCGACTCGTTCTCCGGCCTTGAAGCTGTATTCGAGTACTTTTCCGTTAATGAGGTTTCTGAGCTTGGTTTGCATGACGGGCTTTCGTTGCTGCATGCGAACGAAGTTAGCGGTCATTACTTGATAGGGCTCACCCTCATAGAGGATGGCGGTACCGACACGAATTGAGTTGAGGGACGGGAGGACTGGCATAGGGACGGGAGAGTTTAACGAACAATGTAGGGGAGGAGTGCCATAATTCGTGCGCGCTTAATGGAGATAGCGAGCTTACGTTGATGTTTGGCGCATACACCATTTCTTCGACGCGGGGTTACTTTTCCATATGAAGAAACAAATCGACGAAGAACCTGGGTGTGCTTGTAGTCAATGTCATTAATTGCTT
>JAHFHK010000026.1 GCA_023246955.1 Candidatus Uhrbacteria bacterium
TCGTTATCATCTGTCTTAATTGCCAGCTTATCTATGCCATTTCCTGTCTCATTCTTAAATACCACCTTCGTACGCGCGTCCGAGTATAGCGCTGGTGGGTTCGGTTCATATGCCACTTTTGGACGCGGTTCATCCGGCACCCATGCAATCTTCTCTCCCCTGTATGAGTAAGGATCATTGCTCGAAACAATACTCTTTATCGTCCATGTTCTGTCAATATTCCAATCAAGCACAACCGTACAGCAATGTTGACCATGGCTATCACAGTTCTCGTGTTCGTTGTGGTAGCGATACGTAGAGTAGTCTAATGGTGTATCCCCTTTCTGCTGGTAGAGGTTGAGCTTGATGTCAGACGTATCTTCGGTTGTCGCGACATACGGGGCATCGATGAGACCCGGGACGTTCATTTTTCTTGTCGATATAGACACCGTTGAATCTGTTGCATCACTTTCGGATATGTTGAGGTACTGTAGTTCAGTGCGGATGAGGTGGGTTTGTGACTTGTTGGTGTCTCCTTTCTGAATATATGAAACGATGAAGTAGTATTCCATCCCCCCTGCTCGTTCAATCGTTATATCATCAAAATTTACTACACCTCCACCACAGGCGCCCTCCGCGGCGGCAAAATTATAATCACCTGGCCCCATAGTAGCGGTTCTCGCAGGTTTTGAGCTCCACTTATCACTGCCAACAAAACGATAGGCAATCATTGCATTGAGCGGTGTTCCTGGCTCACATTGGTTAAATGACGAGAATGCAGGGTAACCTTTTTTGGGGTAATCCTTGAGGAGGAGAACTACTTTTGCATTCTCGCCGGGCTTATATTCTGGAACTGTCTCGAGTGAGGAACGTGGATCGCCATTCTTAATAAGATCCGCTTCGGTGAATCCCGTTTTCTTATTAAATGCAACAAGCGGGGTAAATGTTGCGGTTATCGGTGAGTTTGCGATGCTGAGTGCAGCCTCGGACGCAAGGCCTGTCCCTCTCTCTGCATACGTATCGCTCACGCGAACAACCACAGGGACATCAACAAAGGAGATGTCTTTTTCTATTCCCTCAAATGGTCCGATTGCGTAGACTCGTATTGTCCCGCGGTATACGCCGTCACTCTTCATCGCAGTAATTCTCTTCTGCGCGAGACGCACCGCCATGGCTCCTGTATCTTTTCCTTCTGCCATTGATCCCCATTGTTTGCTCGTCGCGGTGGCGGAGAGCTCTATCCAGTCTCGGTGGATGAAATTCCCTCGTGCTAGGTTGTCGGTCTTGTCTTGCGCGATTGTAGCTCTCCATGAAAAATCAGGAGTTGTCGGCGTCGAAGTAACGGTTATCATCCTGGGAGTGCCCGCGTAGAATTCTTTTTCCGTGAACTCTATCTCTTTGATTTCTTGGCCCTTATCATCCTTTACGACGAATGAGGGTTTGATCGTGGTGGCGGAAGCAGCCCCCGACGTGTCATGAGGGGTCTTTACCTCTGCCCATGTCATACATCGGCCAGAACCATAATCTGTCTTACAGGTGTCCCCTGATTTTGAGCACTGTCCTTTGATTCCTCCATCAACGAGAGACGTGACTGCGTCGCTTCCATAGATGCCTCCCGTGGTTGGATTCGCACAATAGAATTCCGCGCCCGTCACGGCGATACAATGTTTCCCATTCGAGCAGGTGTATGGTGCGTTGCTATATTCTGCAAGCGTACACGAATCAGACGTCCCAGCGCATACAAATGCCGGAGCGGGTGAGAGTGGTGCTATTATGTCGGTTGCAGCAAGACGATATGACGCGTCTGGAGTTATTTCCTGCCCACCTCTTATGGCAGTCTTTAGTAGCGATACGCCGCGGCTCGCACTTCGCGCGATAGTGTTGGCGAAGCGTCGTGGTGCGCTGGCGATTGCATTCGTTATGTTTGTGAATGTTTTGGCGAGAGATTGAGGGAGGGATCGCAAGCTTACGCCACCAGTTGCACTACCCGTATAATCAACGCGGAATAATATCGGCTTAAATCCCTTGCTACTTTCCGCTATATCCAGAAAGAGACCGCCCTGAGTCTGAATGCCGCACACAAACCAAGTTGATTCCGTAATCGTCTGACCTACGCCTGGTTTTTTTAATTTGGCAGCTGAAACCGTGAATGTAGTGACGTTCTCTATGTGATTTGCTAATGTACCGCCCTGTTTCCCAAGTAATTGCTCATCGTTGTCTAGAACCCCGTTATGATCATAAAAATCTCCGACCCCATCGTTCCCGAGTCCAGCTGGGTAATATCCCTTTGATGCACAAGTTACACTCTTGCCCGCTGGCGGAGCAATAGTTACCTCCACCGAAGTAGATCTTTCACCTTTGTTACCAAATACGTGTACAACGTACTCATTGGTGAATTGAAATTTTTTATCATTTCCTGCATCGCCAAAAAGACCGCCGCGAGGGTTTGTGGTAGTGACGGACTGCGGATTCGCTACCCCTGCGATACTCTTCACGAGTGCCGTCGTCGTTGGTGTTTCGGCGATGGCCTTATTGGTTAATGTCCTCTCTGATGCCGAGGCGTCGAGGACATGTCTCGCCTTCCATTCCTGAAACGCGAGAACATTTTCGGGGAGCATCATATTTTGACTCCCTGGCATCCCTACCTCCCACATACGATAGACAGATGTATCGCGCGTTTTTATCACGGGAGCTTTGACAATCTGAACACTGCCGGGTTCGTCCAGGAAGCCATAGGCACCTCCCGTGCTTTGGAGACAGTAGTAGAGCGGCTTGATGCCGGTGTATGCGGCGATAGGTTTTTGCACCCCGAGTGCGTCATATTGTCCCTTGATATAGTCGACGGGGTACCAGTTCAGACAGTAGTTCATGTATCCTGCCTTCCCGTCTATATTTGTGGTATTCGTGCCTGTCTTGTATCGGGCTAACTCTCGGTATCGATCGAGCTCTCCTGGTTTTAGGCCTGGGTATGGCTCGAGACAATATCCGTATACCCCATTTTGCTGGTTGAGGGATCCGTCCTGGTAATAACATGCGTCTACTTCATATTTGACCTGTGATAGCGTGTTGTTTGATAGAAGTTTTTGCCACTGCTGAGGTTCTCCGACTGTGTTCTGCGATGGAGCGTTCTTTTGCGGATAGAGGCGGCATGAATTCATAACACGACGATCGGGATTTCCTCCATTGAGATCCTGATAATATCCTTCGCCAGATATTGGCGCTTTTCCTGCACGCACTATAGGGCGCCCCGAAAATGTGGACTCAGTAACGTCACTCTGGTTGCGATAATCGGCGATGGCATATCCTCCGTCATATCCTTGTTTCACTCCCTTCACGAACAGCGACGGACGCGAAAGACCCGAAAGAAGTCCAATTTTAGCAAATAGGCTGGCATCTTCTTCGGTGATAGATGTTTTGTAGGGAGATAATATGATCGGTGTCTCGAAGAGTTTCTTTTCGGCAGGGTCGGTGACTGGCTCTGTACAGTTCCCTAATGCGTCCATCTTTCTGCATGGAATGCGATCAAAACATACTTTTCTTTCTTTCTCCTTACCTATAGTGGGCTGTACCGCACTCGAGATACACGCCAGCCATGTTTTACAATCACGGGTATATTTTGCCTTGATAAGCAGGTTTGAGTCTTTATTTATAGCGCCACTCTGGTTCAGGTCAACTCCGGAAGACAGCACTTTTTGATCTTGCTTTGCTACGCCGTCTTTGTATGCTGTGTTGAGTTTATTAGTATCGTATATCGCCTCACCTCCTTCTTCCATGGGGTCGTTCATCAGGATACACCCTTCTTGAGGGTTATATTTTCCGCCGCACTCTGCCTGCGTGCTATCGAGCGATTTCATGAAGTAGTTTTGTGTACACTTTTGTGGGTCTTTGCAGAGAGGATCTCGTATTACACGGCACCCCGTCTCACTCGAAGGACAGGTGGCCGCCCATCCTGAGATGAGATTCTGTGCGGGGGTATTTATTATGGTACCTGGTAACTTCTGGATGCCTTCCCATGTTATGCATTGACCGGATCCGTAGTCTGACTTACAGGAATCGCCGGGCTTTGTACACTGCGACAATACTCCTCCTTCTGCACCGTTTGTCGTTGTATCGCTTCCGTAGACCACTCCCCTGTTTGTGTCTACGCAGTAATAGTGGGCAGAGGACACGTTAATACAGCGGGCACCACTTGCGTTACCTGAACAGGTGAAGGGCGCGGTGCTATTCTCCTCCTTAGTACACGTTTGGAATGTTCCTGCGCATATGTATGCTGAAGTAGACAACTGCGCTGCTGCTGTTGGAGCAGTTGTTGTGTTTGCTGGTTTTGCGTTTGTCGTATTTATTGAACAGGAAACATTCTGCTTACAGATCGTTGCCTTCGGGAATGCACTATCTCCCTCTGTGTATCCGGCATCTTTACAGTCTTGGTTAGAACTACAGGGGGTATTAGTCCCATCACATACGTCACGATACCATCCCGCAGGTCCTTTCCCTCCCGTCTCTTGCGCAGTCTTATACAGACATAATTTATCACCAAAATCTTTATCGTACAGGGGGCCAATATCTTTGTTATTGAACGATCCTGTATACCGTGTGCATCCTACAGCATCAGCAGTGCAGACAGCGTTTCCTGGAGCAACTTTCTGATGTGGCAAAATCTTATAGAATACTGTGTGCCAGGCTTCGCGTTTCATCTTTGTGAGGGTGCTTCCTATCGGATGGTCTACGGTTTCTGACTTTATCTCCCCACCTTTGTTGAGTGTTGGCACTCCGTACGCCGTGCACTTATTCTCATCCGAGGTGCAGCTATTATCATCTGAGGGAACCAAGTAGAGCGTCCCTGGCATTTCCGTTTCTTCGATGTTGGGATTTTCATATTCGCGACACCCCACCGCCTGTAGGGGGCAGAATGCGGATGTTGATGGTGGTTTGAGGGCGACCGTTGCCCCAGCTGGATCGGTAAATAGGCGACATCCGAGTTGTGATGCATCACATACACCAGCGCTTGTCTCCATCTTGTCTTTGAGGGCGTACACGTAGCCTTGTGATTGACGCACTACTACGTCGTCAATGTAGAAACTTCCTCCTGTATGGAAGATACGGAGATATTGTAATGCTTGCCCCGTCTGGAGGGTGACAACAGGAATCGTAAAATCCATGCGCTGCCAATCATCGGTACCGAGCGTGTAGGGGGTTGAGGTCGCCTCGGCGTTGTTTGTCCCGACGAATTGTACTCGTACTGCAGAGCCCGATTTTCCTTTGACGAGGAATGAAACACGGTACCCATATCCTGCTGATGCAGATATAGGTTTTTCTACATAGTTGTCAGTACCTCCTTCGACTAGGAGGCTTGTCCCTCCCTGGAGGAATGCTTCGCTCGATGGAGCGATTTTTGAACCAGTCGTATCGTTGCGACGCGTCCATCCGGAGGTTGTCTTTGATTCGAACGTATCGCTACCGATGAGCTGCGCATTCCCTGTCTGTGTGCCTTTATACTCACGACATCCGATTGCGGCTGCGGAACATGCGATGCTCTGTGAAGGAGATGCCTGGACCTCGGTTCCTGCACGGTTGCGGTAGGTCGTACAATCATCTGTTTCGTACACTATGCGCTCGGTGTCGAGATAATACACCTGTCCTTTGGTATCAAAATATTCCTTACAGTAGAAGCCGTACCGTGGATCTGGGTTTGTCTTGAGCTTATTGAATAGCGCCTTATCGCAGGTAGGGCGCGTCGTTGTCGTGAGTGCCGTGATGTCATAGTCGGAGAATGTGGTAGTCGAAGGCTTCCCGTCAGGATCTGTCTTGAGATATACCGTACTCACGCGGAATCCATTACGGTCAGATCCGTACCAGGTGTAAAATGCCTTAGATTCTGGGCTCTTCCTTTCACATGCAGAAAGTATACGGAATGCGGTGGTACTCTCTCCTGATCCGACGGGGGCATTCAGGTTTGTATACTGCTCACACCCTACTTCGGATGCGCTACAGCTTCCCGCAATGTCAGGGCGCGCGAGCACAGCAGGTGCCGCCGGTTCGAATTGTGTCGGCGATTGAATGAATGAAGCGAGAGTGGTACATGCCTTGTCACACGACAATGCATTTCGTTCTGCGTCGCTTCCGAACTTCAATCCCAACGCACCTTCTCCGTCCTGAGGGGTGTACTCTTTACATCCCACATCGATCGAGCGACAGAATCTCGTAAATCGATCACATCCTGCGTTATCGGCATTTCCTTTTTTCCCATCGGTATAGGTATGTTCTGGATCACATTTGAGATAGTCGGGAGCGATTTTAAAATATGCCGTCTGCGAAGACCCTGTCTCTCCGGGGACGTTAAGATTGCGACATCCTTCCGCAGAGGCATCGCAGCGAAATTGCTTTTCGGCATTCTCGGTGAAGTATACGCGGGCAGCGTTTGTATCGAGCCATGGCTGTGTTTGCTGGCTTGCTGGCTGATATACCTTACTCAGCCATTTGCATCCAATGTTGTCGCTCGTACAGATATTCCCTTTGCCAAAATTTGGTGCTATAGAATTCGTCAGTACTGTTGTCGTTGTGTTCGTGCTCCCTCTTGTAAGTGTAAGACAGGAATTGAATTGTCCGTCACAAGACTCACCAGGAAGCTTCCACTCCTGCTTTTCTTCGATGCAATACCCCCAGCTATTGTCGTCTTTACACTTGCCGTTATCGTCTTCCTGGAGACAGGTCTGTGTGTCGACACAGGTGTCGAGTCTCTCCGGGGAAACCACCTCCTCATCAGGATTAGGACACAATTCAACACAGGCAGTCCCCTGTTGTCCGGCGCATGTATTTGCGCAACAAATTTTTCCGTCTCCGTTTGTATCAAAACGGCATACTTTATCTCCGGAGCTCACCAGCCCAGGGCCAGGGCCTTTGAGTTCACATCGCGTCTTAGGGGCAGTCAATACCCAGGATGGGTCAACGAGACCATAAAATGGAGAATCTTTCTGGTTAAATCCGTTTACCACTGTCTGAAGCGTGCAGCCATTGGGAATACAAAGATCTTTGTAGTTATCCCGAATGATCGTCGCTGCGATCTCCCATGTTACCGGTAATATCCGATACTTGCGGAGGATGACCAGCGAGCGATAGGGATACCCTTCTTTGGCTGTTGGCTCGTGGACATCGAGAGTAGCAAACCCAAATGGAGCGTTGGGGTTCAATCCTGCATCGCTCCCTGGCTGTGCATGTATCGCCTCAGAAACTGTCATCCCGTTTTGAATTGCTTTTTCGAATCTTCGGTCGATAACACAAGAGTCTGGGTTTTTAGCAATACCGTTAGGGTCGGAGCAGTCTTCGGTGGCCAGCGTGCTCAATATATCTTCTGATTCTGTGCGCGAATAGGTAATTTTTGCCAATTCGTTTATGTATGTCTGCCCTGCTTTTGCGCCCTGGAACGTATAGCTCCCCGCGCTGTATAGGTTGGGCTGCCCCTTTCGCGCTATTCCTACCGACATTAGTTTTTTTACCCGGTTAAATAGGGTGTTCGTAACGGTATCTACCGTGACCGTGAGAAAGTCTGCAAGCACATCACCCGTCCATTGTGGCTCTGCAGTGTTCCTTGCGGTGGTAGTCTTCACTAGATCGGACACGAATGATCCAGGTGTTAGCGTTTCTTTTGATACTGCTGTAGTAATTGGTTTTCCGGTCGTATCTGTTAGCTGTCTATCTATCGTCGCTAAGTCGAGTGCCCTGACCTGTTCGTTCTGCCCAGCAATCTGTGCGTTAAAAGCGATACCGAGATCAGTGTTCTCAACTTTGACCATATCAAACAATGTTGCCCATCCCCCTTTGGCAGCGTTAGAGGCTCCCACCCCTGTACTACTAATTACCTTTGACCAGTTATTCCACGCATCATTAATGCGACAGGCTGGTTGCGTGTCAACAGGTGTCTGCCCGAGTCCGACTGCTATCTGTATCGCTAATCCGGCGGAAGGAGCACATACGAGAGAGCTGAAAAACTTCTTTGCTTCCGGGGAGACATCGGCGGTGTTTCGTGCAAAATCGTCTGCTTTTTTCTTTTTTTGGAGGGCGTCTGCTTGCGCGAGATCATTGGTGCGAGTCGTGAGTTTTTTTGCAATGTCATCACAGTCTTGCGCGTACGAGTAATATACATCAGTAGACACGGAAAGAAAGTCATTCCCTGAATTTTTTAAATCCTCTGCGTACTGCTTCTTACCCTTTGATTCGAGCAGTTTTATTGCGTTTGCTTTCGCTGTCTCGTCAACTACGGATTGAGGTATCACAGTCGTTTTACCTGCTGCATCTTTAATGGAGTTGTCTAGGTTAAGATAGTTCCCTAGCGCATCCAAGTCACTCAGACACCCTTCGCTTGTCTTTGTTAAATTATCTACATCAACCCCTATCAATGATTGATTCACGGAATCATACGCCTGAGTGACAAACACTTCGGCGAATTGTGATGAAGCATTAGAAAGAGTGTCACTCCAGAAGTCGTTCCAATTTCGTTGTTCAAATAATGGCTGCTGCCCCTGAAGTCCGAATGACACCTCGTCGAATAACGACTCTGTCGCCCAGACCAAGAAGCTCTTGTACCCCACTCTCAGCCCTGCGTATAGGGCGGACTTGGTTGCACTCCAAATTGCAGTGGTCGCGGTCTCCCCTATCTTTGTGGTTATTTGGGTCACCAATGCTGCGATGGCAGCGGGGTCAATAACAACGTCCATCACCCCGAGTACAGCATGCACCTCCTCCTCCCCTGTTGTCGGGCGCATAGCCAAATACGCCCCTGGCGCGAGTAGGGAAATCGCGAGAATCACCGCAATAAAATATTTGAAAAAAAGAGGAGTGCGCATGGGGTTATGGTTGTGTGCCGTTATACTCTTGGCGTGCTGAGTTCAATAGTAGGTCACGGAGCTGGTCGTCGGTGTAGCCACTAAGTACTTCGGGGGTAATATCTGGTGAGAGGCCCAGGATCTTCCGTACTTCTTCACCGGTTAGCTTCGTAGGATCACTGAGCTTGGCTGGATCGATACCGAGTGCCTTGATTGCCTCTGCAGAAAAAGGATCCTTGTTTTGTGCTGCTGGTTGCGTCGCGAGTGCTCCCGGAATGGTGGCGGGTGGTGGTGTGAGCGGGGGTACCGCTGATGGCGCATTTGTCGAAGGAGCTATTACGGGAGCGGGTTGCTTTGCTGCAGCGAGATTTTGTGTGAGCGAATCGCTATAGAGCTTTTGTATTTCTTCGTCGGAATACTTTGAAAGGATATCACCCGATATTCCGTTTTGGCTCAGGAGAGACCTCAGGTCTGCAGGTGAGAGCGTAGGAGCAATACCTTTGGCTCCTGGGCTATTCCCAAGAACTTTGGATATAGCATCAGGCATTATACCCTGCCCGTTTTCTACCGTAAGCGACATATCCCTAAAACAATTCTGCCCTTGGGGGCAGAGCGGGTCATGGCCGCTCGCTATTTCCGTCTTGTCATCGAGACCGTCGCCGTCGGTGTCTTTGAGGAACGGGCTGGTGTGGGTGACATTATATTCGTCGAAGTCGGAGATGCCGTCGCCGTCGGTGTCTTGTTTCTTCAGACGGTCATCGCTGCTCTGGCCATCGGAGGAAGAGGCGACTTGTTTGGCTACCCAGCCAAAGGGGCCGTTCACGTCGCCGAGGACTTTTGACGCACCGAATACAAACGTGGCGGAGGCGAGAAATATCAAAAAACCCAGCACCAACCCCTGACTTCCTCCATGAGAAGGGGTCGCTTCGAGAGAGTTGTTCGTGCTGTCGGTAATTGCGTCCGCTTGTCGATTAACGGCTTCATCCATAGGACGGTATTATTGTACCATTCGCATGGTTGCAAGAAAAGTGGATAAGCCCGGCCCCGTGTTCCACGGGGTACCAGGGCGGGCTTGATGCATCGTGATCTGCTGCACTGCACGCGTTCACAAACATCCTGGACTCCCTCCTGACGGAGGGAGAAAGGAATGATATATGAGACAGTTCAATATATCCAAGGGAGTAAAGGGATTTTACACCCTATACAAATACGGGCTACGATTTAAGCATATGATATCACTCAATGCCCAATCGAAAGCCCGTATACTCTCATTTTGGGAGAAGCACGGACTTTCTGCAACCAAAGACGCCCACGGAGTGGGGCGTTCCACACTCTTTGTGTGGAAAAAGAAACTCAAAGAAGGACAGGGAAACCTCGAGAGCCTCAATGACGCATCACGGGCTCCCATGAAGCGACGCTTACGAGAGATCAATCCCCGTATCATCAAAGAGATCCTCCGTCTTCGGAGTACGAATGATGCATATCGTCTCAGCAAGGACAAGATCCACCCTCTTCTCAATGAATTCTGTATCGAGAAGAGCATCCCATGCCCTTCGGTGACGACTATCGGTCGTATCCTCACTGACCTCAAGAAAGCAGGAAGACTTCCTGCTCCCGTGAAGCTCTCGTTCTATGGAAAGACGGGTACGTTCAAAGTACAGAAGGTGACAAAGAGAAAGAAGAATCGTCGTCCCAGGGGACACAAGACCACCTCTCCTGGCGAGGTCGTACAGATCGATACCGTCGTCATCTTCATCAATGGTCTGAAGCGCTACATCATCACCGCCGTAGATGTGTACGCGCGTTTTGCATTCGCCTACGGCTATACCACCCTCAATTCAAAGAATGCAGCCCATTTCTACTCCCTCCTGGAGGGAGTAGCCCCCTTCACTATCAAGGCAGTACAGACCGACAACGGTCTTGAGTTCGAAAAATATTTCCGTGCACTACTCGAAGCAAAAAACATTACTCATTACCACAACTATCCCAAATGTCCCAAGATGAACGCCTACGTCGAACGATTCAATCGTACTATCCAAGAGGAGTTCACAAACCACCATGGAAGAACGCTTGCCTATGACCTCCTTACCTTCAATATGGAGCTCATGGGATGGCTGATCTGGTACAATACCAAGAGACCTCACAAAGCACACGGACAGAAGCCTCCGATGGAAGCCATCGTCGGCTGCCCCACCTTATTCGTAACACCCCAGGAGTCCAGAATGGGGTGGACGCATACATGCACTTGACATCCAGTGCGGTTGTGGTATAGTAGATATACAAAGTGCCGTAAGGCTCCGAGAGACCTCGCCAGTTGGCGGGGTTTCGATTTTTTAGAGAAAAGATTTGAGTTTCTGTTTTATTTGATCAAAGAGTTCATCTGAAGTATCATAGAGTTTTCTCTTCAATCTTTTTATGCTCATTAACTTCATTTGTGCCAAAATTGCAGATACTTTCTGATTATTGGGATCAACATAGTTGTAGTAGAAATCAAAATATTTCTGTTTTGTGGAAAGCGGGATTGCCCAAAACATATGATTATTGAATCTCTTCACAACTAGAACAGGGCGAGAAAAATTATCACCCGATCCATTTTGCTCAAACCCGATATTTTTTCCCAAATTAGATACCCATACCTCCCCTTCTTTCGGAAATTTATTAGGAGCATTATTGTCGATCTCAATGTTCTTTTTTAACGTATTCCATGAGTCAAAATCTTTCATAGTCTATATTATACCACGCATACTTGCGAGCAATCCCCTCCATTGTTCTAGGAATAGCTCTTCGGCGCGGACTTTTTCAGGGAGGTTGCTTTTGATGAGGAGGGCTTTGATGGTTTCGACGGGAATGTTGAATGTGTCTGCGCAGTTACGGGCGAGGGTTTTGCGCTTGGCACGAAAGCCGGCGTGAACGAGGCGGAAGAAGTTACGTTCTTCTTCGGGGTTCAATCGCTCTTGAGGGGGGCGTATCCGTAGATGGACTACGGCGCTTTGGACTTTGGGAGGGGGAGAAAAACTTCCTCGCGATACGGTGAATAGAATCTTTGTGGTGGCAAAGTATTGAGCGGAGACGGCGAGGAGGCTCATATCCCCTGGTTTTGCACAGAGGCGCTCCCCTACTTCTTTTTGGATGAGGAGGATCATGTCGGTGGGCTGGCGGGGTACTCCTTCGAGGAAAAGGCGTATGAGGAGGGATGTAAGGTTGTAGGGAATATTGGCGATGACGCGGTATCGTGGTTCTTTTGCGAGGGCACCATTGGTTTCAAATAATTCCGGTATCGCCGTGCGGGCGTCTTGGCGGACGATGGTTATATCGCGGTGCTTTTCTTTGAGTGCGTCGAGAAATGGCAGCATGTCTCGGTCTACCTCGATAGCGATCACTTGTTTTGCGGATTGTGCGAGTGCTGCGGTAAGTACGCCCTTCCCGGGGCCTATTTCTACGATAATGTCATTTTCTGTTATATCTGCAGCCGCGATGATCTTACGCAAAACATTCGTATCAGCGAGAAAGTGCTGACCGAGGTGCTTTTTTGCTCGAAGGCGAGAAGACGGGGCGGGGGGTCTTTGCGAGGGCGTTTGATTGTGATGCGGAGTAGCCATAGCCTAGATAGAATAGCGAAAAAAGGGCGGCAGCGCCGAATGCGAGGCGCCATTGTTCACCGAACAGGAAGAATACCACGAGAAGCCCTCCCGATGCGAGGATTTTACCGAGAACAAGGCTCATTTCAAAGGCGACGACTGCACGTACGACATGGGTGGTACGTATCGCGTGGTCATAGAGGCCGGCGAGTATCGGGAGGGAAAGAACTTGTTTTGATGTTCGGGCAAAGAAGTCGACTAGGAAGATACCCGAGATGGTTCCTACCATAAGACGGAAGAGCCATGCGAGGATATAGAAGAGTACCCCGAGACGAAGAACTGATTTTTTATGCGAGGTATCGATTACCTTTCCGACGTAGAGTACGACGAGGCCACTGATGAGTGTGGCGGCAGCGACCGTCGATCCCACCGCAGTCGTACTTCCGAGGATCGTATAGATAAAGATCGGCCATACGGTGAGCACTATCAGCTCTTCGCCGTACCCTAGGTTTCCGAGAGTATACGGGCGGTTTTCTTTTTTACATAGTTCCTTAAAGCTATCCCAGTACTTCATCTTCGAGGGTGTAAAAATCTCCCGCGTCATCATGATGGGGATATTCGAAAGCAGCACGATAACTGATACGATAACAAAGAGCACGGGGAACCCGAACAACCCTATGATTACCCCGCCGAATACTGGCCCTATAATCACGACGAGCGAATCGAGGATCGCGAGGTTTCCCACTTCACGCCCTCGCTCCCCTGCGCGCCCGAACATTGCAAAGTCCGAATGGAATCCTGGCCAGAAGAATGTTTTTTGGAGAATACAGACTATCACTGCGACCCCCAGAAACAGTGGGCTAAAGTGAATGCAGTATAGAGAGAGATAGTAGAGCACCTGGAATAATGATCCCAGCAGCATCCCGTGCTCGAACCCATAGCGCTTTATGAACTTACCCCCGAGCGGTATCGTAAAAAAATACCCCACGTATATAGCAAAATAGAATGCTAGAATCCCCCAGAGTGGATAGCCGAGTGTGTAGAGGTATATGGGTTCAAAGAGGACAAACGATGCGCTCGCAAAACTCAAAAACGCCGTTGTCGTATACAGCTCTTTCAGCTCTTGAGTGAGATGCGAGGGGAACAACGATCGAAGCCCGTTGTTCGCGTTGTGAAAAAATGAGTGGAGTTCCATGATATGAAAGAGCAGCGTAAGAGTGTTCTTTTGAAGCGCCTTGGGCGGTTGCCGCACACAGCGCGAAAAGGAATACTCTTATGATGCGTAGTGCAACGAGTTGCAATAAGTATTCGAAGCCTGATACCCTAAGTATACCATGATTACTATTTGATTTTCCTATGTCTTTTTTCAAAGCCTACGACGTGCGCGGAACTGTTCCGGAAGAACTCAATGAAACGGTCGTTTCCGATATCGCTGCTGCGTTCATCGCCCATATCAGCTCCATCGCACCCCTCACCGCTCCTCCTGTTATTGTCGTGGGTCGTGACAACCGTGCATCTTCTGAGTCTTTTTCGAAGAGTGTCATCGATACCCTCGTTTCCTATGGTGCCACGGTCATCGATATCGGGCTCTCCCCTACGCCGATGTTCTATTATGGTGTTACGAGTCTGGGTGCCGATGGAGGGATTATGATTACTGCCTCACATAATCCACCGCAATACAATGGACTAAAGATGGTATCTCGGGATGCAAGGCCTATCGGGCAGGGTTCCGGCATGGAAGATATCGAGGCGCGATATGGTGCGCATGATTTTCTTGAGAAATCTACAGGCACGGTGATGCACAAAACTATCGTCGAAGCGTATATCGCTGATGCTCTTGCTCGTGTGCCTGCGATCGATCCTTCTTCACTCCGTGTTGCAGTCGATACCGGGAACGGGGTATCGGTCGTCATGGTCGAGGAATATTTCAAGCACCTCCCCTGCGCGTTGTCTCCCCTGTATTTTGAAATGGATGGCACATTCCCCCATCATATGCCTGACCCTCTCAAATCCGAAAACGTCCGCGACCTCGGTGCGTTGGTACGAGAAAAAGAAGCACATCTCGGTATCGCGCTCGATGCGGATGGCGACCGTGTAGTTTTTTTGGATGAAAATGGTTCTCCTATTGCGTCTGATATCATTACGGCATTAGTGGGGGCGGAGCTTCTGAAAAGTCACGTGGGGGCGACGATCATGTATGATCTCCGTTCGAGTCACATCGTTCCTGAGCTCATCACGGGGTTGGGCGGTCGTGCGATGGTGACGCGGGTCGGTCATGCTTTTATCAAAAAAACCATGCGAGAGAATAACGGGCTGTTCGCAGGGGAACTTTCGGGGCATTTTTATTTTCAGGAAGTTGGATATTTTGAAGCACCGCTCCTGGTCATCAGTATCATACTCAATATCCTTTCAGGAACCGAAAAGCGCCTTTCGGAGATTATTGCTCCGCTCCAGAAGTATTTTGTGACGGGAGAGATTAACTTCACTGTTTCCGATAAGGATGCCTGCATTGCGCGTCTCAAAGAACACTGTGTTGATGCGATGATCACCGAGCTGGATGGGGTCACGATCGAATACCCCGAGTGGTGGTGCAATGTTCGTCCCTCCAACACTGAGCCTCTCTTGCGCCTCAACCTCGAAGCGAATACTGCTGCGTTGCGTGATCAGCAGTTTGCGACTATTTCTGCGATTATACAGAGTTAGACTATGCAGAGTATTCTTGACGGGTGCACTGTGCGTCTTTTGGATATTCCCCTTCGCGCTGTCGGAGGAACCGAAGGCACTTCAGGAGAATATCCAAAAGGCTGTCAGTGTATAACGAATTTACTATGACTATCGGTGTTTTTGATTCCGGACTCGGGG
>JAHFHK010000027.1:0-12371 GCA_023246955.1 Candidatus Uhrbacteria bacterium
GAGGCGTTGAATATGCCTGGCACCCATCCTGCGCGTGATGAGTGGGAGACCTTTTTTATCACTGAAAAAGAAGTTCCTGGAAAAGGAAGGATGCTACTCACCCCCCATACTTCTTCGGGACAGGTGCGAGAGATGCGCGAGGCGAGCAAGAAAGGATTGCCGGTGCGCATGCTCAATATCGCGAAAACGTATCGTCGTCAGATCGATGTATCGCATACGCCGATGTTTCACCAGTTTGAAGGATTGGTCGTTGACAAGGACATGACGATGACGCAGTTGATAGGTACGCTTGATTATTTTGTGAAAGAATTCTTTGGTGCCACGCGGAAGGTGCGTCTTCGTCCGTATCATTTTCGTTTTACGGAGCCGAGTTTTGAAGTGGATATCTCGTGTGGGATTTGCGAGGGTGCTGGGTGTACCTATTGCAAAGAGGGATGGTCGGAACTAGGGGGTGCGGGTATGGTGCATCCGACGGTGTTGACCAATGGTGGCTATGATCCTGAGGTGTATAGCGGGTTTGCCTTTGGTTTTGGCGTTGAGCGTACCTATATGATGAAGAACGATCTCAATATCGGGGACTTACGTTTGCTCTATTCGAACGATATTCGGTTTTTGGAGCAGTTTTAGGGTGCAGACATTGTCTAGGAAAAAATAAATACCACCCGTGATTGGGGTGGTATTTTTGGTTTGGAAATTATTCTGGTATTGCTTCGGCTGGTTTTTTGCTGGCGCCTATCATGTTCTGTACAATCCTATCCGGGTGTATTTTGAGGAGAGCGATAGCTTCCTTTTTTATTTCTTTGAAAGTGATACTTTCTTCTTGCGCTAGTCGGTCGATTATGTCACAGCAGATGAATATAGGTGACATACTTTTTGTTTTTAGCTCCTCCCAAATCTCCATTCTTAATTCAGCTGGAGCTGTAAATAGTAGATTTTTGATATCATATTTGGTAAGCCACTTTTCTTTAAGATCAAGAAAAAGTAGGACTCCCCATGCTTTTCTGGCATAGTAGGTGTTCCACTTCCCTATGATGTGGATGAGTGCATCAATGCTCTGGTATTGGACTGTGCACTCCCATAGTTTTTTCAATAGTTCTTGAGAGATATTCGTTACATCGCATGCCTTAACGACACTATTGAGATACATCTCCTTATCTGCGGGGGTGCTTTTTTCAAGGAAGGTTTCTAGCGTGCGTTCAATAATATGGGGATCTTTTTCATGTGCGTCATTTAGTGTATCTACTATATTATGCACATAGTGGTATGAGGCTTTTCGTGAGCGTTTGGCCTTCAATAGGCTGCGGGCTTTTTCTGGTCCGACTATTTTCAGGAGCGCTTCAGTATTGTCTGGTAGGCTCACGAGAAGATCTAGTGCTCTTTCCGCATAATCGGGTGCATTCTTGATAATTTCGACGCAGTATTGTATCTGATTTTCTTCGTCAATCTTTAGATTTTTAATGAACTGTTGCCATAGATCGTCTTCTCCTTTCTCTGTCTTTTGATCTGCGGCTTTTTCTTTGGTTATCTTTGTCTTTGCTGTCATATCGGCTAAAATCCTCCTTGCCTTTATGTGGGTGTATCCTATAGGACTCTGGGGCTTTGTCAAGAGATTCCGCTGGAGTTTCCTTATTTTTTCGGGTATATCTTGCTATTTTGGGCCGTCGTGGTAGGCTTTTAGGAGCTAAAGACTCATTGTTAATATATATCTTATGATGCTTCCTATTATTCTCGGCCTTGTAGTGCTCGTCGTGCTTTGGGCTATCGGTGTGTATAACGGGCTTGTTTCTCTTCGTAATCGTACCGATGAGGCGTGGTCTGACGTCGATGTTCAGCTCAAGCGTCGTTATGATCTCATCCCTAACCTTGTTGAGACGGTGAAGGGGTATGCGACTCACGAGAGTGCAACACTCGAAAAGGTGATCCAGGCACGTACTATGGCTATGGATGGTCATTCTAAGAATATCGATCCTGCGGCACAGGCGGCGAACGAGAATATGCTCTCTGGTGCACTGAAGTCTATCTTTGCTCTCAGCGAGAGCTATCCCGATCTGAAGGCGAATGCAGGATTCTTGCAGCTTCAGAGCGAGCTTGCTGACACCGAGAACAAGATTGAGGCATCGCGTCGCTTCTACAATGCAAATGTTCGTGATCTCAATACAAAGATTGAGATGTTTCCCTCGAATATTGTCGCAGGGATGCTCGGTATCGTTCGCCGTAGTTTCTTTGAGGCGGTGGGCGAGGAGCGTAACAATGTTGCCGTGAAATTCTAGATACTGTTTCGCACAATGGTGTGCGTCAGAACTATGGTATACTAATATCCGAGGAAACTCCTCGGATATTTTTTTTAAATCTTCGGAGGTATCAAAACATTGTATAACGTAATTCTGTGGCAAATTTTTTCTATAAAGCACGAAATAGTTCAGGACAAAGCATAGAGGGAATCGTGGAAGCGACTAACTCCGATGCGGCACTCGATCTTCTGTCGGGAAAAAGTCTTATTGTTATTTCTCTCAAAGAGCAAAGGGGCGGGACGAATTTCCTTGCCGCACTGAACGGACTTTTTTCTTCGGTATCAAAAAAAGACCTGGCGGTGATGTTGCGTCAGCTCGCTATTTTGATTTCTGCCTCTATCCCCGTCGTACAGGCGTTAAAAATGCTTGCATTGCAGACCGTGAAGCCCAATCTCAAGGCGGCCATTGTTGATATTAGTAATGAGGTTGAGGGAGGTACGAAGCTCTCTGATGCGTTAGCACGATACCCTAATATTTTTGATAATTTTTTCGTAAACATGGTGCGTTCCGGAGAGACGTCTGGAAAACTTGATGAAATCCTGGTGTATTTGGCGGATCAGCAGGAAAAGGATTATGAGCTTCAAAGTCGGGTGCAGGGGGCGATGATTTATCCAGCATTTATTATTAGTGTTGTTGTGGTGGCAGGGTTTGTCCTTATGACGTGGATCATGCCGAAGATTCTTACCATGTTTAAGGAGTTCGGTAATGTTCAGCTTCCTCTGCCTACGCGTATCTTGATTGTCGTATCTGACTTCATGCAAGGATACTGGTGGCTTATTATTCTTCTTGCCGCCGGGGCTTTTGTGGGGGGACGTCTTTTTGTTAAGACCCCTGCAGGAAGGCGTGTTTTTGGAGAGTTGATCTTACGCATTCCTGTTCTCGGTCCGCTTTTCCAGTATGTGTATACTGTGCGCTTTACTCGTAGCTTCGGAACGGTTCTTGTGGGGGGGGTTACCGTGCCTGCGGGCTTGCGTGTGGTGCGTGATATCGTAGGAAATGCGGTGTATGAGGATTTGATTGATGAAACTATTCGTGAGGTAGAAGATGGTAATCCTGTGTCCTCTGTTTTTTCTAAGTCAAAATATGTGCCGAGCATGGTGTCTCAAATGCTTGCGGTGGGGGAGCAGACGGGAAGGCTGGACGATGTATTGGAGAAGATTACTACCTTTTTTACCCGCGAAATTAATACGGGTATCCAGAATGTGGTAACGCTTATTGAACCAATCATCATTATTGTTATTGGGCTTGCGGTTGCGGTTATGGTTGCGGCAATTATTTTGCCTATGTATAATTTGGCAACTGCATTTTAGAGTTTTTACACAGGGAGGCTCAAAAATGTGCTATACTACTCTGTAGTGAGATACCAATATATAAAATTTAGAAATTATTTCTTCTATGATACAGCGTAATGAAAAAGGGTTTACTCTTATCGAGCTTCTCGTTGTTATCGCTATTATTGGTATCTTGGCGACTTTAGGTACTGTGTCTCTTAGCAGCGCACGTGCAAAGGCGCGTGATGCAAAACGTCTCAGTGACGTAAAGCAGCTTTCCACGGGTATGGAGATTCTTGCCGCGCTTGATGAGGTGAAGAATATCACCTGTACATCGGAGTCCACACTTTCTTGTACGAACCTTGCTACTACGATTTTGTGGAATAACTTTGTTGATCCTAGTAACATTGCTGCTCCTTGTAAAACGGGTGTCGTGGGTACGTGTCAGTATGGCCTGAAGCCCGGCTCTACTACTGATAATTACGAGCTCTGCTTCAAGATGGAGAGCAAGTCAAATATTGGTGATCCTGCCGTCTTGAAAAAGATGGTGACGGGGGGTAATATTTCTGATAACTGTACTTTTTAATCTTTGATTATCCATAATTATTAAGAATTATTTTTTCTATGAGAAAGAATGAAAAAGGGTTTACCCTTATCGAACTTCTTGTCGTAGTTGCTATCATTGGCATCTTGGCAACTCTCGGGATCGTATCCCTCAACAGTGCACGTGCAAAGGCGCGTGATGCAAAGCGTCTCAGCGATGCGAAACAGTTCGCAACTGCATTGCAGCTCTCAGATATTGAAATTCCTAGCCAGGCAGTCACTGGATGTACTCCAAAGGGCCTTACTACTACGTGTACTTCTCCTTTTGGTGATCTTGACTGGACGAAGTTCTTGGATCCTAGTGCCGTAGCTACTGCTTGTACTGAGGCTACTGCTGGAAACTGTGGATACAGTATTTCTGCAAAGGACGGTGTAAGCGCACCGAAGACTGATGACTTTGCGGTTTGTTTCCATACCGAGAGTGCTAGCGCTATCGGTCCTATCGGAACCTACGCTATCATCCCTGGTGGTAACATCATCGCTACCTGCCCATTTTAGTGAGATATTCGTAAAACTGCGCCTTTTTGTCTCGCGGGCACCCGTTGAATCCACTCAACGTATAATCCATACGTTTCTTAGATTCAATAGCCCGTTCAACAAAAATTCATCAGTTTTCCAAACATCTCATGAGATACTCGTTATATCTCAAAACCCCGAGTCGAACAACTCGGGGTTTTTTGTTATACTGGGTTATATGACTTATCTTCTGATCTTGGGATTTGGCGCTATCGTGGGAAGTTTTTTGAATGCACTCTTGGCGCGAGTTCATTCCTCTCAGTCTATGCTGGATGGGCGGTCTCATTGCATGTCTTGTCAAGGGGAGTTGTCGGTTATTGATCTTGTCCCTATCGCGAGTTTTGTTTTTTTGCGAGGGAAATGTCGGCAGTGTAAGGAGCTTATAGGAATGCACTATTTTTGGGTCGAGGTTGCTTGCTCGCTTCTTTTTCTGCTTGCATATATTAGTGTGATGCAGGGGTGGTCAAGTATTGAGGGTGTAGGTTCGGTGATTCATCCTTTTTTTCTTCTTGCGCGCAACTGGTTTTTTATTGCTATTCTTGTTGCTGTCTTTGTCTATGATTTTCGGTGGCAACTCATTCCTGATCGATTGAGTATTCCTGCGATTGTAGTTGTGTTTTTGACGAATGGATTTTTGATGGGGGGTGGTGCGTCGTGTAGTATATTGTCATGGGATTGTATCCAAACTCTCTCGTGGACGAATATGCTTCTCGCGGGATTGGTCGGTGGTGGATTTTTCTTGGCTCAATTTCTGGTTTCAAAAGGGAAATGGATCGGTGGAGGGGACATACGTATGGGATTTCTCATGGGATGTATGGTGGGGTGGCCGCTTGTCTTGCCTGCGCTGTTTATTACCTATGGGGTGGGGAGTCTCGTTGCGATTCCTCTTCTGATTATGCGCAAGAAACGTGGTAATTCTGAAATAGCCTTTGGAACGTTCTTATCGGGGGCAACGATTGCGGTGCTCCTCTTTTCACATGTCATTATTGATTTTCTTTCTCACTATATTTTTGTATGATCCATCACATTTCTTCTGTAAAGAATCAAAAAGGGTTTACCGTGATCGAAATGCTTGTGGTGACTGCCATTCTTGTCATGCTCATGACTATGTCGGTGATCGGCTTTCAATCGGGCCGTGAGGATGATCTTTTGCGTGCATCGTTGCTGCGGTTTGCGGATGGGGTTCGGAAGGCTCAAAATGATGCTCAGACAGGCGTTCTTCAAGGAGGGGTTGCCTATCCTGCGTATGGGGTGTATCTTGATGCTACATCAGGAGATCTTCTTCTGTATGCAGATACTGGGGCGAGCGGGGGAGGGACTGCGAATATGTACAATGCGGGAGTTGATGCTCTCGTTGAGACAATTCCCGTCGTTAACCCAGGGCATGTGGTCATCGATGATATTTCGTGGGATGGTGTAGGAGGCAAGGCTGGGGTTGATGGCTCATTTGTCGCTCCACGGGCTGATATGCTCCTTCAGGGAGCCGAAACGATACAAAGTGTAACGGTGCGACTCAAGAGCACGAAGAATGGGCATACAAAGAGCGTGACGATTCATAGGATAACCGGACGGGTAGACATCGACTATTAGGCGAGACCCCTGCAAAATCGCGTCTTTTCATTTCACGGGCACCCGCTGTATCCACTCAATGGAGACACTCCTCCATTTCCTGGATCTCAACAGCCCGTTCAACGAAAATCCATCAATTTTTCAGAGGTCTCGGGATACGTATATGATTGCGATTATTCTTGTTACGTATAACGGGGAACACGATCTTCCTTTGTTTTTTCAAACACTGCTCCCCACGCTTCCTCGCGAGGGGGTTTTGCTTTATATTGTCGATAATGCGTCGAGTGATAGCACGCGGATGATTATTGAGCGAGATGTTCCTGATGCGGTGCATATTTTTTCTGAAACAAATGATGGGTATTCGGGGGGGCACGTGCGCGGAATGACTGAGGCACTCAAGCGGGGTGTTGAGTATATTATTCTCGTGAACCAGGATATGGAATTCGTTTCTGGGTGGATTGAACCACTGGTCGATTATATGAATGCACATCCACGATGTGGTGTGGTACAGCCCATGATTGCGCTTGCGCAGGATAAGGGTCTTTTGAACTCTTGCGGGAATGCACTCCATTATCTGGGGTTTGGGTATAGTATGGGGTATACGCAGCCTGTTGCGACATGTACTGAATCGTCGATGATCGGATATACCAGCGGTGCTACGGTGATGTATCGTGCGAGCGCGTTGCGTGAGGTGGGGTTATTTGATCCGGAGTTTTTTATGTATCATGAAGATACTGATCTTGCGTGGCGTTTTCGATTGGCTGGCTGGGGGTGTGCGGTTACGCCCACCTCTACGGTATATCATCGCTATGAGTTTGGGAGGAGTGAGAAGAAGTTTTATTATATTGAACGAAATCGTATTGCGATTTTGCTGCGTAATTATTCTTTCAAAACGTTACTTCTTATCGCACCTGCATTCTTTTTTATGGAAGCGGGTTTGCTCGTTCGCGCATTGCTGAGTACCGTTATGCGACTGCGTATTACTCCCGTATTGCATTATTGTGCCAGTCGTTTGTTCTGGTTTTCACCTCGACGGTTCGCTCATATTCTCTTAGAGAGAAGGAAGATACAGAATGTGCGGGTTATTTCAGACACGGAGATAGTTCCTTATTTCGTTTCTTCTATCGATGCACAGGAGGTTGATTCGGGGATTATGAGGATGGTGGTGAATCCTGTTTTGCGATGGTATTGGAATATAATTCGACGATGGATATGAAGATTGCTGAAGTATGTGCGGTGTATCCTCCGTATAAGGGTGGCTTGGGGGTGGTGTGTGCCGATAACGCCGCTAGTTTCGCGCGTGCAGGACATATGGTGACGGTTATTGTGCCGTGGTATGCGCGGGAACGCGGGGCAACTTTGGAGCATGAGGAGAGGGACGGAATTCGAATTTGGCGCGTTCGTCCTACTCTTGAGTATGGAAATGCTGCATGGGTGCGTGGTTTGGCGAGGGTACTCGAGGGCTTTGACGTGGTGCATTTTCATTATCCGTTTATTGGTGCGCTCGATGAGGTGCTTGCTTGGAAGAAAAAAACGGGCGGGAAACTTTTGGTGACGTATCACATGGATTTAGTCGCTGATAAGGGGATACGGAAGTATTTCTTTCCTCGGTATGTTCAAGGGGCACTTCCTCGCCTTGTTGCGGAAAGTGATGGGATTATTGCTACTTCTTTGGACTATATACAGAATAGTCAGGTAACGTCGTTCCTTTCTTCTGACACTCGACTCTTTACTGTTCCTAATGCGGTAGATACATCGTGGTATACTCCTAGTAATGATGGAGTTCGGAAATTACGGGATCGCTATGGGATCGCTATGGGAGAGAACATTATCCTCTTTGTGGGGGGGATGGACGCTGCGCATTCTTTTAAGGGGGTACCTATACTCATTGATGCGTTTTCCATGCTTTCCGAAGAAGTTCGCACGACGAGTCGTCTTGTTTTGGTAGGAAAGGGCTCTTTGCGAGATGACTATTCTGCTCATGCGTCTCGGGTAGGGATAGGCGATCGCGTTATACTCCCTGGAGGGGTTTCTGATGAAGAAAAAAGAACATGGTATCGTGCATGTACCATGAGTGTACTTCCTTCTACTGAGCGTTCTGAGGCATTTGGTATCGTCCTCGTAGAAGCAATGGCGTGCGGAAAGCCGGTCATTACGACGAACTTACCTGGTCCTCGTAGTGTTGTTGATGAGGAGGCTAACGGTCTGCTCGTGCCGCCGAATGATGGAGGTGCTTTGTCTGGAGCGTTGATGAGGCTTTTGAGTGATCAGCCGCTTGCCTATGCCATGGGTGAATGTGGTCTTAAAAAAGTCCACGAGCGTTATAGTAGTGAAGTCGCAGGTAAGAATCTTTGTGATGTCGTCATATCTCTATGAAAATACTAGTTGTTACGAGTATTTTTCGTCCATTCCGCAAAGGGGGAACTGAGGTTGTCGCCGAAATGGTTATTGATGCTCTCGCAAAAGAGTACGCGGTGACAGTGGTGACGATCGATCGCTCTGCTCCTCGCTTTTCTTTGCGTCCTTTCGTTTTGGAGGAAGGGGGGGTACGCGTTATTCGTATTGCTCCGTGGAATATTTTTTCCTATCTCGATATCGATCGCTATCCTTTTTGGAAGCGAGTTATCTGGCATATCATTGATTGTGTGCAATTGCATGGTTTTTTTCTTCTTTGGAATAGTATTGGTTATGAAAAACCTGACGTTGTCTGCACTCATGCGATAAAGGGAATTGGATATCTTTCTTTCTTTGCAATTCGTATGCGTGGTATTCCTCATGTGCATACGATGCATGATATTCAATTCACCTATCCCAATGGACTTCTTTTGGTGGGGCAGGAAAAATCTGCACTACAGCCTTCAAGGCTTCTTTGTGTGTATGCGTGGTATACCCGTTTTGTGCTCGGTTCTCCTGTGGCGGTCGTATTTCCTTCCCGTTTTTTGAGGGATTGGTATGTATCGAGAGGATTTTTCAAGCGATCACGTATTGAGGTTATGGCTAATCCCTTTCCGGGTGTTTCTGTAGCCGCTCCTATGGATACCGCGCTCAAAATGCTGCATACGCCTTTACGGATTTTGTGTATTGGGCAGCTGGAACCCCATAAGGGGGTGCGCTTTCTCGTTGAGGCGCTAGAATATTCTCCTGTGCCTTGCGAAATCTGGTTTGCAGGGAGTGGGAGTCTTTCTGGGTGGCTCGAAGAAAAGGCGCAGGCGTTACCATGGATACGGATCTTGGGGGTAATAAAAGGTGAAGAAAAAGATCGTGCATTTCGCGAAGTTGACTATACCGCTATCACTTCGCTGTGTTATGAAAATTCTCCGACGGTGATCAATGAGAGTTTGGGACTGGGGACGCCTTTGATCGTTGCACGTATTGGTGGTGTGGCAGAGTCGATTATCGAAGGAGAGAATGGATATGTTTTTGAGCCGGGTGATACTGGGTCATTTGTGGCTGCTCTTGAAAAGGCGTATAATAATAAACAATATGGTGTCATGAGCGCAAAAGCAATGTATGATGCGCAGCGGTATTCTCTTGAATCATACATTCATTCTCTTGCGATTTTATTTTCTGCGGTGTGCCCAAAAAAATAACCACTCTGTTTTGTTTTAGTCCTGCGGTCATGCTCGCTACCTTTTTGGTCGAAACAGTTGCTTGTATCTATGCGCTGATTCGGTGGGGTGAGGGGCTTTTTGGTGGCTTGGCTGTTTTTCTCCTATTGTCTTTGGGTATCTTTCAGTGGTCCGAGTACATTATCTGTAAAGGAGGAGATCCTTTTTTGTGGGCGAAGATTGGTCATGTTGCTATTACATGGCTTCCGGTTATTGGGCTGCAGCTCGTGAGTATGGCTACCTATAGGACGCGGTTTGTGCGACTCGCATGGGGGTGTGGGGCATTTCTTTCTTTTGGTATTATTGTCTCTCAGGGTATTTTTGTCGCCGCGGTGTGTACGGGAAGATATGTCATATTCGAGACGCAGAGCTTTTTTGACTGGACGTATGGCGTGTACTACCTCAGTCTTCTCTGTATTGCACTCGGGATGCTGTTTGCGGCGTTATGGCAAAAGAAGGGAGACCGTACGCTCTTGCAGTGGATGATGTTTGGTTATCTGTCATTTCTTGTTCCTACTTGCACCCTCTCGCTTCTTGCAATGCATGTACGGGGTGGAGTTCCCTCTATTATGTGTGGTTTCGCATTAGTCATGGCGCTCACGGTCGTGGTATGCATCTTGCCGCGGTACAAGGCGGTGATATCGCGTCAACGGAAGTCAAAGCGATAGACGAATCGTGTATTTTCTATCGTATAGGAGGCGTCGGCTATTGTTTCTAGCGACGCTTTTTTCTTTTCAAGATCACTATCGTATGAGGGGAGTATTACAAATATCGTGGTGCGGTTTATTTCTTTGGCGATGCGAGTGAGTATTTCTCGCGAGGGAGTGGCCGTGAACGTTTCATATTCGTGTGCGAGGGGTCCTGTAGTGGGGATGGGGTAGAAGTATTGCTCTTGGGTTGTGCCGTTGTATTCCATGGTAAGTGAGCGTTCAAATCCGAATTCATGGAGTGCTGCCGCGGCGAGCATTTGGTTAGACAAGACTACATAGTTTTGTGTAGGAGAATGCGTATCAATCCACTGTACGGTATCGATATCTTCAGATGCGACGGTGTATGCATGGGAGGCGCTATATGCGTCTCGGTGCGGGTAAGAGAGGTAGAACCCACTCGTCATGGCTCCTGCTACTATAATGAGAACTGTGAGGTGAAATCCTGGAGCATGAGACGATTTGATGCGAAGGATTCCCTTTTCGAGGAGGGGTGCAGAGAGTATGCAGAGCGGTATCAATGAAAGGGAGAGAAGGCGGAGTCCATAATCTGATTGCTCTGATGTGGGGAGGCCTGAGAAGGAGAATAAGACGAGAACGGTCGCTGCTGCGCCTATGAACATCGTGGCGGTGGTGTATTGTACTGTTTCAATTGACGCTGTGGTGTTCTTTTTGTTGAGAGTGTATATATACGCAATCGATGCGAGTACTAGGAGTATGAGCGGTGCTGCGTGTGTCCCGAGATATACAAAATCAATCATGCTATCAAAACGAGTCGTGAATGAGAATAATGAGGCGAGGAAGGCGTTGATGTGATCGAGAAGATCGTGAGGGTTAGCAAGTGATATTGACAGTCCACTATTATGTGAGGCGAGATACAATGCTGTGCTATAGGCAGCAATGCCCGTGATAGTCCCTAGAACAGAGAGGACGGTACGGATATATATATTGGCGATGTGTTGCACTAACGCGATGCTCCACGCGAAGAGCGCTCCTATGCCCGCGAGCGGGTGTATGAAGAAAGAAGCGAGTGCAAAGAGTAGGGCGTTGCTATGCCATTGTGATTTTTGAGATTCATATAGTGCCGCCAGTGTGAGCGTGAAGAAGAGTACACTCAACCCCCACGGCGTTGATAGGGCATATGCTTTGTATCCGATTATCATAAGGCCGCCAAGGACGATCCACGCCTGTGATGGTGTTTTGCGGAAGGCGTACCAGAGACTGGAGGGAATCGTAAGCGCCGCAAGCGCAGGTACGAGGAGGCGATCTATGGCATCAAGAGGAATGAATGCTATGAGATGACTGAGTGTTATTGCGAGCACGTAGTGTCCGATGTAGTAGGGTGTTTTTGGGGCGATATTTCCATGAAGGAATATATATTTTTCTGCTGCTTCGTGAATGAAGGGGTCGAAGCCGAATCCGTATGGAAAGAGAAGGGTTCCTGCGCTGAAGCTAAAGAGGATAAAAAGTGTCCAGAGTATCAGTCTTCCCGGCAGTGATTGCCATTGCATCGTGATGGCAATCAGAATGAGGCTCAGAAGGAGATATACTATAAAAAACCAATTTGATACCGCCTCCCATGGTCCCAGTAGGGATATCGTGGTGTGATAGACACCTATTCCTCCGCAGAGGGCGGCATAGAATATCCCGTACAGCGTGATGAGAATCGGTATATGAAATTTTTTTGTTGATATCGTGGGATGGACAATAGGGGCTGTGATTTTGAGATTTGCGGGGAGCTTTTTCTTGTTTAGGAATAGAAGGATGAGCGGGGCGATGGTTGCTATACCTGCGACGATATATACC
>JAHFHK010000027.1:12381-14412 GCA_023246955.1 Candidatus Uhrbacteria bacterium
CCGCTTCTTTTGTGTAGGAGGAGATCCAATACAGTGGCGTTGCGAGTACGATGACCGTGGCACACCATGAAGCAATACCCATTGCACCAGCGGGGATTAGGGGTATTTGTCGTATTCGTTTCCATGCTATCGTATGTGATGCTATACCACATATAATGAGGAGAGGCGCGAGGTATGAGAGGATTTCCATAGGTGTGTCTTGTGTTTTTTACTGTATATGCTTTTGACAGGAGGTACAAGGGGTGTATCATCAAAATAGTACCCTATATGCAGTTTCCTTCTTTCGCGGATACTCATTTTCAAAAATCCGAAAGAGCCGCTCCGTTCGATTCCCTTGTTGCGGTACTTTTTTGTTGGGCGATTCCGCAATGGATACTCCCTAATCACATCACTCTTCTTCGTATTCTCGGTGCACCGTTTGTGGTCTGGGGTGTTGCGTTTCACCACTACGCGTGGGCGGTACCACTCTTTCTTGTTCTTGCGCTCACTGATGCAATCGACGGAACGCTGGCGCGTACGCGGGATCAGATCACTCACTGGGGGATGATGTTTGATCCATTTGCGGATAAACTCCTCATCGTTCCTGTGGCGTTGCTGGTGGTTGCGGTACATGGGGGTATTACGCTTGCTTGTGCTATCGCGGGGATCGAGTTTTTGACAATAGGGGTTGCGCTGCTATGGGGATCGCAGGGAGGGGAGATCAAGGCGAACTTCTGGGGGAAGACAAAAATGGCGCTGCAGGTAATAGGATTGATGTGCTTTTTGTTGTTTGTGTGGCTTGGTGCCCCGTTTCGCGAGGTAGCGGTATATATTTTGTGGGCGAGTACTTTTTTTGCCGCGATGAGTCTTTTGAAAAAAGGAGGGTGAGTGGCGCAGGACAGACCACTATTTTTTTCATAAAAAAAGACTTCCTTGTGATTATGGGGAAGTCTTTTCATATTCTTATTTTTTTATTCGTTGCTTTTCTTCGCCGCGACGGTAGAGATTGGTTTCAATCGTCACGCCCGATATTGTAAAGGAGATTGGTTTTCCCCACAGTGCTTTCGCTTCTTCTCGTATCAAGGGAGTGAAATATATACACCCCGTTTCGTGTCTATCCTCTGCCATTTTTGAGAGAAAATTAACTTCAGATCCATCGATATCATGGGCACCATCGTTGAGCCTATGGATTATAACGGGTCCCTTGCCACATGCGATGCATATGTCCAGAAAATCGATTTCAAAGAGCAGCTTTCTGGCGAATATGAGCGCCTCGAATGCATCAGGGAATGCGACGATGCTAATTCCTCCTGGAGTTTTTATTTCTCGTCCCTTTCTTTGGTGTAGTTCTTCGGCAATACAATTCTTGGCACGTAGCAAAAGAGACAGTGTTTCTAGGAGTACGAGTTCGGCACTCTCTTCGTCGATAGATTTCTCTTCATTTTTGGGTACTTTCAGAGAAATAAATGCGACAGTTTCTATTGCGAGGAATTTCTTTTCTTTCACTTTGCGATATTTCTTGTTCCACCCACCTTTTCTATAGGTATCGAGTACTCGTATAAAATCTTGCGAGTAGGGGGCTGGATAATAGCTCCCCAAGAAACGAGGATGTATTGTCATGTATGGGCCTTTTTTGATACAAAACACTCTCTCAAGGCCTGTATCGATATGAACTACTTCGCTAAACCGTTCGTATGGCTCGTCTGGTCGGTCGGAGTAGGCGAGGATTTGCCCCGCTTCGGCTACTTCTTCGGCCAAGTGTTCGGCGATATTGATTGAAGGCCCATATAGGTTGCCGTCAATATAATATACGTTTCCTCGAACAATGCTCATGGCGACGTTGATGAGCTTGTTTTCTTCTGCGTTCATTGCTATGTAGTGGATGATCCCGCGGAGTGTTGCGATGAGCGCTATCATGTCAATGGGATTACGCCCAATTCGTTCCCTAAGCAGAATTTCTCCTAAACCAAAAGGACATACCTCCCCGGTGTGATAATGTGTTGTTGTTGATAACCATTAATCACCGAAAAGAATATGCCCTACGCCCACCTT
>JAHFHK010000003.1 GCA_023246955.1 Candidatus Uhrbacteria bacterium
CATCATTGTTGCGACCGCATTTTCAGTCAACGAAATCGACGGGCTCGATGGTCTTGCGGGGGGGACGCTCCTTTCTGCATTTTTTTCCTTTGGTGCTATCGCATTCATCCAAGGCAAGTATGACCTCGCAACATTCTGTGGGGTGATCGTGGGGTCTCTCCTCGCATTTCTGTGGTTCAATATCTACCCCGCAAAGTTCTTCATGGGAGATACGGGTTCGATGTCTCTCGGGATCACGCTCGGGATCGTAGCAATGCTCACAAATTCTGCGCTGTTGCTGCCGATCATCGGAATCCTGTTTGTACTCGAGTCGCTGTCTGCACTCATTCAGATGGCATCCAAAAAATTCCGCAAAAAGAAAGTATTCCTTTCGGCGCCGATTCATCATCACTTTGAAGCACTGGGGTGGGCAGAGCCAACGATCGTCATGCGCTTTTGGGTTATATCATGGGTCATGGCAGTCGTGGGGGTTATCATAACGCTCGTTGAGCGAGGATTTTAAAAAAATGAATGTATGGGAGGGCTCTTTCAAAATAAAAAAGTAGTAATCATGGGCCTAGGGATACATGGCGGTGGCTTGGCAGCCGCGCAGTGGTTTTTTAAAGAAGGGGCAGAAGTCATTGTGACGGATACAAAGGATCGAGACGCACTAAGCAGATCCATCCACGAGCTTGACGAATATTGTCGCAGAGAACGACTCTCTCACGGAAAGAAAAAATACCACAGCATAGAATATATACTCGGAGGGCATCGCGAGAAGGATTTTGAGACCGCAGACCTTATAGTGCGCAATCCCGGCGTCCCTCCGACATCTCGATTCCTCGCGATAGCACGAGAGAAGGGGGTTCCTATCGAGAATGAAGCAAGCCTATTTTTGAAACTCACTCCCGGACTCTATACAATCGGAGTAACGGGAACACGAGGGAAATCCACCACCACATCACTCTTGTACCAAATGCTCTACGCGATGCGCCCGGGAACACGGATGGGAGGCAATATTGCGACGAGTGCGCTGTTTGGACTTCTCGATATCGCACGAGAAAGAAATGCAAAAATGGGTGACCCAATCGTCATGGAACTTTCGAGCTGGCAGCTTGAATCCCTCGCGGATAGCCACCAAAGTCCGACGCTTGCTCTGATGACCAACATATATCCAGATCATCTTGATCGCCATACGTCCATGGAGGAATATATTGGCGCAAAGAAAAACATATACCTTTTCCAAAAACCAGGCGAACGCGTAGTGATGAATTATGACAACGCGATAACACGGGAGCTAGGAGAAGAACTCGGAGAGGAGAGAGTCCTCTGGTTTTCACAAAAAAATCCAAAACTCAAAAAAGGAGCATTCGTTACTACGGGGCACAGCCACGGTGGACAAAAGGGAGAAGAAGAGATTCATATTCGTCTCCACGGCAAAGAGGAGCGTATATGTGCACTCAAAGATATTCCCTTGCCCGGAGAGCACATGGTGGATACCGTTCTCAGAGCGGCGATGGCGGCCCGCTGGTTTGGCGTTCCGGCGAATATGATTGCAGATGCGATTGCAGCATTCAAAGGCGTCCCAGGAAGGCTAGAGTTTTTGGGATACCAAAAAGACCGATATGTATACAACGACACGACCGCGACGACTCCCGAGGCAACACGCGCAGCACTCCAGGCACTCGAGAAGCATAATGGATCGCTCTATCTTATCGCAGGAGGATCACACAAAAACCTAGACTTCACAGAGCTGGGAAAAGATATTGCCAAAGACGTGGCAGGAGTCGTGCTCTTTTCTGGAACGGCAACACCCCATCTGGCCACCGCGATAGGGGACGCAGGATACAAAGGCCCACTAGAAATGGCAAACAGCATGGAGGAGGCAGTCATGAAGGCATGGAAGATGTCGCGCCGTGATGATACAATACTCTTGTCGCCCGCATGTGCGAGCTTTGGCATGTTCCTCCATGAATTCGACCGAGGCGATCGTTTTATACAAGCCGTCAAAGCTATCCAAAAATAGACATCATGAAAAAAATCATCAACGCGTTCTGGTCACTGCCACTATTCAAGGGATCAAAAGGAAAGCCCGACTTATGGTTCGTCGGGGGCTTTGTCGTGCTGTGCGTATTCGGGCTCATCATGCTTTCCTCTGCATCGAATGTCGTCGCGTATAGCCGTTTTGGAACACCGTATTATTTTTTTATCCATCAACTATTCAGTGGCTTTCTTCCTGGAGTCGTGGTTCTCTATCTTGCCTCAAAGATCGACTACCATATATGGAAAAAATTCGCACTTCCTCTATTCATAACAGCAATGGTGCTCCTTGCAGTGGTGTTGATACCAGGGTTGGGACTGAGCGCAAAAGGGGCGAGTCGATGGATTGTGTTGGGGCCTATCAGTATCCAGCCGGCAGAGATTGCAAAGCTTGCATTAATCTTGTATTTGGCAGCATGGTTCGATAAGCGCAGCGACAAAGAGGTAAAGGACTTCGTCTATGGGTTCATCATCTTTGCGGTAATCGTTGTTGCCATGGCACTGTTGATCATCGCTCAGCCCGACCTAGGAACAGTATCGGTAATCGGGATCATCGCCTTTGTGATGTATTTTGTCGCAGGAGCAAGCATGGGGCATATACTCCTCGCAATAGGAGGTGCATTCAGTACGCTCGCGGTTCTCATCAAAATAAAACCACACGCATTTCAGCGCTTTACCGTGTTCCTTCACCCCGAATATGATCCGCTCGGCATCGGATACCACATCAATCAGGCGCTTCTCGCAATCGGATCAGGAGGGGTGTTTGGCAGAGGGTTCGGGCATTCACGACAGAAGTTCAACTATTTGCCGGAAGTATTTGGAGATTCTATCTTTGCCGTCATCGCCGAAGAGCTCGGTATGGTATTCTCGGTACTCCTCATATCACTCTACGCGTTTCTTGCATTTCGCATGATGCGTATCGCGCGTCTTGCACCGGATAAGTTCGGGAAATATATCGCAACAGGGGTTATGACATGGATCACGTATCAGGCGCTCGTGAACATCGGAGCTATGCTTTCTATTATTCCGCTCACGGGGGTAACATTGCCGTTCGTAAGCTACGGAGGATCATCCCTGCTTACACTAATGGCGGGGGTAGGAATTCTTTTGAATATTTCCCGTCAATCAAAACAACCTTCGTAATCTATGCGCATACTCTACACGGGAGGGGGATCGCTCGGATCAGTAACGCCACTCTTGGCTGTCCACGAATCCTTGGCATCCTCTCAAAAAAAATCATACAGCGCAGCATGGATAGGGACATGCAGTGGACCGGAGCGCGCCCTCATTAATGAATATCACATTCCTTTTGACACGGTACCCACCGCAAAGCTCCGCCGATATTTTGATCTTCGCAACTTCCTTGATCCCTTCATTCTGATAGGGGGAGTATTCCGTGCATTTTTTCTTTTAAAACGAATACGGCCAGACGTCGTGCTGAGCGCAGGAGGCTTTGTTGCAGTGCCAGTGATATGGGCAGCGTGGCTCCTCGGGATCAAAAGTATGCTCTTGCAGATAGACATCAAGCACGGCCTCGCAAATATTCTCACGGTGCAGCAAGCATCAACGGTCGCGGTGAGTTTTGAGGAACTGAAAGCCTTCTATGGAACAAAGGGGGTAGTAACGGGTATTCCCGTACGGGCAGCACTCGACCAATGGCGCGGCATTTCCAATACACAACAACAAGCAATGAAAAAACGCCTTGGACTTCCTGCGAAGATTCCCACGGTGTTGATTGTGGGAGGCGGGCAAGGCGCAACAGGTATCAATGATTTAGTGGCCACGATGAGACCTTCACTCAAAGAAAAAGTGCATATCATACATATAACCGGAACAGGGAAGGGAGAGGAAAAGCGAGAAGAAGGATATTGGGCCTTTCCGCAGCTAGGGGCAGAGTATCTAGAATACTTGGCAACTGCCGATATTGTAGTCACGCGTGCAGGTATGGGATCGCTCGCAGAATGTGCAACCCTCGGCAAGCCGATGATTATAATTCCTATTCCCGATTCACACCAGGTGTATAACGCAGAGTATTTTGAAAAAAAGAAAGCAGCTATTTTCTTTGCGCAAGCGAAAGGTGCCGAGATGTTAGGGAGAGAGATACTGCGTTTCATAAAAGACGAGAGCGGAGCAAAAATGGGTACCAAAGCGTCGACACTCATCGACGGCGCAGGGGCAGCCCGGTGTGCCGCACAAATTATTTCCCTATGCGCAACAAAAAAATAACCCTCGCAGCGGTGGTACCCGCATACAACGAAGCCGAGAATATCGGGACAGTACTCGCTATCCTCAAAAAATGTCCCCGCATTGACGAGATTATTGTCGTCGATGACGGTTCAGCCGACAAGACATCACAAGTCGCAGCCAAATACGGAGTGACCGTCATAAAGCAAAAGAATCAAGGGAAAGGTGTAGCGATGAAAACGGGAGTAAAGGCAACAGACGCACCCTACATCTTCTTTGCCGATGCCGATATCCTCGGATTCAACAACGAACATCTCGAAGCACTCGCGCGTCCCGTGATCGAAAAGAACGCGATGATGACCGTCGGACTACGCGACAGAGGAAGTTTCCTAGTCTGGCTCCTCCCCAAAATCGCCCCCGTCCTCGGCGGTGAACGGGTAATGCCCCGCGAGCTCTTCCTCTCCCTATCGGGGCCCGCGACACGAGACTTTGGTATTGAGACAGTAATGAATGCCTACTGTGCCAAAAAACACCTTGCTGTCGAATACGTTTCGCTAAAAGGTGTGACACAAGTCATCAAAGAAAAAAAGTACGGCTGGTGGCGAGGATTTCGTGCACGTGTTAGGATGGTGGGTCAGATCCTCCGCGCCGAGTGGGGAGTGATGCGCATGAAATAATGATAATAAAGACCACGCCCCGCAGCGGTCTCACAGGCTATATGAACATATTTACTCCAGGAAAACACATACACTGCATCGGTATCAAGGGGGTGGGGATGACCGCCCTTGCCCAGCTTTTGTCGCGCCGAGGGGTGCAAGTTACCGGTTCTGACGTGGATGAAAAATTCTTCACCGACGCTGTGCTCGCGAAAGAAGGAATAGCGGTGGTGTCGTTTGGTGAAGCAGATATGGAAGGAGTCGATGCGGTAGTATATTCAACCGCATACGGGGATACGAATGTTGATATGCAAGGCGCAAAGGAACACGACATACCACGCTACTCATATCCCGAGGCAATAGCCCAGCTCTTTAACGGATCGCAAGGGATTGCAATTGCAGGGTCTCATGGGAAGACAACGACAACAGCACTGGCTGGGTATGTCTTCTCACAAATCGGCGCAGATCCTACAGTAATCGTAGGGTCGAACGTACCACAGTTCGGGGGGAATATCTTGGTAGGGAAGAGCGACATGATGATCCTCGAGGCGGATGAATATCAGAACAAGCTTGAACTCTATCAACCCCAGCACGCAATGGTGACGAGCATCGACTACGACCATCCCGATTTTTTCCCCAACCCAGAAGAATACGAAAAAGTTTTTAAGAATTTTATCGAAAAGATCCCCGGTATCGTCGTGCTCTGTATCGATGATGCGGGGATAGAAAAAATACTCCCAACGCTTTCTCCGCAAGGGACGATAATAACGTATGGTTCAAAAGAAGGCGCTCAGTATCGCTACACACGCGAAGGTACGGAAGGAGTATTTACAATAACGGACCCATCAGGAGCCCGACACACACTAAAGAATGCCCTCATCGGCAAACACAATCAAGAGAACGCCTGCGGAGTATTCGCACTCATCCATGCGCTCAAGATCCCCTACGATCCACAGAAGCTCGAAGAAGCCTTCGCCTCATTCCAGGGAACAGAGCGCCGCTGCCAGAAGAAGGGAGTGTGGCAGGGCGTAGTAATTATAGACGACTACGCACATCACCCAACAGAGATCCGTGCAACCCTCGCAGCACTACGAGAACAATACCCCGACCAACGTATCGCCTGCGTCTTCCACGCCCATACCTTCAGCCGCACTGAGAGCCTCTTCGCAGACTTTGCGGAAAGTTTCAAAGACGTCGATACCGTCCTCGTCCTCGACGTATACGGATCCGCACGAGAGAGCAAAGGAACCATGACCTCACAAAAACTCACCGACGCGATCAACCACCACTCCCATAACGCGGTCTCAACCCCGACGCATGACGACACATTTCAGTATCTCATCACGCATCACGATTCCTTCGATGTAGTAGTAACGATGGGCGCAGGCGACGTATGGAAGATCGGCGATCAACTCCTCCACTATGCCAATTAGTATTCGTGAAAATGAACCCCTAGCGCGCTACACCACCTTCAAGATCGGAGGCCCGGCTCGCTTTTTTATTCCCACAAAATCCGAAGAAGATATCATCGAAGCCGTACGCTTTGCCGCCTCGCAAAACCTCCCCTACATATTCCTCGGGGGAGGGACGAATACCCTCGTGAGCGATGAAGGATATCGGGGTGTAGTGATTCGTAACGAGGATCGCACCGTATCGTTCAACGGCCCGCTCGTGTATGCCTCCGCAGGAGCAATTCTTGCCGTGATGGTGCACGAAGCAGTGCAAAGAGGACTCTCGGGTATGGAATGGGCATTCGGTGTACCAGGAACCGTAGGAGGAGCAGTGCGAGGGAACGCCGGTGCATTCGGACTTTCTACCTACGAATCGATATATCGTGTTCGTGTACTCCAGCCAGATTCATATCGCGTACGTATGCTCGATCGTGATGAGCTAACCTGGGGATACCGCGATAGCATTTTCAAACACAATCCGCTTATCATCCTCGCCGCCGAGTTCATGTTCACCCCCATTGATATCGAGCAATGCAAAACGAATCTCGAATTGTATCTCGCCCGCAAAAAAGAAAGCCAACCCCTCGGCAAAGAATGCGCCGGATGTGTTTTCAAAAATCCGCACATTCAATCCTTCCCCAAAGATGTATCGCTCCCGATAGAATTTTTTCAAAAAGAATACGTACCCGCCGGATGGCTCGTCGAACAAGTGAATCTGAAGCATCATGTCATCGGCGGTGCAACCATTTCAGGAAAACACGGAAACTTTTTTCTCAATGCAAACCACGCAACCGCCGCAGATGTGGTACAATTAATCACACTCGCGAAAGAGCGCGTGTATGAAAAGTTCGGCGTCACCCTCGAAGAAGAAATAGTCTATCTCGGGTTCTAGTTTTTCTCAAAAAATCCTCCCCATCATTGTATGTTCCCCACCATCATTCTTTTGTTTTTCGTATGCGCCGGAATAGGCGCCGCAATGAGTATTGCAGCGGATAGAAAGATGAAGAGAGGCGAGAGGGGAGATGAAGAAAGAGAGGTGGCACTGATCGTCGATGGACTCGCGATGTCAGATGCGACAAACGATGACGAAGTATCTGCAGCCGCGCACGCATTCCGTGCACCCCTCGCAGAAGAGAAGTGGTATCTCGACCTGCTCATGGACCAGAGTGCAGGGAAGCTCAATGCAAAGCAAAAAGAATACCTCATACGCGCCCAGGAGAATAATACTCGGCTTACCACGATCGCAAACAATCTCCTCAACATATCACGCGTCACCAACGGCACGATGATTGTCTGTCCCGAGACGGGGGATATAGTGGCGAGAACAAGAGAGATCGTCGACGCGCACGCGACGTGCATGGAAGAATACGCATGTACCGCGAGAATAACCGCACGCCCCGCAGCAATATTTTTGAATATCGATACCGACCTCTATAGCGAGATTCTAGGGCATCTCCTTATGAACGCAATGCAATACAACGAGAACAAGAACCCCATCATCACCATCACTATCAAGAAAGAACCATCCCATATCACCGTATCAGTCACCGACAATGGGAAAGGAATGGCCACAAAGGAAAGCGCGCATATTTTTAAAAAATTCTCTCGTACGCGCAAAGGAATCAAACGAGTTCCCGAAGGAAGTGGTCTTGGACTCCACGTCGCGCACACCATAGCGGCAAAACTAGGGGGATCACTCACCTATGCAAACACCACAAAGAAAGGATCGACATTTACACTAGCACTCCCCGCAGAAGGAGTGGCGCCACATAAGGGCACCCGCCCGCTCGCACGATAATAACGCACACCCCCCACCATCAATCTATGAACACCCACCTTCACAAAAATCAACGCGGCGTCTCGGTACTCGAGGTAGTGATATCTTTTGCGCTCCTCGCAGTACTGTGTGGAATCTCTGCATATATCGTCATGCAATATGCCTAGCAAGAAATCCCTACAAACAATCGTCGTCGATATAGGACTGCAAACAACCGACGTGCTTCTTTTCAAAGGGGATACATGTGTTGGTCATTATGCGATCCACCTTGCAGGGGATGCCGTGACGCGTGCTATCGCAACACGCCTAGATATCTCGATGGCGGAAGCAGAAGAGCTGAAGTGCGCAACGGAATTTTTTGAAGAAAAAAAGACGAAGAAAGTTAAAGGGAAAAAAGGAGCAAAGAAAGTGCCCATATCAGAAACCACAAAGAAGGTACGCGCAAGTGTCGAACCGATCGTGCAGGCGATTCTCGAGGGAGTGCAAGACGCAATAGAGATTACGAAGACCGACGGAGGCTTCTCGCCGAGAGAGTGCATCCTCACGGGAGGATCCTCGGAAATGAAAGGCCTGGCGCACTATTGCGAGAGTATCCTCAAAATCCCCGTGAGTATGAGGAACACTGCAACCAAAGCCACCCGAGACGAGCCCATGCAGATAGGGCAATACACACCCGATCTAGATGCCGCCAACCCATGGATCGACGAGTACGACCCAGATGATAATAAACACGAAACACTGACTGACCTCCCCGCATCTACTTCTTCAAATGAGTATACCTTCATAACCCCGCTCACCACATTCTTTTCTGGCATCCTCATAGGCATGCTCATCACCTACATCCTCCTCGGCGCCATAGGGCGATAAAAGACCATAATACAAAGGATTTCAGCCAAAAACGCTTGACAAAATGGCTGTTTTGTGTTATTATTTCAGGTAACACTGTTCTTTTAGAAGGAGAAATACAATGAGCAAGCTCGTTAATAATGCTTCACGCGAAGCGGTTATTATAGAAAGAATACCATTCCCCGTCTGGAAAACCATCGAACTGGGCACCTACCATAGCGTTGATGATCTTTGGAGCACACTAAAGTATCAAGGGTACAAATTGGAAGACTGGAGCAAGATGATAAAAAGATTCTCTTTCGTGCTAGAAAAAGTAAAAACAAGAATTGATCTTGTTAAGGTCACCCCAGCCGCCCTTGGCCTTACCGAGGAAACTGCAACTTTACAGGAGATATACAAATGTGTACGTGGATATGGTCTAAAACCATGTCCTATGGAGGTGGCACCTCAATTACGCCTCCAATACAGGAATCAGCCGATAGGGGAGTGTCTCAAGGTTTCGATAGAGAATTTTGGCAACTTTAACGAAGAGCTTTATGCATTCGGTATAGAACACAACTACGGGAGAGAGTTGCGGCTAGATGAATATCATATTGAACCTGACGGTACATGGTTTCCTGATATATCTTGGATCTTTACCCCCTCGGGAGTCGTAGGCGGAGGCGCAATACAGACCTTTAGTCCTTAATTTCAAAAAGTCCTCGTTCGCAATGACGAGAACTTTTTTATACGATTAAATCTTAATTGAAGGTTCATGTTCACAACATTACCCCGCAATACGAATCTGGGTATTTTCTGCAATATACCCGCCTTGTCGAAGCTCCCCACTTGTGGTAAGGTGATGGGGTAATTTTTTCAAAAAAATCCCGATATGTCGTTATTTACCCGTATTTTTGGTGATCCTAATGAGCGCATCATAAAAGAACTTCGAGGAATCGTAGACCAGATCAACGCGCGCGAAGCGACATATACGGCAATGCCGAACGAGGAGCTCAAAGAACAGACGCTTCATTTTCGTAAAAAACTCACCGAAGGGACCGCCACCCTCGACACATTACTTCCCGACGCGTTCGCAGTCTGTCGTGAAATGGCAAAGCGCAAAATAGGACAGCGACATTTTGATGTACAGCTCATGGGAGGCATCGCACTCCACCGAGGACAGATCGCCGAAATGCGCACCGGAGAAGGAAAGACACTGATGGCAACCGCACCGGTATATCTCAACGCCCTCGAGGGAAAGGGAGTGCACCTCGTCACCGTCAACGACTACCTCGCCATGCGTGATGCCGTATGGATGGGGCAGGTATACTACGCACTCGGCCTCTCAGTAGGATGTATCCAGCACGAAGTCGCATATCTCTATGATCCGACTTACAAAGTAGAAAAGGAATCCGAAGAAGAAAAAACCGAAACAGAAAAAGAACAAGATACCGAGGGAGCATTCCGTATTCAGCATGAGTTTATGCGCCCCTGCACTCGCCAAGAGGCATACAAAGCAGACATTCTCTACGGGACGAACAACGAATTTGGATTTGACTACCTCCGTGATAACCTCGCGTCATCGAACGCACAGATGGTACAGCGCACACTCCACTATGCTATCGTCGATGAAGTCGATAGCATTCTCATTGACGAAGCTCGTACCCCACTCATCATCTCCGCAGCCGCCGAAGAATCAGCACAAGACTACTACCTCTATGCCAAATATGTCGCCCAGCTCATAGAAGGCGAAGACTATAACATCGATGAAAAACTCCGCGCGTCCACGCTCACTGAAGAAGGCCTCCTGAAGATGGAGCAGCTTCTCGGTATGAAAGATTTTTACACTACCGCAGGCGTACGCACCGTCCACCACATCGAACAAGCCCTCAAAGCCCATGCACTCTTCAAGCGCGACAAAGATTACGTCGTAAAGGATAACGAAGTGGTGATTGTCGATGAATTCACTGGCCGTCTCATGCAGGGACGTCGCTACTCAGAAGGACTCCATCAGGCAATCGAAGCCAAAGAAGGCGTCACGATCCAGCGCGAGAGCCAGACTCACGCAACCATCACCTTTCAAAACCTCTTCCGTCTCTATACGAAGCTTGCGGGTATGACCGGTACCGCAGCAACCGAAGCGGAAGAGTTTGCAAAAATCTACAAACGCGAAGTACTCACCATTCCGACGCACCGCGGCATCGTTCGTAAAGACTTACCCGATCGCGTATACAAGTCCGAAGTAGGGAAGTTCAAGTCAGTAGTAGAAGATATACGCATCCGTCACGAAAGAGGACAGCCAGTCCTCGTCGGTACCGGCTCGATCGCAAAGAACGAGATCCTGAGCAACATGCTCGAAAAAGAAGGAATACCGCATGAAGTGCTGAACGCAAAGAACCATGAACGCGAAGGAGAAATTATCGCACAGGCAGGACGTCTCGGAGGAGTCACAATTGCAACGAACATGGCAGGACGTGGAGTGGACATTCTCCTCGGAGGGAATCCACCTATACCTGAAGAAGCAGAGAAAGTACGTGCACTCGGAGGACTCTTTGTGCTCGGCACAGAGCGTCACGAATCACGACGTATCGACAACCAGTTGCGCGGACGCGCAGGACGTCAAGGAGATCCAGGAGAAACACAGTTTACGGTATCGCTCGAAGATGACCTCATGCGTATCTTTGGATCCGAACGGATAAAAGGACTCATGGAGCGTCTCGGGGTTCCTGAGGATATGCCGATCGAAAATAAGATGATTACCCGTTCCCTCGAAGAAGCCCAGAAAAAGGTCGAGGGGCATAATTTTGATACCCGTAAGCATGTTGTTGAATATGACGACGTAATTAACAAGCATCGAGAAGTGATATATAGGAAGCGCCATGAGCTACTCGACGCCTACGATCGAGAGATCGCAGCAATCAACGCCCAGGAAGAAGTTGCAGGGATAACACTCCGCAGTCTCATTATGGACGCAGTAGAGGATGAAATCGAAAAACTCGTGCTCTTTCATACCGCGTCAGAACATGAAGGGGAATGGAATATCCAAGAGATCTACGAATCGGTACACTCCATGTTCCCGATAGCGGACAGTGCGCGTATTGACCTCGATGGAATTCAGCGCACCGCCGGAGACAAGCTCGCCGACGCCCATGCGCGCACCGCAATCATTGCCTATCTCATGGATCTCGCACGGAAGAACTATGAAGAATTTGAAAAACATTTCATGGAGCAGATTCATGCAGTGGATGCATCAGTAAATCCCGCAACAATAGTTCGCCAAATCGAAAAGGACGTGTACCTCCGTTCACTTGATAGCATGTGGGTGGAGCATCTTGAAGCAATTGACCATCTGCGCACCGGTATCGGTTTGCGAGGATACGGACAGCGTGACCCGCTCGTGGAATACAAGAAGGAAGCATACCGCCTGTTCAGTGAACTCCTCACGCTCATCAACAAGCACGTCGTGTACACGATCTTCAAGCTGGGTATTACACCACCAACGATACCTCCTGCAGAGGAACCTTCGTCGCTACCGATGAATGTAACTCTGAGTGCTCCCGCAAAAGAAGGGGATGTATCGAGCATCGCCACATCACAGCAAACGGGCACACCATCGAATACACCAGGGACTACGTATGAAAAAGTAGGCCGCAACGACCTCTGCCCCTGCGGAAGTGGCAAGAAGTACAAGAAGTGTCACGGCGCGTAGTTTCGTAAAAAAAAGCGATTTTACAGAGGTATGAGCAAAATAAAAAGCGTATACATGAATTACTCATTGTATACGCTTTTTGAAATTCCAGGCGAGCTCTGATTAAAAGAACTCGAACTGGTATTTGGAAGGAGCTGCCTTATCCTGGACAATTCTGACATTGCCAGAAGCGGAGGCGTTGCCCATGTCCAGCTTCAGCCAGCTTGCACCGACTTTGCCAGGTAAGGCGAAGAACGCGTTCCCAACATCGTTAGGGAGAACATTGGTCAGGGAGAACACCGCAGTGTTTCCATCCCACTTACCTTCAATGGCGCCATTGCCGATTTCATAACCTAGGCGATTAATTCCCAGGTACGGTTTCAGACTGGCATCGATATTTCCCTGGTACCCGAATGTGGGGAGCGAGGGAAACGCGACGCGGAGATCACTGCCACTTCGAGTGACGGTGATATTCTGCACTGGTGCAGTCTGGGGGTTGGCAATAACTTGGCCGGAGCTAGTCACTTGTGTACCAGCGGATACACCGCCAGCCATAGGTTGGCCAGGGGTTGCATTCACCACCGTTCCATTTGGAGAGTTATTAGCTCCCGTCTGGTTTGTGTTGGATGCACCAGGGCTTGCGCTACTGGTGGCGGTTGTTCCTGGGGCAGTGCTGTTAAGAACCGCTCCTGGAATGGTTTTCTTACACCCAGTCGTCGAAACGGCTAAGGCAACTGTCAATAGGATTCCAAAAAACTTTCTTTTATCCATCTTTCTTCTCTATTCTCCTAGTTTTCTTTCGTATGCGCCGCTAAAGCATTATTTGCATCCTGCACTTGGCGCTGTTGTGCAAGGACATCAATCGTTGGCTCAACTGCAGGTGCTTGCTCTTGTGAAGCAGGCGCTGCTGGTTTGGCTGCCGGTACTCTTGGTGGTGGATACACCCGTCGAGCGGCGGGTTCAGGCGGAACGTACTGAGGATACGATATCACATCCTCACGAGGAGGGGGAGTCGGATCCGGCGTAGGCGTTGCCTTCGGCAGAGTCACGTTCACATCTATCTTGCTGGGCATCACTCCCGCTGTTGCTCCTTGAGCCGAAGCCGAAGGGGGCTGTGATGCAGGGGGTCGAACGGTATGAGGATCGGTTACTGCCTGTATATTTCCGCTGTCATTCCTCGTGAGAGGTGACACGGCGACAAATATGAGTAGTAGCCCACAGAGTGCAACCCCGAGTAACGTCGCTACTTGCATACCTCCTTGATAGGGAGTACCGCTCGCTACAGAAGAAACCACTTTAGGCTTCAGCGCGTCTTCAAGATCCTTCTTGAGTTTTGCGATTTCCTGTTCCTTCATTACGAGCGTTGCTTTCGCTTTGCCAATGGTTTCATTAGCTTGAGTGATGGTATCTTGTTCTCGAGCGTTAGTATTGGCAACCAGGCTACCCTTCGCTGCGAGCTCTTCGGTGAGACCTTGATTCTTCTGTTGGAGCTCCTCTACTTGTTTAAGGACTTTCCCTTTTTCAGCAGTGGCGTTCCTTTGAAGATCAGCGATTTCGGTTTCTAGATTTATTCGTGCGCTGATCGCATCATTTCTCTGTTGGTTCGCGGTTGCGATCATGGCAGAAAAACTAGCGAGGGTGCCTTCAAGACTTCTATTATCCTTTGCGAGGATGATGGTCAGCTCCTGAAGTTTTTCCTGGACATCAAGTCCCTGGCTAAACCCCTCTTCTATCTCCTTTTTGAGACCCTGAATCTTTTTCTTCGTTGATTCACGACCTGGTTGAGGAGGAGAAGAAGGGGGGGTATCAGGCGCCGAAATTGCTTGTGGTGCCATATAACCCCTCCTTTCTTTTCTTTATTTTAGTTCTGGCTGTGATAGTCGGTACTCGGAGCACCGATTTGGAAGTCGCTTCCAAAGTTGAACAATGTCACCGAAGCGCTACCGCTCGGCATCCATTTTTCTCCATCGAAAGCAATCATGGGAGTCAACTTAACTCTCCCGGCGAAGAAATCGAATTCAAATCCTCCGACTCCAGTCACCCCTGGCGTTCCATCAAAGGTGCCATTCATATGAGTACCGAGCGTAACCCACATAGAGAAGAACTTATCTTTCTCTGTGTTGGGGAAGGGGAGCCGTACGGACATGGTGTGATCCATGGCATACTGACCAAAGTCAGTAGTCGCACGGGCAGACCCTTTGAGATCAACGCCACCTAAGTTGAAGGTTTTGGTGAAATCAAGATCTATCCTCGGCCCGAGAAAGGCTCCATCGTTGGGGTTACCGAGAACATGGATTGCTCCAATCAATTCCCAATCTTTCCCACGAAGGACGCCGCCAGCACCACCACCGAGTCCATATTCACCAGACGAGTAGGGGCTCTGCGTGAGTCCATTCTCGAGTCCTGCGATATGTCCAACGACATCAGCGGTAAAACCGAATTCAATCTCCCCAGTTTTCCCGAGCATCGCAATAAAGCGAAGTCTTTGATCCCAGAAAGTAGCCTCATCATTACTGTCAGAGGTATTTTGCTGGAACGCAGTATTGCTACGCACTTCTAAGTGCGCATTATACGGCTTTGCCGGTTCTTTGATGGTGATCGGCTTTATTGGAGCAGGTGCTTCAGTGAGCGTCACCGACTAATTCGTCGAAGACACAGGATTTTCTCCCATGAAGGTAACAGTATAGGGAAGCTTCGAACGGCAGAAGTGTTCAACTCCTGTCTTCTTGGCGCTATACGGGTCACCTACCCCAGCTTGCTTGACCAGCTTGCCCTCTATATAGAGAGACTCAGCATTGGATGACCACGTTAAATCGGTACATCCACCCTTTTTCAAGGAGGTTTTTTTCGCTTCAAGGGTTGAAGAAGCCTTTTCATACACATTAACAATCAGAGTTTCGGTAACCGTATTTCCACTAATACCAGTTGCCTGGACAGTGATAACACTTCTGCCGGGTTTCTTGAATGCCACGGTCGTTTTTGGAGTGAATTTCTGGGCAAAGTTGCTAATGCGGTATGCTGCATCCATACTATCTAACCCAAGGGCTTGATACTGGATACTCGACCCATTCCCACTTGACTGGTTCTGGGTGACCTTATAAGTCTGGTTGGCATTGGTAGTGCCTGCTGGAACAACTTTTTGGAAGGTTGCCTCACCGTTGGTGGCGATCGTTATGAGCTCCACTAACTCTGCACCTATCTCAATATCCTGGGGTTCATCAACTTTGAGATTGAGAACCTGTGGCCCATTGCCACTTTTCAGCTGTTTGCTGAGGATAGTGACCTTCCCTACCTTCTTAGCTCTTTCTTGAGGAGAGAGCACTTTCTTAGTAGGAGCCTTAGCAGGAGCTGCCTGTGAGGGCAGATTGCCAAACGCAACCGTGAGAGCGATAGCCGTAATCATCAACTGAGAAAATCTTTTCTTCATTTTCCTTATACTTCCTTTTTCTTTCTCTACTTTACCTTAGATCAATTTTCAATATACAGTTCTGAATCCGGGAGGCATCGTGAGATGCGTGGTTCTTTGTGAGGATTTCAGATTGCCTGCACGTTAGCATGCTTTATATTTTTTGTCAAGAGTGATTTTCATTAATTATTCCCGAGGAGCCTAGCGGGCATTCCCAGCCAGCGACCACAGGGGGGACTTGACAAAACTTGAATAGTCTGGTAGTGTACAGGCAATTCAGAGAGTAACACTCTGGAGCAACCTTGACAAATAAAAACATTAAGTAAAGAAAGGGGGTTTTCATAGATCATGAAAACCACAAAATTGACGGTAAAGTTAAGCGTATTGATGATTTCTCTAGCCCTGATGACCCTCCCTGGCTGCAAAAAACAGCTTCCGGCGGGTACAACTGGCCCCTCTGCTTCGCCATCTCCTTCGGGATCGGCGTCCGCATCAGCAAGCCCCTCACCGAGCGCAAGCCCAACCAGCACGCTTCCTAACGCTGCTGATCCGCCCAGAATCATTTCCCTGACAGCAGGGAATACAAACCCCGTCAAAGGGGAGGTGGTAAATTTCACTATCGGCATGGGTCCCGCACTCCGTGAAGGCTATAACAGCCGTGTAGTCCTAGAAAACAGCAATGGAGTCCGGATCTACGAAGGGGCATACGGCAACGCTAATGTCACCGTAAACGCCTCCAAGGCTATTGATCAGTCAGGCGCCGTGACGGTGAAAGCCTATGTGGAAGCCGATAAGGTTATCACAGGGATGTCAACGCAACGGGGGCAAGAGCTTACACTCGCCTTGAACGTAAAAGAAGGAAGCGGATCAAACGATCCTAACGCTACCGACCCTCAAAAGGTGCTCAGTCTCATGCTGAGCTCTACTAATGTGAAGGTAGGGGATGCAGTGAATGCCGTCTATACCCTCAACCCAGCAAAAAACACCGACTATCAGGTAGCAGTGAAGGTCAATTGGGGAGATGGTGCTCCGAGCAGTACTCAGCTCTTCACCCCAGGAACGATGGCACCTTCGCTAGGAAGTCATACGTATAACAGCGCAGGCACCTACAGTGTCTCCGCCTATACGGAATCTCCTACAAAAGGAACCTCACAGGCGATGTTTGCAACTATCATGGTCCAGGCAAACCCCGTACCAACCCCGATTCCAGTCGTGACCCCTATACCAGTAGTCACTCCGCTACCCGTGAATCCAACGGTAGCACCTACGGTGAATCCAACAGTGAACCCCACGGTAGCGCCAACAGTAGCACCGACCGTGAATCCGACTGTTGCACCAACAGTGAATCCAACAGTGGCTCCCGCGCAAGGAGCAGCGATCTCTCGCTCAGGAAGCACGGTTACCATAACCGGACTATCCGCCGCGAATATCGTCGGCCCCTTCCCAGCCGGATATGATGCTGCAAAAATCATCGCAGACTTAGCTTCTGGAGCAGCAAAGCCTTCATTTGTCGGCACTGCTTCCGGATGGCAAGGTCCTGGGAGTCTCGGTAGTTATTCCGCCGGAACGGCAACGGTAACAGTGAGTGGCGAAGGCAATGTTGCCTACGTCGCTGGCAGCACGGTGCTAGGATGGACACTCAATACGTCCCTCCAAAACTATGCTACGGTATATACCGGTACCACCATAAAGTAATCCAAGCTCCGATTGATTCTGAAATAACAGAATTGATCGGAGCTTTTTTCTTTGTACAAAAGGGCGAATCGATCTTGACAAAAAATAAAACCTGTGCTAGAGTGTGCGGGATAGAAACGATCTTTAAAAACTCAAATAAGCTGAAAGAAAAAGGAGAATAGAGATGAAAAAGACGAATTCTTGCGCACCATGCGCACAAGCAAAGAAAAAAGCTTTTGGTCTAGCCCTAATCATGGGAGCGCTTCTGAGCGTCTCCGCATGCACCAAAGAGCTACCGCCGACAACCGCGGCATCAGCATCGCCCACGCCCGACCCTAACAAGGTCGAAGTGACGTGCGGAGGAAAGAAAGTCTTTGTTGAAAAAGCGATAGCGCGGTTTGACCCCGTGACTGGTCAGATTAACGTTGGGCTCACGTGCTCAAACGAAGCGGATAGCCTCAAAGGCATTATTCCTTCGGTGATCGTTCTGCCTAACGGAAGCACCATCAGTGGCATTGGTTCAAACAACGCGCCAAACGGAACAGTGATCAACGGGACAGGGATAACGAATCCCTCACCTTCGCCTACAGTAAGCGTATTGCCCAACCTCCTTGCACAAAATATTGCCCCGAACCCGGGAACAATATCTTTTGATGGGAGCGTCAAGGTAGGAAATCCTATACCAATAGGGTTCTCGGCCGTTGACCCGAATGGCGATAGTATGACCTATTCAGTCGACTATGGTGATGGAAAAGGAGTCGTTGAGCAAGCAGGGAATGCTTCTGGAAACAAGTTTTCCCGAAGTATCACCTACGAAAGCCCAGGAACCAAAACAATCACTGCCTACGCAAAAGATAGTTTTGGCGCGCAAAGCGGTGTCGCAACACGGACGCTAGAAGTGAGCGGTGAATTCCGCCCTGCAGACATCCTGAATGTCCGCCTCACGAACCAGAACACGAGTGTTCTCATCGAGTGGGACGCGGCACAGTATGCCGCCTTCTATCGCATCGAGCGAAAGGAAGACGCCACACAGATCGTCAAGCTATTTGACGCGACAACGAATGTCTTCACTGACACCGATGTTCAACCCGGGCTCAAGTACATCTACACGGTAACCGGTGTAAATAAGTTCGGTGATCGTGGTCCGGGTCTTCAGAAAAGCGTCACTACCGGTGATCTTCCGATGATGACGGGGGTACAAGTGTACCTCGCTGATGCAGGAAAAGTGACGACGGCATGGGCGCGCGCAGGGAATATTGCAGGAGTTCGTATTTTCAAATACGACAAGACCAACAATACTACCGAACAGATAGACATCACAGACCCTACGGTGAGTTCATATACATTTTCTGCCGAATCCATTCGGACGAACATTAATTACGAATTCAACATCGTGGCGCGAAACACGAGAGGGGATTTAGGAGCACCTCTCGGTGCAAATATTCCTCTGAATCGTGGCGCACCCCCTGCGATCCTCATCGATACAGCGGTACTCTCCGCCAACGAAGCAGGATATACAGGAGCGGTTCGTGTGTTGTATCCACCCAACCCTATCGTTGCATTCGCCATTGCAGTGTATCGTCTCTTTAGGCTTGATGACATTAACAAGTCCTCGAACTGGAAGCAGGTCATACAGTATGACAAGTACCCAACACAAAACTACGACGACACGACGATAGATAAGTCGAATCAGGCCTACTATTACTTCGTGCAGACATGCACGACGGATGGGTTCTGCACATCACTGCCGAACACCACCAATCCAGCAACCCTGGAAGCGATAGCAGGAGTGAAGAAGGCGATATCGGGACCGATAAAGTTATTCCCGGGCATGGCTTCGGTAGATAGCGTAACGGGGATAGACCGTACGACCGTAGAGCTCACTATCGGTACCGTAACCGATGGAGAAACCTACGACATACTGTACAAACCGGCGGTCAATCAAAGCGAAGATAACTATATGTTGCTCCTTGCTCGAGTTGCACCGCCAGGTGATCTCCCGACGCCAGGCCGCTTCAAAGTTCAGGCGACAGTACAAACGGGAGTATATAGGTTCAAAGTCCAGGCAAACAACAAGCGTGGTCCTGGGCCTCTATCGAACTCAACCCTCGGTGCGACCGTCTGTGGCGATCCAGCCCAGGCACAAGCGCAAGGGTGTGTAGCGCCAGCCCCCGTGGTGACGCCTACGCCGGTGATAACACCGAACCCCGTAGTAACACCAACACCGGTGACGACGCCCTTTCCTGTCCAGACATTGCCTCCGGTTTCCAACCGCGCAATAACGGCATCGGGCGGAAACCTCCGGTTTTCATTGGGATTCCAAGGAACGGTGGTCGGAGATAATTTTGGTGCATTACCTGGCGAAACAATCGACCTGGGACAGGTAACCTCTATTGTCTACGGCAATAACCGTACCGGATGGTTCCCGACTTCACCCAATCCGATTCGCTGTAATGCGATCTTCGGAGCAACTACAGAAATCAGCTGTAGCGGGGTGAGGGCAGGGGATCAAGGAAACCTACGGTTCCAGTACGCCAATGGGACAGTGAAGTGGTTCGACATTCGTGACTTTGAAGTATTCACTTCTCTGTCGGGGGTGACAATCACCACCGATCCCGCAGACAGCGCAAAGCGTCAGCTGCGCGCAGATGTAAATTAGCAGAGCAATTCTGCAAAGACCCTTTATATCACACATGTGGTATGGGGGTCTTTTTTTATATACTCAGTGAGAAGGGGATAGCCTCCAGGAATCGTGCGGAGAGAGCGTCTATATGTTATAATTTCAAAGATTATATGGCATCAACTACCTCTATAAAAAAATCACCATCAGATCGCCTTGCTTCATGGATTATGGAGCAATGGTGGAAGGTGCTCGTATGTATTCCCGTGACCGCTTTATTGGGTCCTATTGCATCGCTACCGCTCTTAGGGCGACAGTATGAGATAACGGTGCCAGAAATCATCATAGGCACCTCTATAGTGCTCTCAGTGTGTCTGTGGGTTTCGCGCCAGCGTCCACGGGGGTTTCGCGCCACTCCCATCGGTGGCGCGCTGCTCGTCATCCTGGGGTGGATGCTGCTATCGGGTGCCTGGGTTGAGAGTCTTGATAAGTACGCCATTGCCCTTAGGGTGGTAATATATCAGATGGCAACCTTCTTCCTCATGCTGAATTTTTTCCGTACATCACGGCAGATACGTGCGGGGCTGTGGTCGGTAGCGCTCCTGGGAGTGGGTGCCGCTGCTATGACAATTTTAACGATCATTGACATTCCGTTTCGGCAGCTATTTACGGCGAATAGGGCATTGATAGTCATGCCTATGGGAGCGCTCTCCTATGTAGCAGCCATGATTGCCATGTTCATCCCGCTTCTTCTTTTTCTTACAACAATCGAAAAAAAGCCCATAGCGACATGGCTGCTCCGGAGTTTCTATACTCTTGCACTCGTGGCACTCCTCTACGCGGCAGGAAAGGCCGCCATTCTCTCGACCATAATCGGGCTAGGGGTATTCCTTATCTTCAACAAAAAGCAACGCTTTCCGGCGCTAGTAGCGACCTTCTTCGCGGTGTGTATATTCATCGCCCTGGCAGATAGGGAAGTGGCAACGCATACCTTTGAGCGGTTTCAAGACATAGCGATCGACGCAAGTACATCATTTCGTACTCTGGAGCTTGGTGCTGCCCGACAGATTTTTATGAGCCATTGGCTCATCGGAACGGGGGCGGGGAATCTCAAGATAGCCTACAAAGCGATAACCGGCTTCTATGAAGGAGAGGCGAATAATATTATTGTTCAGTTTGGAGCTGAGCTTGGCATCATCGGTTTGGGACTATTTTCGCTACTCATAGCGCAGGGGATACGCTGGTTCCGATCTCTCGTAGATCAGGGGGGCGAAAAGCGCATGCTCGTGTTTGGTATGCTCCCTTTCTTTGTAACCGTAGCTATCAACGCAATGTTCGAGGTGACGATCGTAGGGCTTCTTTACGGAATATTTTTTTGGTATATCCTGGCTCTTTTTTATCGCTATGCTGAAATCGAAGAAAAAATCTAAGCAGGCTTTTTTGGTCAGAAAGAATAGCCAAAAAAATTCTTCGGGCAAGGGGCTGATTTCGTGTGTCATCGTAACGTATAATAGCGCACAATACATTCAAAAATGTCTCCGCTCATTAGCGCGTGCTTTAAAAAATATTCCCCATGAAATTATTCTCGTCGATAATGCCTCGACAGATGGGACACTGTTGATTCTAAAAGAATACAAGAAGGAATACGTCATAATCACAAGCCCAGACAATAGAGGTTTTTCCGGAGGGGTCAATCGAGGACTCATGTATGCAAAGGGAGAATATATATGGCTGGTGAATCCCGACACTGAAGTGAGCGCAAAATCAGCAAAGGTTCTAAGCGAGTATCTACGCAATCACGATAACGTCGGAATCGTAGGAGCGCAGATGACTCATTCGGGCGGGAAACTGCAGGCAAGCTTTGGAAACTTCCCTTCGTTCTTCAAAGAGTGGATGCAGATTCTTCAGGGGTACAAACTATTTCCATGGGGGAGGGTAGTAATGCCAGGACTCTTCACGATGAATTCTTTTGGGCGATCACATGGCGTGGATTGGGTGAGTGGGGGGTGTCTGATGATGCGTCGAGAAGTACTGGAATCGCTAGGGGGACTCGATGAAACGTACTTCATGTATCTCGAGGACGTAGACTTTTGCAAACAGGCACAAATAGCAGGATTTGAAACGGCATATGTGAGCGATGCGCATGTCATGCACCATCATCGCAAGTCATTTCAGGGAAAGCTCATCCTCGCAAATATCTACGAAGCAGCGAGCACTATCGAATTCTGGAAGAAGTGGTCAACCGGACCCCGTTGGCAGCTTCTCGCACTGCGTGCTGCACTGCGTATAAAATTTTTACTCAAGCTAGGAATATCCCTGGCACTCTCGGATGAATATCGGGACAAGAGGGGTGAGTATGTAAGGGCAATCATGAAGATATGAAAATAGTCATTGCAAATAAATTCTATCACCCGCAGGGGGGTGCAGACACACACGTGCTTGCCTTGCGTGATCTTTTGCTATCAGGAGGGCATGAGGTCATTCCCTTTGCTATGGATGATCCAAAAAACGAGAAGACGCCCTGGAGTAAGTACTTCGTGAGCGCTATTGATTTTGGGAAGAAGGATCGTTCACTCTCCGAACAGTGGAGTATCGTAAAACGGACGATCTATTCACGAGAAGCAAAGAAGAAATTCGGCGCACTTCTCGATACGGCAAAACCTGACATCGTACACATTCATAATATTTACCATCAAATATCGCCCTCTATACTCGATGCTGCCCGAGAGAGAGGAGTCCCCGTCATAGGCACCATTCACGACTACAATCTCATCTGCCCGAACTACAAGCTCTTTGCTCGCGGATATATTGAATCCTATTGCAAAGGAGGACGATACTATCGGGAGGCGCTGTATAAAACCGTACAAGACTCATATCCTGCGAGCATTCTTGCCGCCACAGAACACTATTTCCATGATTGGTCGGGGATATACCGAAAAGGAGTGAGACACTGGATAGCCCCCTCTCGCTTTGTAAAAAAGAAATTCACCGAATACGGTATGCCATCTGAGAGCATGTCGGTTCTCTACCACTTTCTTTCCGACACCAATACGAAGCCCACGTATAAGCCAGGAGCCGCATACGTATACGCAGGGAGGCTATCAGAGGAAAAGGGCATAGGAGGACTCCTGGAGGCCATAGCACTCGTGCCCAAAGCTGAGCTTAGTATCGTAGGGGATGGTCCTCTACGAAATGAACTGCAACGACAAGTTGAGAAGCTCGATATTGGCAGTCGCGTGTCCTTCAAAGGGCATGTAGATGGTGATACGCTCAAAGAGATTATACGCACCGCGCGGGCGGTAATAGTGCCCTCGGTATGGTATGAGATATTTGGCCTCGCAGCAACGGAAGGGTGGGCGCTTGGCAAGGCAGTTATCGCAAGTCGAATAGGTGCCCTTGAGGAGCTAGGAGACAGGGTGTCGCCCGAACTCTTATTCCCTCCAGGAGATACAAAAAGCCTCGCAAAACTGCTCCAAAAAGGCCTATCCGACCCAGGGAGTCTTGAGGCGGCAGGGCGGAAAGGGCGGGAATTCACTGAACAAAATTGTGATTCAGGCATCTATATCGAGAGTCTTGTGCAGCTCTATACTAAGGTTATAGCCAAGAAATAGGGGCCAGGAGCTCTGTATAGAGCCCAAGACAGGGGTGTAGAGAGACGCCAATTAAGGCGAAGTTAGAGAATAATCCTTTTAAATATAATAAAAAACAGTACCGAGCGCTGCTCGGTACTGAAAGGTCGACGGGAAAAGCCTCTAAGTGTTTATAACACCATATAGAAGGCTTTTTATATTTATATTTGTTTTTTGAAAGACCCGACTCGTCTTCCATACATGTATACTATCATGATTCAGGGTTTTAATCAAGGGGATAACTAGAGTACATTTTGTATACACCAGCCGTTTTTCCTTTTAAGCTTGACAAAAACGCCCCCTTGTGATAAGGTCGCCGCAAATCAATATCAACGGCAAAAGCCTATATTTATGCGTATTGCAATGATCGGACAAAAGGGGATTCCAGCCCGTTCTGGTGGTGTAGAGCGCCACGTAGAAGAGCTGGCAACACGACTCGCGGCATCTGGCCATGAGGTCTTTGTCTATTGCCGCAAACAGTACGGGAAAGAGGCAAAGAACCCGGAAGCGTACAAAGGGGTACGATTGGTCTATGTGCCGACGATTCAAACGAAACATCTTGATGCAATAGTAGGAACCTTCCTTGCATCGATTCATGCTTTGTTTATGGGGATAGATATATTCCACTATCATGCAATTGGTCCCTCTCTATTCACCTGGATTCCTCGTATAGGACGTCCTCGAGCAAAGGTGATTGCGACCTTCCACTGTCAGGACTACTACCACAAGAAATGGGGAGTATTCGCACGCTTTGTGTTGCGTCTCGGAGAACGTGCAGCGTGTGCGTTCCCTCATGAGACGATTGTGGTGTCAAAGACGCTACAGAAGTATGTACAAAAGACGTATCGTCGCGAATCGTTGTACATCCCGAACGGAGTAACCATCCCCGCAAAACAGTCAACAGGGGCGTTAGCGCAATGGGGCCTCATGCCAGGGAAGTACGTCCTCTCCGTATCTCGTCTCGTGAAGCACAAAGGTATTCACTACCTCATCGATGCATTTCGGAAAGTGAAAGCAACCCTCCCCGCAGGCATGAAGCTCGTGATCGTGGGCGGCTCCTCATATACCGACGAGTACGTGGCAGCACTCCACACCCTTGCAAACACTGATCCAGATATTCTGTTCTTAGGAGAGCAGAGTGGCGCACCACTCGCACAGCTTTATGCGCATGCAGGACTCTTTGTGCAGCCCTCTGAAGGTGAAGGACTTTCAGTAGCACTCCTTGAGGCAATGTCGTATGGCATCCCCGTGCTGGTGTCGAGTATTCCTCAAAACACCGAGGTGCTTCCCGATAAGACATGGCAGTTCCGTAACAAGAGCGTTCCTGATCTCGGGCGGAAAATTGATGGAGCATTCAAAAAGGACGTCGGCAAGGCGGGTCAGCAAAATAGGAAACATGTTACAGAAAACTATAATTTTGACCACTTAATTACCGAAGCGCTCAAAGTATATAGTATATAAAATATCTCTCGAAAGAGGGATATTTTTCTTTTCAACTAGACAGCGATACTTCTTTCGGTTACACTATAAGTCGAATTTGAATATTGTATTCTTGTTTTGTATGCCGCTTTTTGTACTCTTCTGTATCACGGTTCTCAGTTTTGGGTTATTTTTGCTCTCGATAGCGATATGGTCAATGCGGACACGCATTCGCCTTGCACTGGCCTCTCTGGTCTTATTCGCACTTCTCTGTGGATCATACGGGAGTCTTGAGGCGTATAGCCCTAATAAAGGCGGCATCGAAAGTGCTCTTCATAAGATTTCCTTCCTAAAGGGGGTATCTCTCCCCGACATCAACGTCTGGAAGTGGATCCCACCCCAGTTTCATCTTGGTCTTGATATCCGGGGAGGTACGCATCTCGTCTATGACGCAGATGTTTCAAAATATGCCCCAGAGGAAAAGGCATCAGGTATCGAGGGTCTTCGTGATGTCATTGAACGTCGCGTGAATGCGTTTGGCGTAGCCGAACCAGTAATTCAAGCAGTAAAATCAGGAGATGGGTACCGGGTGATTGTAGAACTCGCAGGAATTAGTGACGTAAACCAGGCGATCAAGATGATCGGCGATACCACGCTGCTCGAGTTCAAGGAACAGGCAAATCAGGCAACAAAGAAAGAGCTGACCGAAGACCAAAAGAAAGAAATGAAAGAATACAATGACGCAGCAAGCCGAAGGGCAGCGGAATTGATGAAGCAAGCGCAGGCACCAGGAGCGGATTTTGCAGCACTGGCGAAAGAGCGTTCAGAAGACGTGAATACAAAGGATAAGGGAGGAGACTTAGGATTTATCTCTAAAGACGGAGCATACAGCTTCCTCGAGAGCCCTATCTCTAAAATTCCGAAAGGTACCATTGGCAAAGAGCTTTTGAATGGTCCCGACGGTATCAGCATAGTCAAAGTAGATGATATCCGTACTACTGAGCAGGAAGTAAAGGCACGCCACCTTTTGATTTGTTACAAAGGCGCAAAGAGCTGTGACAAGGATACTTCCAAAGAAGACGCACGTAAAAAGATCGAAGAAATTGCAAAGCAGGCAAACCCACAGAACTTTGAGGAACTGGTAAAGAAGAACTCAACAGAGCCCGGCGCAGCAGAACGAGGGGGGGATCTGGGATGGTTTGCAAAGGGAATGATGGTAAAACAATTCGAAGATGCAGTGTTTTCGATGAAAAAAGGAACGATATCAGGAATAATAGAAACAGACTTTGGATTCCATCTCATCTACCGTGAAGACGAACGACCACTTACTGAATACAAAGTTGCCCGTATCCTCGTCAAAACTAAGACCGATCAGGACTATCTCTCACAAGATGGATGGCAAGACACAGGGCTGACCGGAAAGCAGCTGAAGAAAGCGTATGTAGAGACGAATCAGACCACAGGTGCATATGAGGTAGGTATTGAATTTAACGATGAAGGCAAGAAGCTCTTCGGAGAGATTACGCAGAGAAATGTCGGAAAGCCAGTAGGAATTTTTCTCGATACACAGCCGATAAGTACTCCGAATGTCAATACGCCGATCCTGGACGGTCGTGCAGTAATTCAGGGCGATTTCAGCTCTTTGGAAGCAAAGCAACTCGCGCAACGCCTCAACGCAGGGGCATTACCCGTTCCGGTAACACTCATCAGTCAACAGACCGTAGGGGCATCACTGGGCGAGGTATCGCTCCATAAGAGTCTCTTCGCGGGGCTCATTGGATTCTTCTTCGTGGCTCTCTTCATGATCCTGTATTACCGTCTCGCAGGGCTCCTTGCAATAATTGCATTGGCCATGTACACCACCTTTTCGATGGCGCTCTTCAAGTTCGGTATCCCCTTCATCGGTCCCGTGACGATGAGCCTCTCCGGTATAGCGGGATTCATCTTGTCGATCGGTATGGCCGTGGACGCGAACGTGCTCATTTTTGAGCGAATGAAAGAAGAGCTGCGCGGAGGAAAGCAGCTCGAGATTGCGATCCGCGACGGATACAAGCGTGCATGGACATCGATCCGTGACAGCAATGTTTCTTCACTGATCACCTGTCTTATCCTCTTTAGCTTCTCCACCAGCCTCATCAAAGGATTCGCACTCACGCTTGCGGCAGGTATCCTCGTGAGTATGTTCACCGCACTGACGGTGACAAAGCTTCTCTTGCGCCTCGTCGCAGGATGGAAGCTCTCGCAGAACACCTGGTTGTTCGGTGCATCTAACAAAAAAGACGGTAGCGCCGTATAATTTCTCTCGATAATCGATATTTGATGATATGCGTACACTTCCCATCATGAAACTTCGCACGATTTGGCTCAGTATTGCAGGGGCTCTCGTTGTGCTCTCAATCATCTTCCTTTCCTTATGGGGTCTTCGCCTCGGGATAGACTTCACCGGAGGGAGTATTATTGATCTCTCCTTCCCAGGAAATACTCGCCCTTCGCTGGAGGTAGTAAAGAATGCACTACAGACCGCAGGAGTGAATGACGCAGAGGTACGATTCGTAGGAGATGAAGAAGTGATTGGGCGCTTCAAAACAATAGACGAGGCTACTCATCAAAAAATTCTCGATGAAGTAAAAAAGAATGCGCCGACGGTGAGTCAAAAGTCATTTGACTCTATCGGCCCCGTGGTAGGTGCCGAACTGGGGCAGAAAGCATTCATTGCCCTTGCGCTCACGCTTCTTGCTATCTTGGCATATATCTCTTTCGTATTCAGAAAAGTATCTCGTCCAGTGCAATCGTGGAAGTATGGTACAGTAGCAATTATCACACTCTTTCATGACCTTATTATCACCATAGGCGTCTTCTCTCTTCTCGGAAAATTCGGGGGCGTAGAGATTAATGCGTCATTCATCGCAGCATTCCTCACCGTTCTGGGGTTCTCTGTCCACGACACCATCGTTATTTTCGACCGTATTAGAGAGAATCTCTTGCGCACCCGAGATTCATTTGAAGTAACCGTAAACCGCGCAGTGAATGAATCATTTGCTCGTTCGGTTAATACGTCAGTGACGACCCTGTTGTCACTCGTCGCCATCTTCTTCTTTGGAGGAGAGTCATTGAGGTACTTCGCACTTGCTCTCATCGTTGGTATTGCCGCAGGAACCTACTCCTCGATTTTCTTCTCTTCACCGCTCCTTATCGTTTGGCACAATTTCTCGGAGAAAAGAAAAGCAAAATAACCGGAGTGTCTCTCTTGTCTACTACAAACCCTCTCACATCGATACGAGAGGGTTTTTTGATGGCAAAAGGGCAAAAAAGATGATATACTACCTCACACTATGGACTTTGCGATCGATTTGGGGCCTGCCCCCGATTTATCAAACCCCCTGAGCGTTCTTTGGTTTGTGTACACCCACGGACTATGGCTTTTTTTCGTTGCGACATTGATTCGTGGTGGATGGATGTTCTGGGTATATACCGTGCAGAATCGATACGATGGAGCGATCACCCACATGACCCTCGCCATTAGTGTGCCAAAGACGACCGAACAGACGCCAAAGGCAGTCGAGAACTTTTTTGCGCATCTTACAGGAACGATGAGTGGATCAGGGAATTTTATCGAAAAGCACTTCAAGGGGAAGAATCAGGAGACCCTCTCGGTAGAACTCGTGAGCAGAGGGGGCAACGTACAATATTATGTGAACACTCCGTCTAAGTTCCGCAACCTAATCGAAGCATCGATATATGCACAGTACCCTGATGCAGAAATTGTCGAGGCGACCGACTATACCGACGAACTCCCTTCGCGATTTCCGAATGAACATTACGACCTATGGGGAACGGAGCTCACCCTCAAAAAAGATTCAGAATACCCCATCAAGACATATCAGGCCTTCGAGCATACACTGCAGGGCACGTTCAAGGACCCACTTGCATCACTCCTCGAGTATCTAGGAACATTCCTTCCAGGGGAAGAAGCGTGGGTGCAGATTATTCTCAAGCCAGTAGGGGATGATTGGAAAAAGAAGAGCGACGCAACGGCAAAGAAGATCATGGGGGTTCCCGTCAAGAAGACACACTCACCAATTCATACAATGACCGCCCCTATCATCGCGAATATAGAGGGAATACTAGCGACAGCGGTAGGGTACCAGGCACCCGCAGTAGTGAAAGAGGTCAAAAAAGACGCACCACCCTCATTGATGCAGCATCTTTCTCCAGGTGAGAAAAACCTGATAGAGGCGATACAGAACAAAGCATCACGCCCCGCTTTTGCCGTAAAGATCCGCCTCGTGTATATTGCACGCAAGGAGATTTTTAATAAAGGCAAGATGATCGCGGGGGTATTTGGTGCATTTCAACAACTCAGTGACGCAAATGCCTTCGGTATGGACAAGGGAACAAAAGTAGGGGCAAACTATTACCAGGTAGAAAGGCGCGCAGCAGTCAAGAAGAACAAGATTCTGAAAGCATACAGAGGCCGTTCGGGTGGACGCGGTGCGGCACCGTTCATCCTCAACGTTGAAGAACTCGCGACGATCTGGCACTTTCCGACGATTGATATCAAGGCACCACTTCTTCGTAAAACAGAAGCAAAGCGTGCAGAGCCCCCTACGGCGCTCCCAACCCGCGAAGAGGCATTCGCTCACATTCCAGAAACACCCTTTCCTTCTCTCGGCGGGGAGGATGAAGGATCGGAAATACCCTCTAATCTCCCTTTTGCATAGGATATGTACGATAATAATCCTGACATTACCGTATTCGCAGAAACGAACTACCGCACGATGCGGCGACGTTTTGGTATCAAGCGAGATGATCGCCGCCGCCACATGTATGTAGTGGGAAAGACCGGTATGGGGAAGTCGACACTGCTCGAAAACATGATCATCGATGATATCCGTGAAGGACATGGCGTAGGGGTAGTAGATCCTCACGGAGACTTGGCGGAAAAGATTCTTAAGTTCATTCCGCCAGAACGTATCAACGACATTGTGTATGTGAACCCCGCCGATTTTGAATATCCGGTAGCCTTTAATATTCTCGAGAACGCCAACCCACAATACAAGCACCTCATCGCGTCAGGGCTGATGGGAGTTTTCAAAAAGATCTGGCCAGACGTATGGAGCGCACGTATGGAATATATCCTCAACAATACGCTTCTTGCACTCCTCGACTATCCAGGGACGACGATGCTTGCGGTGAACCGTATGCTTTCAGACAAGGCATTTCGCACCAAGGTCGTTGAGCGCGTCCAGGACCCAGTCGTAAAATCGTTTTGGGTGGATGAATTCGCCAAATATAATGACAAGTTTGCCTCAGAAGCAATCGCCCCTATCCAAAACAAAGTCGGGCAATTCCTTTCCGCATCCGTGATTCGTAATATCATCGGACAAGTGAAGTCCACGATCAATATTCGTGAATGCATGGACACAGGGAAGATCATCATCATGAATCTTTCAAAAGGGCGCGTGGGAGAGGATAACGCACGTCTACTCGGCGGTATGTTGATCACAAAGATCCAGCTCTCAGCGATGGAGCGCGTGGACATGCCGGAATCAGAACGTCGTGATTTCTACCTCTATGTCGACGAGTTTCAAAATTTTGCAACAGAAAGTTTTGCAACAATTCTTTCTGAAGCCCGTAAATATCGTCTATCGCTCGTGGTAGCGCACCAGTACATAGAACAGCTCGATGAAAAAGTAGCCGCAGCTATCTTCGGAAACGTAGGCACTATGGTGGTATACCGCGTGGGAGCAGCCGATGCAGACTATCTCGTCAAAGAATTCACGCCACGATTCATCGAAGAGGACCTTGTTAATATTCCAAAATTTAGCTTCTACCTAAAACTAATGATCGACGGCGTAGCATCAGAGCCATTTTCCGCCAAGTGTCTCCCTCCGCTCAGCCCAGAAGAAGATACACATAACGAAGAAAAGGTCATTCGCTCCAGCCGTGAACGCTATGCAATGCCACGCCTTGAAGTAGAAGAAAAGATCGCACGATGGTCATCGTCTTTGGACGAATCCGCAAAGGAAGCAGCGGATAGCGCTCCATCAAAAAAGAAAGCAGTTAACCAAGAGATGCCATCTCCCGATCGCCCCTACGAAGCCAAATGTGTGCGATGCGGAAAAACAATTTATTTGAACTTTCAACCCGACGGCGTACGCCCAGTGTATGACAGCGACTGTTTTAAGATAGTAAAAGATGAGCGAGAGGCAAAGTTGGCAGGAGGCACAATGCCTGCCTCTCCGGCACCCACTCCCGTCTCAACGCCCCCTCCCTTTGTGGCAGTAACGCCCCCCCCTCCCGTGGCACCTGCACCGATACCCATCCCTGCTGTACCCCCCGCAACACCGCCTCGTGTATCACCGAACCCTGCTGCTGCTTCGCAACCGAGACCATCAGAACGTCCACATTCGGCAATACCATCACCAAGACCGCCGTATATACCACGTGAAAGGCCCGTATCCCCATCACGCGATACTCGCCCCTCGCAAGAAAGACGAAGCACAGGAACTCCGCAGCGCCCCACCTCCCCAGCCACTCACAGCCGTCCTCTGCGCCCTCCCGTATCGGCTGCTCCACACCCCGTAGAAACAAAGCCGACGATTCCCGCGCAGACGTTCTCCCTGAAAGATCTCGCAGACAAGAAGCCGACCCGATTCCGCGAAAAGGAAAGCGGTGGTGACGGCCCGAAACCATAGGCTCCTCATTCCCTACCCGCAAGAGACCTCTGAAAAAGTGATGTATTTTCATTGAATGGGCTGTTGAGCTCCAGGAAACGTATACAAATGTATGTTTCCGCCAGTAGGCGGATCCGCCATCTGGCGGAGAGTGGAGTCAACGGGTGCCCATGAAATGAAAAGACGCGATTTTACAGAGGTTTCAAACAGAATAACCCCCATGGAAAACATACTCTCAAAACCACTCAAAGCCTTTCTCGAACAGCGAGTATCACACGCGGTGGTCGAAGATGCCGACGAGGCAAAAATTACGATCAACGAAGCGGTCGGCGCCATCGCGTTTTATTATGAAAAAATTCGGAGCGTCGTTGAGTATCAAGATGAGCACTTGGTCCGTCAAAATGCAATCCGACGCATCCTCGGCCGGCGCACGCTTCTGTCGCAGACAACCGAGAAGATGGCGGAAAAAATCTTGCGTGAGCTCGTACGCTCGCGATACTTTGCGAACAATACATTGCCGGCGCGCAACATCCACACTATCGCCCGTATCATCGAGCGCTATCTCGGCATCATAGAAATACTCCAAAAACAGAGACAGTGTTCCGATCACGACGAAGAGTGGCTCCTCGCAATGGCCTCGTGCGCAATCGACGAGGCACTCGTACCTATGGATGACGAAGAGGCGCTCGTGAAGCTCATGTACGATATGGTCGCATCGAACGTAGAATTAGGGCGTTTTGCAACCGATAATAAGACGAAGGCAATTCAAATATATCTTGGCGTCTACCGAGTCCTTCTCAAACCCGACACCCATCGTCTGCGCTACTTTGTCCTGAAACATTCATTCCCTGCGTGGACCCATCTCGAAGAAGATAATCTTGCCGCACTTGCACATAGCTACAAAGATGTACGATCCGTCATAGAGCTCACGATCAATCACCCTCTCGGAAAGAAGCTCTTTCCACTCCTTCGCCGTTTCCGCATTCCCTTTGCCGTGCTCCACACGATTATCCTGAACCAACCTCCGGAAATTTTTCAAAACCCAGAACAGCTTGACGCAGAAGTACGTAAACTGTGCGAAGGATTCTACGCATCACAAAAAAGGCGCCTCAAAACACGCAGTGTCCGCGCCTTCATCTATGTATTTTGTACCAAAATGGTGCTCGGTATGGGGCTAGAGATTCCTTACGACTTGCTCGTGATGCACCACATCCGTTTTCTCCCGCTGAGCATCAACGTTCTCTTTCCCCCTGTTCTCCTGGCAGTGATAGCGCTGTCAACACGCTTTCCCGGCAAAGACAATACCGATCGTATATCGCAGGCGGTAAAGGAAATCGTATATGCAGATCAGGAGCGCACAGTATTTGTCCCTCGCAACTATTTTGCCGCCAAAACAAACGTAGCGCTATACGTCCTATTCACCCTTCTCTACGTGGTGATGTTTGGACTTTCTTTCACGTTGCTTGCATGGTTCTTGCGCGCATTTGAATTCAACGCAATGAGTGGCGTCGTATTCGTACTCTTCTTCTGTCTCATCACGTTCTTTGGAATCACGCTCCGTCGCTCGGTCAAGGATCTCATTATGACCACCGCAAAGCCGAGCCTTTTTGGAGTATTCCTCGACCCGCTCCTTCTTCCCATAGTCCAGGTAGGTCGCTGGCTTTCATCGAATGTCTCCAAGGTCAATGTCTTCGTCTTCGTCCTGGACGTCCTTATCGAGCTTCCACTCCAGGCACTCATCGAAATAACCGAAGATTGGTTCCAGTTTATCCGCGACAAGAAGGAAGAGATCGATTAGACTTGACAATATTTCCTCTTGTGCTATTTTCTAGGAGTTACCTTGAAAATTCATAGGAAAGTCTGAAAGGAGCTTTCGGGAATAAAGGTCCCTATCGAGAAGCAATATTCAGGAGAATACAGAGAAAATATGAGTAATAGCATGAAAGTACACCTGGTCATTATTGACCCACAAAACGACTTCATGGACAGCCCTGGATCGGCGTTGCCGGTCTCTGGTGCCAATGAAGACATGCGCCGTTTGGCAGCCATGATCGAGCGCGTTGGCCATAAATTGGACGATATCCACGTGACCCTCGACTCGCACCGCGTCATCGACGTGGGGCATCCAGGCATGTGGCGTGATCAAGACGGTAATCTTCCCGGTCCATTCACGATCATATCGGCTGACGATATCAAGAACGGTATCTGGACGCCGAGAAACCCGAACTTTCGAGCAAGGATGCTAGAATATGCACGTGCTCTTGAAGTCCAAGGCAACTATCCATTGATGGTGTGGCCTGAGCATTGTCTCATCGGAACTCCCGGTCACAATGTGCAAGCAGACCTCATGGCAGTGTTGCAACGATGGGAGCGTACTGAGTACGCGAATGTCGACTTTGTGACAAAGGGAACAAATACGTTTACCGAGCACTACGGTGCGTTGCAGGCAGAAGTGGTAGATGCCACAGATCCTTCAACGAGTCTCAACACGGCATTTCTCGACGTTTTAGCGAATGCAGATATTGTGGCAGTTGCAGGAGAGGCATTGAGCCATTGCGTAAAATCTACAGTGACCCAGATCGCTCAACATATCGGTCCGGATCAACTAAAAAAGTTTTACGTCCTGACCGATTGTACGAGTTCCGTTTCCCAAGTCGGAAATGGTCCTGACTTTCCCGCAATTGGACAAGCGTTTCTAAAAGAGATGGAAGCAAAAGGCATGACGCTGACCACCTCTATTGAATTTCTGAGCTAGGGAGGAAAATAAGAATGCCAAGACTCGGAACCCAATCAGACATGCAAACCCACGCCTTGGGGGGAAATTTTAATTTCCAAGGAGCCAGGATCGATAACCTGGGTGCTACAGAATATACGCTCGTCACTATTGCGGTGGATACAACCGGATCGGTGAGCGGCTTCGCAAGTGAGCTAGACATGATGCTGGCAACTGCCGTTGAAGCTTGCAAAAAGTCTCCTCGGTCGGACAATCTACTGGTGCGAGTGATCTTCTTCTCGAGTATGAGAGGAGTTGATGAGATACACGGCTTCAAGCCACTTGCGGAAATTGATCCGCAGGCGTATCCAAAAATCAATCCCGGAGGCGCAACGCCGCTCTACGATGCGTGCTTTTCGGGCATTGCCGCCATGAATCTCTATGGCAAACAATTGACCGATCAAGATTTTGGCGTTAATGCCATATTTATAGCGGTCACTGACGGCGCGAACAATGATTCGAAGACTTCTGTGTCAATGGTGGCACAAGAGATCAAAAAGGCAGTCAGTGGAGAACTGGTTGAGTCGTTGGTATCGCTATTAATAGGGATCAATGCAAGTGGATGTGCTTCTGAACTACAGAGTTTCAAGAATGACGCAGGACTTGACAGTTACATTGATGCCGGTGACGTGACGAAAGGAAAGCTGGCTAAGATTGCAGGATTTATTTCCCAGTCAATATCGAGCCAAAGCCAGGCATTGGGGACAGGCGGACCAAGCCAGCACATTTCTGCGACCATCTAAAATAGAGGGTCGTATCTGACATAATGGCGATGGGGAACATTCTCCATCGCTTTTTTTCTTCAAGAATAAAGAAAGGAAAAGGACTAAAAAATGGACGAAATCAATAGAGGGGAACTTTCCGCGGACCATTATTTTCATATTGGTCAGGCACACCTCGTAAGCGGAAAACCGTGTCAGGATTATGCTATCTCTGGCCTCCATATGGGAGCCGCATACGCAGTCATTGCTGATGGGTGCTCTACGGGAGGAAATACCGATGTGGGCGCACGTATCATAGCACTGTCTACTGCCCAAGCGATACGGGAGCATCATATACTTATGCTTGCAAGTCAGGGAGGGGTGACAATGGGTGCTCAAGAAATAAACGAACGACAAAAAGGAGTACTCAGTGTCACACGAAAACTCCTCGGCCTTGAGCAGAGTGATATGCTGGCAACATGTCTCTATGTGTATATGACTCCTCGCGGGGGGGTTATCAATATACGAGGGGATGGAGTTGTTGCGCTGAAGTATCGAACGGGAGATATAAAAGTATTCCGTATGGAGTGGGGGAACAATATGCCATTCTATCCGGCATACGAGGAATCACAGCTGAGCAGCTTTATAGCAGCCCATGGCGCAAATAACGAACCATCACTACGGTTGGAATGTAATATATATAACCCAGATGGGACACTAAGAAAGGGGTATTGCCGAGAGCTATCTCTTGATTCGGGCATCGCAGGAAATACATTGAGTATTCCAGAAAAAGAGATGGATCAGTTAGAGTTTGTCGCAGTATTTTCTGATGGGGTGACACAAATCGATGCCGTGGAATGGAGCAAAGCGGTGCAGTCATTCATGCGGTTTAAGAACACTACTGGTGAGTTTGCAAAGCGACGAATGATTCGTGGCATTAAAGACTTTCAGAAGATGGGTAAAGGTCCCATTGATGATATAGCCTATGCGGTGGTGTACAATAATCAGATACAGTTACGGGAGGATACAACATATGGCTAATCGCGAGGTAATACTCGAACATAGAGGTGCGCTAACACTACGTACCAGTGACTATATCACAACGGGAGGAGAGGGGAGCGTCTATAAAAAAGGCGATACCGTCATAAAGATATACACCGATCCCAAAAAAATGCAGAACGAGGGTATGCCGGAAAAGATACGACTACTTTCACGGCTTGCGCACGAATATATTATAGAGCCCAAGGGGCTTGTGATGAACAAAGCAGGAAACCCGATAGGATTCTATATGGCCCATGCCGCAGGAGAACCACTATCGCGCGTATTTACGAATGATTTTCGTACTCGTGAGGCATTCGGTGATGATGACGTATTGGTGCTTGCGGATCGTATGCGTAATGTTTGTATCTTCGCACACGGCAAGAACGCCCTTTTGGTCGATCCCAACGAGCTTAATTGGCTTGTTGCATTGAGTAAGAAAGACGGCCCAGCACCAAGAGCAATCGACGTAGACTCATGGGCTATCGGGAAATGGAAAGGGACAGTGATTATGCCATCAATTCGTGACTGGCATTCGCGGGTCTTTGATCAACGTACCGATTGGTATGCATGGGGAATAGTAACATTCCAGCTCTTCACGGGGATTCATCCCTATAAAGGTAAGTTAGATGGGTATAAGCCTGGTGAGATGGAACGACGCATGAAAGAAAATGCTTCAGTATTTCGCCCGGATATCCGTCTCAATAGTGCAGTACGCGACTTTGCATGCATCCCGAATCGTCTCCTCAACTGGTACGTCGCTACCTTCGAAAGGGGTGAACGAACGATACCGCCATCACCGTTTGACATCGCTCATATACCAACACCTGCAATACAGACGCTCCGTGCCGTGGTAACGGGTTCTGGGCTCCTGACGTATCAGAAGCTACTGAGTGGTGTTGGAGATCCTATTATAAGGATTTTCACGAACGGCATTGTGCTATCGAAATCAGGAAAACTATTGCATCTCGGTACAAAGCGAGAAATAGGGAGAACCACCTCACTAGATATTGAGGTGGTAGCGGTGCATGGAGGGTATGTGAAGGTAGAGAAAAATAACGGACAATTTCTCTTCTCCTTCATGAACGGAGTGAGTCTTCAAGAACAGCCTCTCTCATGTCCGATCCAACCACATAGCATTGTATGGTATGAGGACCGCATGTTCGCCGTTACGGAGCAGGGACTCAGTGAGCTAGTGTTCAGGATACTGGGAAAGCCCATACTGTCTATGGGGCAGACATGGGGAGCGATGATGAATGCAACCCGTTGGTATGACGGAGTAGGTATTCAGGATGCCATGGGGGCAACCTATGTGATCGCTCCGTTCGAGGCGGCATCATGTGCGCATATTCGTGTGCATGAGCTTGATGGCATGAAGCCCATTAACGCAAAGGCGGGTAATCGTTTCATAGTCATTATCGCCATCGATCGATCGGGAAGATATCACAAGATTGAACTCACGATGGATCGAGTATACAAACAGTATGTATTCTGGAAGCGTGAGAAGGATAGCCCTGAGCTCAACACGGTTATTCTCCCAAAGGGGGTAGCCGCAGTCATAGAAGAGGACGGTGAACTTAATATCTACGTTCCCACGAATGGTGCTCTGAACAAAATAAAAGACAAGGGTATAAAAACCGACAGACCTTTATCACGCTGGGGGGACATAGTAACATATATCCACGACGGCGATATATGGAGTATACGAGTGAAATAATTTCACTCCGCACGAATCAATGATAGGGATAGCTAATATATAGCTATCCCTCTTTTTATAAAAACCCTTGACAAAATAAGCGATTCGTGGTATATATACACCCAGATTCATTGAAAATAAAAAAGAAAAGGGAGACATAAGACACCATGAAAAGAACAGTAATACTAGGAATAATGGCGATACTGACGGCATGTGGGGAGGGAACGAATCTTTCGACCCCGCCAACACCACTCACGGCAAGCATGACAAAGACGCTTGCACAGCAAACCCAGGATGACGTGGTAACGCAAGGCTTCAATGCAACTATAACGGGTCTGCAAAAGATGGTAGAAACATTAACCGATGCCAATACCAAAAATCTCGGCGAGATTGCTCGACTCCAGGATGAAGTGAAAGCATGGAAAAAAATCGCAGAGGCAACACAACCCGGCACCACGGCAATACCTGCTGATGTCCAAAAACAAATCGCAGTGCTGGAGACCAGGATTGCAGTATTGCAAAAAAATGGAGACTCGGTACCCATCGATCTTTTTCGAGAGGTGCTCGACAAACTCCCTATTGCATCAGCGGTGCCAACAAGTACCTCTCCATTCGGTGATGACGATTTCTTCCATCCAACACTGCCGATACCAACGCCCTCGCCTACACCTTCTCAATCTCCGACCGAAGCGTCCCCGCCGACGGTTGTCTCCTCTACGTCCCCGGTAACAGAAGGGGCGAGTCAGCTCTCATGGAGTAAGGGATACAAGTACGTCAGGATAACGACGAATACCCTAACGCAGACCTTTGATCTGAATTGGAAATATCCGGAATCGGTAGCGGAAATAACGCTGAGAGGGGTCAGTGATATATACACTGGAGTAAACATACGAGACATGATGATGGTCGTCGAAGAAGGATATTCTTCAGCAACGCCCAAACTAACCCTCTTGAATGGATCGCATCCAGTAACGCTAGCAGAAGACGCGGAAAGCCGAGGGGTATACCGCATCGCACAGGACCTCATCATACCGACAGATACTCCCGTGGTACTACGAGCGTATTTCTCTCCGAATCCAGAGTTGAAGGAAGACTCATGGATGCCCTCATCCTTTAAACTTTCCGTTTACATGACCCCGGTCGAACGATATCAAGACTCGACCTACCAGCACGGAGAGAAGAATGTGTCCTCCTTCACGGTGATACCGCTCACTCCATCGCCCAGCCCATCGCCCAGTGCCTAAATAAGCCATACATGCCGCTATATTTTTCATAATGAGAAATATGGCGGCTTTTTTATGCAAAACCCTTGACAAAATAAGCTATTCATGGTATACATACGAGCGAATTCATTGCCAAATACAAACAAAAAAAGGGAGAGAAAACAATGAATAAAGTAGCAATAACGATAGCGATAGTGATAGTGAGTGTTCTGACGGGTTGCGGAGGAAATTCGCAATTCTATGAAATGGAAGCGATGAAGGCAAAGATAAAAAGCCTGGAAGAAAGAGTACCGGTAGCTTTGCAAAAAGCACCCGCACCACCCCCGCCACTGATCACTAACGCCATTGCGCCAATCCCGCTACAAAGCTGGAGCGTCGTAAGCGATAAAGTACGCGTAGAAGGAATACCATCCCAAAATCCTCTGGATCAAGGAATGCTCCAGGTACGCATTGCAGAAATGAAAGTGACAAACAGTGCACCAGGGCCAGTCAACCTTCAGGGCATGTATATGCTCGTGAAGCCAGTGAATATGGACCTCTCCGACGTGAAAGCATTCAGTGAACACGTTACAACCATGCAGCATATCGGTGACCTATCTGAGGGAACGCGAGTGTATAAGATCAATGATCCATTCATTGTTCAGACCAGTGCTCCCCTCGGTGGATTCGTCCTCGCGGATGCATTCAAGCAAGACCGCAACCGCATTGGCGTTGTAGAAACGACCTTCGTAGGACGACCTCTGGGCGATATGAGCGCCGGCGATGTATACACTCAGGTAGCGGCAAATCCTTCGATCGCCGCGAAAGTAGTAAATACTTTCAAATAAATTCAAATAAAAAACGGACAGACGGGAAATATCAATCTCGTCTGTCTTTATTTTGCGCAAGATACGCCCCCGACACACCCCACTCTTCCAAAATCAAACCGAATAATGTACACTGCCCCCATGAATCAGCCCATCCCTCATAACAATCAGGAAAACCCCAAACAGCGCATTTTCGTCGCCATGTCCGGTGGTGTCGACTCCTCGACAGTGGCCGCCATCCTCAAAGAACAAGGCCATGACATCATAGGCGTCTTTATGCGCCAATACGACGCAGACTACGGACCTGCAGCGCTCTCCGATGATCTCGACGCCGTACGGTGTTCCTGGCGCGAAGACAAGCGCGATGCCCTCGCCGCATGCGCAACACTCGGTATCCCCTTTGAAGAATGGGATTTTCGTGATGTGTACCAAAGAGAAGTCGTCGACTACATGACCCGCGAATACGCAGCCGGAAGAACACCGAATCCCGACGTGATGTGTAATCGCTTCGTGAAGTTCGATGCATTTTTCAAAAAAGCCCGCGAACACGGTGCCGACATGATTGCCACAGGGCACTACGTCCGCATTCAGCACACCGAAGACGGCCACGGCCTCTACGAAGCACACGACACGAACAAGGATCAATCCTACTTCCTCTGGGCGCTCTCTCCCGAAGTACTCCCATATTGTCTCTTTCCCTTAGGCGATCTCGAGAAGCCCACAGTCCGCACCCTCGCAAAGAAACACGCCCTCGCGAACTGGGACAAGAAAGATAGCCAAGGCGTATGCTTCATCGGCAAGATCAGCATGCGGGACTTCCTCAAAGGAAAAATCGCAACAACACCAGGACCCCTCTGTACCCTCGACGGCAAGCAGGTCGGTACCCATGACGGCGCGGCACTGTATACCATCGGCCAGCGTCATGGCCTAGGTTTTGGCGGTGGGGAACATACCTACTACGTCGCAAAGAAAGACATGAAGGCAAATATCGTCTATGTCGCCCCCGAAACCGAGCCGGAACATCTCTTGGCCAAAACCTTGCAGTTTGATACAGTGAACTGGCTTGCTCCACTCCCTGTGTTTCCGTTACAGTGCAAAGCGCGTACACGCTACCGAGAGCCCCTCCATGATGTGACGATCCGCGAAGTTGCTCCCGGAACCTTCATGGCTGAATTCGAGGAGTCCATCCGCGCCATCACCGAAGGACAGGCGATCGTGCTGTACGACAAAGGAAAGATGCTCGGCGGCGGAGTTATAACCAGTAAATAATATATGATGACATCAGGTGATATCCGACAAAAATTCGTAGCATATTTTCAAAAACAAGGACACGCAGTAGTCCCATCTTCGTCACTCCTTCCTGACGACCCATCGGTGCTACTCACCACCGCAGGAATGCAGCAATTCAAAAAATACTACACCGGCGAAGCAGACGCCATGAAAGATTTTTCGTCAAAGAGTACGGCGTCCATCCAAAAATGCTTCCGTACTTCCGACATCGACGAGGTAGGGGACGAGACGCATCTCACATTTTTTGAAATGGTAGGAAACTTTTCTTTTGGAGGATATTTCAAAGAACCCGCAATCCGGTACGCATTCGAATTCATCACCCAAGAAATCGGACTCACGATTAAGTATGTGACAATCTTCGAAGGATCGCACGGTGTGCCAAAGGATGAGGCATCAGCGACAGTATGGAAACAGCTGGGCGTTTCCGATATCCGCGAAGAGGGGATAGGGGACGTATTCTGGGGACCTACGGGCACCGAAGGACCTTGCGGACCATCGACCGAAATATATTGCACGAACACCAACGGACAGGACGTAGAAATTTGGAACATTGTATTCAATGAATACTATTGCAGTGGATCACGCGAAGAGCTCATCGAGCAGAAAGAGGGCGTGACGCTCAAACCTCTCGAAACTCCTGGCATCGACACGGGGATGGGACTCGAGCGCCTCTGTATGATCGCGCAAGATGCAAAGAATCTTTTTGAAACCGATCTATTCACCCCGCTCATCGCACTACTTCCAGAGTCGCTCGACGTACGTATCAAGCGCATCATCGCCGATCATGGACGTGCGACAGCCATGCTCATCGCCGACGGAGTACGCCCTAGTAACAAGGGGGCAGGATATATCCTTCGCCGCCTCATGCGCCGCGCCATGGTATACGAACATCAGCACGCCCTCTCTCCCGAGATCATGAAGCAAGTCCTCGCCACCGTCATCGCGAACTACAGCGCCCACTATCCCGAACTTACGAGCGAAGAGTCAGTAATCATGCAGGTATTCCAGGCAGAATACGACAAGTTCACAAAAACGTTGCAGCGCGGTGTTCGAGAACTCGAAAAAGTCGCATTCCTCGATGCAGCCTCCTCGTTCAAACTGTACGAGAGTTTTGGGCTGCCCTACGAAATCATCAAAGAAATGGGAGGAACACGTGCGGACGATCTGACGCGCGAAGATTTTGAAGAAGAATTCCGCAAGCATCAGGAAATCTCTCGCCAAGGACAAGAAAAGAAATTCGGTGGCCACGGACTCATCCTCGACACAGGAGAGCTGAAGGCGGGCACCGAAGAAGAGCTCGCCATCGTCACACGCCTTCACACCGCCACCCATCTTCTCCAGCAGGCACTGCGCGAAACACTCGGCAACGAAATACACCAGATGGGATCAGACATCACCGCCGAGCGACTACGTTTTGACTTTAACTTTGACCGCAAGATGACCGATGAGGAAATCACCAAAGTCGAAAAGCGCGTCAACGAATGGAGTATGATGCACCTCCCCATGCAATATCAGGAGATGCCCCTCGAAGAAGCCAAGACAACCGGCGCCCTCTACTTTTTCAAAGAAAAGTACCCCGAAACCGTAAAAGTATACTTCGCCGGCCAGAGCCTCGAATCAGCCGTCAGCAAAGAGTTCTGCGGAGGCCCCCACGTCGACAACACCGCAAGAGTCGGCATCTTCCACATCGTCAAAGAAGAATCCTGTGGTGCAGGAGTGAGACGTATCAGGGCTACAGTGGAATAGACCCTTGACGCCCCATCCCATCCATGCTAGTATCTGCGCAAAGATAGTTCCTTCAAAAATCAAAAGAAAGCGAGAGAATAATCATGAATATTCAAGGAAGGCACCCCTCAGGACCTCCATTCAAAATGGAGCCAAAGGTAGAAGAGCTCATTAACGCCATGATAGCATTCTGCGAGCAACCACTGCCGGAAGAAGATCCCGCTACCACAAGTCCAGTGGAGACCATGGTACCTACTGGCACAGCACTGGATCTTCCGGAACCTCCAAAAGGCGCGATGCCCCTCCCCGCAACAACTCCAGTAACGACGGTACTATTTCCCGCCCCCGCTATATATTTCCCCCCGGCGCCAAAACCAGGAAATATATCATTAGACGAGGCTGCCGATCATACTCAGTACCAGCAGTTCTATACAGAACTCAAGACGCTTTTTGGCACAGGCTTCTGTGGTATCGACGAGGTAACCCGTGCGTTCACTACTCAAAATGGGGTTCTGCCAGGGAACACCATGGCATCCTTCCACGAACGACTCCATGGAGCCACTCTCAAGGCCCTCTGGGATAACTGCCAAAAACCAGACATCGCCGCATTCCTTTCCAAGATAAAAGCTGGAGAAGTAAACGCAAGCGACTGGCTCCTCATCCTCAGGATACCATTCCTAAAGAAGCCAAATGAGGAGAAAGAAATCCCGCTCACCATGAAAGCCCTCCAGGAGCACATCGCTCCCGATATGCTCAAGTGTGAGCAAGGGAAGCTTCTTTATGAGGTAAGCTGGTATCCACAGGAAGTTTTCTATGCCACTCAGGCGATATCTAGCTTCCATTGGCAATTTGTCACCAAGGCATGTACTCCAGGAACCAAAGGCGTGAATCACGATGCGCAAGCTACCGCACTGAACGCCTATGCTCAAAAAGTAGGTCTCGACCCTGCGCTAACCCGCAGACGCATCCCTGTCGAAGTACCCTACGATCATCTCGTGACACTCCGTGCACACAACATGCGCCTCCTCGTCAATGAGTACGATTGGACGGATACGCGTGCGTCTGATGGCGGCTGCGTGTTCGTCGGTGATGGTGATGCGTACGGGCTCGGCGTGTTCAGGCGCTCCGCCGACGTCTCGGACGGTGATCGGGGTGCGTGCCTCTCCCGCTGATGTTGACACTGTCCTGCTGGACCCTTGACCGCCCCTGGCGGCCTGACCACCAGCGAGCCAGCTGGTGGATTGGACTCCTGACTGTCCCCTGAATTCCTTCAGTGTACCGACCCCGTCGGTGCACCTCCCGAGCCCTTTCGAATGAAAGGGCTCTTTTTTATACCACGCGTCGAATTGGTGAATGTTTTCTTGAAAACAATCTGTCATCGTGGTAGTATCAATAATAATAATGGTTGCAATATGAAAAAATCATCAAAAATTTACCACTTTTCCGTTGTCATAGAGCGTGATGAAGATGGCATGTACGTCGGCACTGTGCCTGCTCTACGCTCATGCTACACGCAGGCAAAAACTATACCAGTATTGTACGAGCGTCTTGAAGAAGTTGTGGCTCTGTGTCTAGAAGTTGAGAAGGACATTTTCAAAGATCACATTACGCAAAACCAGTTGGTAGGAGTGCAGCAATTAGATTTTAAAATGGCATAGCAGTATGCCACCGCTACACCTCGTATCAGGAAAGAGGCTACTAAAGATGATGAAGGAGCTTGATTTTGAAGTTATCCGCGTTCGTGGGAGCCATCATTTTCTTAGTCGAATGTCTGACGGAAAAACAACGGTGGTATCTATTCATGGTAATGACGAGATAAGCAGAGGTCTTCTTCGCACTATCCTGAGAGACATAGAAATTTCTGTAGAGGAATATGAAAAACTGCGTGTGATGTAAGTCGCATAAGCACCATAAACTATCCCTTGAACCTCCTCGGCGCTATACTAAATGAATGATGGTTTATAGAATCACCACATCCTGTGGACTGGTTTACCGTCATGATACGATTGTCAACACTGCTTCGTATCGTTTTTTTCTCAGGCGAGGGGGTCAAGGAAGATTAACATCCAGCAAACCCATCTCGCCACGAATACGGATGCGCGATATGAAGGACGTACGTCTAATGGCAACTTCGTGAACGTCGGTAATGGTGATGCGAACGGGCTCAACGTGAACAGGAACTCCGCCGACGACTCGAACGGTAATCAGGGTGCGTGCCTCTCCCGAAGTGTCGACAACGATCGTAGGGAGTCCTTCTTCATACGGAGGACTCTTTTTTCATGGAAAAGACCTCTGAAAAATTGATGGATTTTCATTGAATGGGCTATCGAATCCAGGGAACGTATGGATAATACGTTGAGTGGATTCGATGGGTGCCCGTGAAATGAAAAGGCGCGATTTTGCAGGGGTCGTCTATATCGAACGGATCCATCCACCGAGCATTCTGCCAACCTCGTCGAGCTCTTCTTCGAGATCAAGATACGTTTTCTCGGGGATAATACGGAGACGGGCACTCAGCCGAATCAAGATCTTCACCTCATCGAGGCGTGGACTCACCTGTATGAGCTGAAAACGAGCCTGCTCTCGGCTCAAATACTGCGCGCGCATAATGACGGTAAGAAGTTCGAGCAATGAATCAGAGACTTTGTGTGCTATGGTATAGCGGTCACTTTTCGGAAATTTTTTTGCATAGATATGCCACCGACAAAAGAAATCAAACAAACGCGAGAAAAGGACAGTGTTCCGTTGGGGGGGGGTAGACATAGTACCTTATTTGAAAAAATAATAAGCCTCGCAAACCTCTATGCTGCGTGGCGAGAATTTGAAAGAGGAAAACGCAATCGCCCAGACGTGCAAGAATTCGCATACGATATCGAGAAAAATATCTTCGATCTTCGCGCACGACTCGTATCGCAACAATGGACGCACGACCAGTATACAATGTTTCATGTCTGCGATCCAAAACCGCGCATAGTCCACAAAGCGACCGTAAGCAATCGAATCGTACACCACGCTATCGTTCGTCACATCGAACCCCTATTCGAACGGTCTTTCATCTTTGATACCTGGTCATGCAGGACAGGAAAGGGGACGCATGCAGCGATGCTCCGTGCGCATGAGAAATTAAGAGAACTCTCCCAAAAAACCAAAGGAGAGATATGGGTCCTGCAATGCGACATCAAAAAATATTTTCAATCCGTCGATCACGATATACTGACACGCATACTTCAAAAAAATATCATCGACACAGAGACGCTCACGCTCCTGCGAAATATCATCGATAGTTTCTCGCCCGGCATCCCTCTAGGGAATCTCACATCACAGCTCTTCGCAAACATCTACCTCAACCCCTTCGATCACTTCGTCAAAGAAATCCTGCGCCCCGCATCCTACATTCGCTATTGCGATGACTTCTTCCTCACACATCCCTCCCGGGAATATCTAGTGAATTGCTACCGCCAAATCGACACATTCCTCAAGACCCGCCTTCACCTTACCCTCCATCCGAATAAAATCCACCTCCACCCATTCCGCTACGGCATAGATTTCCTCGGTCACGTACTGTACCCCGACGGAAGGAGACTACGCCACGTTTCTCGAAAACGTATGCAGCGACGAGTCCAGGAGGCGGTCAACGAGTTGAGCACAGGAAAACGCTCGTATGCATCTACATGCGCAATCATCGCCTCGTATAAGGGCATGGTGCAGTACGCCTCATCTCATTACGACGACGAGCTCCTCGATCTGCTAAAACAATGCCTATAACCACCCTACCAAACTACGTCGATCCCGTTGGAGCCCTCCCCGAGCCCTCTTAAATGAAAGGGCTCTTTACGCACGCTATGCAAGAGCGACTTCCCAAAAAACCCAAAAATATAACCAAAACTGACCTTGACAACCACACATATCTCTGCTAGTATCGGGACAAGTATATCGTTCATTGAAAGGAAAACACAACTCATGAGTGAACAGACGGAAAAAACATTACGCGAGTATGCCCCGCTCATACTCCGAACATTTCATAACGAATACGGACGGAGCGGAGCATACCCCATCTTTCACCTCACACAGAACGCAGAAGCCACGGCATTCGTGGCGGGTGGGAACACGAGTAACTGGCAAGAAGGAATGCGTTCAGTCGGTGTTGCACTGTATCATAGCGTGCGGGGAGTGTCAGAACACACAGACCCCAGCTACGCGATCAACCCTTATCCACCACTCGAAGGAACACTAGGGGAGATCATCAACGAATTAGTAGACGATCGAGTATCTATTGATACGCTGGATCGCCTCCTCGCAGGTCTACAGAGACCTCAACCCAGCATAACGTTAATTCCGACAAACCTACCGAGCAACGGCCCATTGGTGATTATCGTACCAGATCCACCGAAGCCAAGCGCAATAGAAGAACAAGCGAGACACTATGAATCACTCCGCACACTCTTTGGCGCTAACTTCTGCGGTATCGATGGAGTAACCCGTGCATTCACATTGAACGACGGTACCACATTAGCATCCTATCCGGATGCGTACCGTGTATCTATCCTGAAAGCGCTCTGGGACAAATGCCAAGAGCCCGACGTAGCAAAGTTCCTCTCTCATATTAAAGAGGGAAAGGTAAGTGCAAGTGGTTGGCTCCTCATACTCCGAATACCGTTCCTGAAACGGGCAGGCAAAGATATTCCGCTCACCATGAAAGCGCTTCAAGAGCATGTCGCTCCCGACATGATAGCGCACAGCCAAGGAAAATTGTTTTGTTCGGCTGCAGACAGTAACTGTTGGTATACAAACAACGAAGTATTCTACGATACCGAGTCGATACCATCATGTCATTGGCAATTCGTAACAAAAGCGTGCGTCGAAGGGACAAAAGGTAAAAAACACGGGCAACAAACAACGGTACTCAATAAGTGTGCCAAAACAGTAGGATTCGATCCTACCCTCGTCCGCAGGCGCAGGCCAGTGGAAATACCATACGACCACGCCATAATGCTGCGAGAACATAATGTACGTCTTCTCGAAGGTGAATGGGATTGCACGGACACAATGCGTGCGTCTGATGGCCTCTTCGTGAGCGTCGGTTATGGTGATGCGTACGGGCTCGACGTGAGCAGGCTCTCCGCCGGCGGCTCGGGCGGTGGTCAGGGTGCGTGCCTCTCCCGCTGATGTTGACACTGTCCTGCTGGTCTCTTAACCGCCCCTGGCGGCCTGACCACCAGTTCGACTGGTGGATTGGACTCCTGACTGCCCCCTGAATTTACTCAGTGCGCTAGCATAGTCGGCGTACTCCGATTTCAATGAGTGTCGCTGGCTGTATCGGCGCGCCCCTCCGAGCCCTTTCGAATGAAAGGGCTCTTTTTTATACCCCAAAACGAGCCAAAACCCACGCCCCCGCTGGCTATTGACAAAACTGTATTTTCCTGCAAGAATAGGGACATATTCGTTATTTGAAAATTTTAATATTGGGAGGTGGCCTATGAGCCATATTTCGCAGAGCACATCAAAGATCACTGCGGTAGATACAGACACGTTAGCAGCAACGCTGCGATACGTAGCAAAGCTGCAAAACGTCGAAATGACCGATTACATCAAGAACTATAACGGTGGCACACAAAAAGAGTGGAAGGGAAATAAAGTCCTCGGCGCCCTCATCGCCAAAGATGTCCCCCGCGGTATCGGCGTCAGCGTCGATAGTAACGGAAAGATGATCTTCATCGGCGACGACTACGGCTATACAACCGGCTACGCAAAACTCAAAAC